>JAFGFF010000166.1 GCA_016931075.1 Pirellulales bacterium | reverse complement strand
TGTTGGCCATCGACAGGACGCCGGCGCCGCTGTGGCGGAGCTCGGGGTGGAACTCATCGTCGAAATCGACGCCCGAGCCGCCCGAGCCGGTGCCCAAGGGATCGCCCCCTTGAATCATGAAGCTCTCGATGATCCGATGGAACGTCAGATCATCGTAGAAACCCGAATTGGCCAACTCGATGATCCGCGCGGTCGTCTCCGGGACGCGCTGCTCGAACAGCTCGAAGATCATGTCGCCGAAGCCGTCCACGCTGATCCTCATGCTGCGGTTGCCCTGGGGCACCATCGTCGTCAGGTCGTCGTTGGTGCTGGTGATCGAGAAGCTCAGCGCGTCGCCGTCGGCGTCGAAGGCGTCCAGGGCCAAATGGAGCGGCGCCCCGGCGTAGAGCGTCACGTCGGAGATCGCCGCCAGCGTCGGCGCCGAGGAGAGGACCCAACGCGGTTCGAGCGACTCGACCCGAGAATGACGAAAAGGAAGCTGTTTGCGGGACGCGCGATCCAAAACGCGACAGGATCGCGAAATGCCACGGAGCGAGGATCGAACCATCATGCCTGTTCTCTGGAGAGGTGCTTGTGCCCTAGGCGACTTTCAGTTTACGGCAACGTTACAATCAGGGGAATCGCCCGGGCGAGGGGATTTTTCCGGCCGCGCGCCGGCCGGGTATCAACTTCGAGTCTAACCAGAGACCGCCCAATCCGATCCGTCGATTGAGTCCAAAAAGCGTGTTCGGCCACCCCTTTAGGGCCATACGATACGTCTGGACCGGTTGTAGGGGGGGTGGGCCGCCAAACCGGCAATCTGGACTCATCTTTTGCGTCTTGCGCTGCCTAGCCAGTTGATGGAATACGGATAGGCTTCCAAACGCTGCCGCCTGAAGAAAGAGCACCCCGCCGCCGTGCTCGTTCCCGTGACTCGCAATTCAGAATGACACCCACGAATCGAGTGCAACAAGGGGTGTGCGCCAAGGGGCTCGAATCCCGGTTATTTACGGGCAGGCACCAACCACCTGTCAATCGACGCCGATTCTAGAGTGCTTTTGCGTTCCGTTGCTTGCTTGTCCTTTGAGAAGGCAAGATTCCCGGAAGGCAAGGAAGCGCGGTCTCACACTTAAACTCGCAAGAGGCCCTGTGGCATCATGCATTGACCCGGCGGCGTCCAAACATCCAGGTCAGGCTTCTCTGCAAGCGTTGTGCAGGACTGAACGACGGTTGACGTGTTTGCCGATGGACCCGGTCGTGGGCGAGGTGTGAATAGAGACGTTCGACTCGTGCTACCCTTGTGTCCAGACGATAATCGCGGGCGATCTTGTGACGACCGGCTTTGCCGTACTCACGACGCAGGCCGCGGTGCAGAAGGAGCTTCTGCATCTGCTCGGCGAATCCCATGGGATCGTCGTCTGGACCGAGAAGACCGTCGACACCCTGGAGGACGACCTCGCGATTTCCCGGAATATCGGATGCGATCACGGGCGTCCCGCAAGCCAACGCTTCGAGCAGAGCCAGTGACAGCCCTTCCCACCGGGAAGTCAACAAGAACAGGTCGAGACTAGCGATGAGTCGTGGAGTGTCGTCTCGCCAACCCAGAATCACGATATCAGCCGTCCGGCCCCGTCGGCGAATGTCGGCCTCCAACTCCTCCCGCAATTCGCCGTCGCCGATAAGAAAAAACTTGGCTTTCGTCCCCTGACGCAGGACGAGGTCGGCGGCCTCCACGAAGCACTGCGGGTTTTTCTGGCGACAGAGGCGTCCTACCATCCCGACGGCCGGCATGTTTTGAGCCATGCCAAAGACGTCTTGACGGACGACCTCACGCGTGTCGGCCGAGATCGGTCGGAACCTTCCGGTCGCAATACCGTTCGGGATCAACTGAAGGCGTTCGGGCGCGATCCAGAGCCATCGGCGCGCGAAGTCCAGGTCGGATTGTTTGAGACAGATCATCGTGTCGCAAAAACGTCCGCCGATCCATTCGAGCAGGAAGTAGAGAACTCTGTTCAGCAACGAAGAGGCCGCCGGAAAGGCGAATCCGTGGACCGTGTGCATGACGGTTCGCACACCGGCTACCTTGGCCGCAAGACGTCCTAAAACCCCCGTCTTGGAGGAATGGGTATGCACAATATCAAATCGGTACTTCCGCATCAGCCTCACGAGTTGGAGAAACGCGATCAAGTCGCAATACGGGGCGATCGGACGGACCAGGCGGTCGGCAAACAGGCACTGGATGCCCTCCGCCTGGGCAGCTTCGGTAAGCGGTCCCGGTGACTGGCAGATAAGAAACGGTTCGTACCGGGTTCGATCCAGGCTCTTCAATACGTCCAGGGAGACGTTCTGGCATCCACTCAGAAGCGGGAGAAGCTGGAGATGTGCTATCCGAATCCGCTCAGTAGAGGCTACGCGCGTGTTGGCGCCGATCCATCGGTCGTAGCGAAGAGAACTTGTCGAGTCCATGCCCTACCCCTTCGTGTTCATCATTTCGTGGAGAATCGCGAGAACCGCATCCAACTGGGTGTTTTGCTCAAAAGACTGCTCCACTCGCGCTCGGCCCGCTTGCCCCATCGACTCTCGAAGCACAGGCGACTCGCACAGTCGCACAAGACTGTCGAGGAGTCCCTTTCGGTCATGTCCGTCGAAGAGCAATCCGGTCTTTTCGTGAAGGACGACTTCTTGAATGCCGCCGGCACGCGCTCCCACAACTGGCTTCCGACATGCCATGGCTTCCAACACCACGCGTCCCATCCCTTCGTGGCGAGACGGAACCACCAGGACGTCAGTCGAGTGCATGATCTCCGGGATATCATCCCGCACCCCGAGAAACCAGGCATTCGGATGGTCGCGGTTTGGGAGATTGTTGAAGTATTCCAGGTCTTCGCCCGAACGCGATACGGAGCCGATGATGAGCAACACAGCGTTGGGGACCCTCGCCACGAATTCCGGCAGCACGTCGAAAATCCGATCGTGCCCCTTTCTCTCGGTAATCGTTCCGACGATTGTCACGACAAGATCGCCGTCGCGGAGTCCCAGCTCGCGCCGTATAGCGTGAGAGGCATCGAACTTGGCGAGATCCACCCCGTTCGAGATGGTTTGCAGTCGCCTACGGTAGGTCTGGAGTTGCCAGCGGGGAAACTTCTTTTTGACAGCCTCGGAAATGAGGACCGTCTTGTTGGCCAGCGGGAGTTCAAGCAAGTCAAGCCAGCCGTGGGGGCGGTCGAGCTTGTCCCAAATCATCACCGGAATAGACAGGGAGCGTGCCGCCAGCCCAACAGTCAATAAACCTCGCAGATCGTTGCAGAAGACCGCGGAGATCCTCTTCTCTCGAAGCTGACGACGCGCGCGGAGCACGTATTGGGCGAACTGCCACGCCATCCGTGCCCGCCTCGAGCCGCGATAGCGGTAGATGGCTCCGCCGTAGGCAGCCAACAGCGACGGATAATCAAACCGCATAATATCCACACCGAGTTGATCAACGGCGTCCACGAACGACCCGCTCCCCGTGACTCCCACCAGCGGCTGCATGCGTTCTTGAGGCAAGCGTTCCACGATCGAGAGCATCGTCCGCTGCTGCCCGTACAAGACATGCGGGTAGCTCTCGACGAACAACACTCGGGGGCATTGTCGCATTGACGGACGTCGCGCGGGGCGTCCTTTGGCGGGGGCAAGCAGGGCGGGACACATTCGACGTGTTCTTCAGAAAAAGGCGAGGGCTCAACGAAGGTTTGCGGGAACGAAGATTCTTAGCCGTGCTCGGCGGGGAAATACAAGCCGAGCGTGACGCTGTCAGGCAGATAATCTCCTAGTCTCCGGTGCCCGACGAACATGCACCGGCGAGGACAAACGTGCAGGTCGACCGAGTGGTGGGAATAACGCAGGAATGGGGGAAGCGGTAATCTTTACAAGAGACTGTAGGTTATTCCGTGATACCGCTGCTGAGGTGCCGGGGAGAATATCACGCAGCCCGTGCGATTCTCGCTCCACCGTGACGATCGTCACTTGCAGTAGAAACCCTATTCCTGCTGCAGGCATACCGGCAAGGACGTATTCGCAGCCTCTTGTGATTGCATCTCAAACGACATCAGCAGGCCCAGCAGTTCCTGGATATCCCGAGACGCTTCGCTACGATTTCGTGCGCTGGCTACGGTGACGTGTCCGACAACGTGACCCGCCACCATGACAGGCAGATCGATCCGCCAGTGTGGATCGTCGGTTTTAGGGTGGGGGGCGGTCCACGCCGCGCAATAGCCCCTTTTCCTGGAAGGTGCTTTCTCGGCCAGGCTTACCTCGCTCCAGTCATACCTGACTGCGGAACCGACGAGGGTAGACCAGATTGACCCCCATTGTCCGATACTGAGCGCCGGGGCACCCTTGTGGTCGGCGCTGGAAGGCGTCTCAAGTGATGTCTGCGGGAAGGAACGACCAAGGCGCCCAAGCCGTCGGGCCGCCGCGAATAGTTCTGCGTGTCCGAACACGTGTGTCGACACGAGAAATCCCACAAGGCCGATCGCGCCTAGGATCCCCACCATGTCGCTCATCAGAAGGGCGCCGAATATCGCCGCCATCGACGACGCCAGGCAAAAAGCGGCCAGCCAGGCAAGTGCCTGGCGGTTGCTGGTCAACAGCGCCATCAGGCGGTGTGGCAGGTGGTCGCGGTCCGGTTTGAAGATGCCGTGGCCACCGACTGTCCGGCGGCAGACCGCAATCGTCGTATCAAGCAACGGGATCGTCCAAATTGTCAACGGGACGATCACAGGGACTGCTCCCGACTCTTGGCGCGACGCAAAAAGCGTCAGCGCGCCAAGCAGAAGTCCAATCAGCATGGCCCCGCCGTCTCCAAGAAAGATCCTGGCGGGTGGAAAGTTGTGTCGCAAGAATCCGAACAGACTGGCAGCAAAGATCATCCCGACCAGCGCGACGATCGCGTGGCCGTTGATGGCAGCCACGATCGCGATCGTCGCGGCCAGAACTGAGCCCACTACGGTCGCCGCGCCGTCAATGCCGTCCAGCAAGTTTATTGCATTGGTAGTTAACGCCATCCAAAGGAGTGTTACAGGCAGGGCCAGCGCGCCAAGTTCCACTTGATGCCCAAAACACCCGATACGCTGAACCGTCGGAAAAAACACCACCAGGAATGCAGCTACCGTCAATTGTCCTGCCAGCTTCTGTCGGGCACGCAGTGCCAAGCAGTCGTCGATCGTTCCGATCAGAACGATCGCTCCGCCGCCGATCAGCCACGGCCACAGCCAGGGGCCGGCCTCGACCAGACTCTGCCGCCACGGATTCGGCACGACACGCAGCAGGAAGACCGCGATCATGATGGCCGAGAATAGGGCGAGTCCTCCGCCCATCGGCGTCGGATTCTGATGCATCTTGCGATCGCCGTCCGGCCGGTCGACGAATCCGACACGCGACGCAAGTGACGTGATCGCCGCCGACAAGGCAGACGTAACGGCAAACGTGATAAGACCAATCGCGACCAACGTTGTCAGCATCATGTTGCGATCTCAGGTGTGGTTCTCGGCGGGCGGCTGTCGGCACTCGGTTGGAACGGCGGGAGCCCACAGGCCTGGTGTCGGGTTGTTGGGAAAATGACAGAGGCAGCCGTGTCGGTAACTACAGCGTCTCGCACGCGGACACCCAAGGCGGCCAGAATCCTACAGGCAGCCGATACATTCGGGACCCGACTTTGATAGCGTTGGATCGAGAAGATGACCGCGTCCGCACTGTGACTGAGCAATCGGGTGTCGGCCGCAGGAACGATGGGGCCGCCTAAAACCACGACGAAATCAAACATCGCGCGAAGGTGGTCAAAAAGCGCGTTGGCTTCTCCTTGAGCCAGGGCACTCTGCGCACGGCTGTCATGGCGACCGGACGTCAGAAGCCAGAGATTTTCGACGACACCCCCTTGCATCGTGTCGATCGCCTCGCTTTCGCCGCGGAGCACCTCAGCCACGCCGGGTTCCGCGGCAAGACCGAATTGCTTGTTGAGCGCAGGGTGCCGTAGATCAAAATCCACTAATGCAGTGCGATGTCCGGTTCGCGCAAATCCCAGGGCAAGTTGGATGGCAACTGTCGTTTTACCCTCATCTTCGGCGGCGCTGCACACAAGGATCACGCGTTTCCCTTCACGATCAGCATCATGCAATAGGGCCACGATCATGTTGTCAACGCACTGGATCAAGTCGGGCTCGTCCGCCATGGGTTGTTCGGCAGGAACGGCGCCGTAGCCAACCGCTGACGACGAGACGGTCGGCATAACACCCAGAACGGTCAGCCCCGACCGGGACAAAACGTCGGCCGGAGAGTTGACCAGTTGCTTGCGGACATCCCATACAACAATACACCCGATCGGTAAAGAAGCGCCCAGCGTTGCCATGAGCATAATGACAAACCAGCGTGTCTGACGGTCGCCGCCGGAAAGCACCTGGGCCGGTTGGACTACTATGACTCTTGAGGCAGCCTCGCTCTCGATTTTAAGCTTCTCCCGGTCCCCGGCGATGCGGCTGAGCAGTTGGTCGAGTTGATCCAACTCTGCCCGGTTCATCTCTACGTCAATGGCCATCTTGAGATCGCCCGGCGATTCACCTCCGTCTTGGATTTGGCTGCGCTGTTTATTCAGGTCTTCTTCCAGTTGCTGTTTCAATCCGGCCAAGATGCCGATTTGTGTCCGCAACTCTCGCACCTTGTCGAGGGCCGTCGCCCGGCGCGAGCGTGCCAACTGTTCTCGCAACTCGGCAAAGCGTTCTTGGAGGAGTTCCTCCGTCATGGCGGCGGCACGAGAATGTCGTTCGGCAAACGGGGCGAGGGAGCTCGGTCGAACGACGGCGCGCGTCCGTGCTTCACGAAGGCGAATGTCCTCCAGTTGCCGCCGCAGACGAATGACCTCGGCATCGGACTGTGCATAGGTGTCTAGCTCCACATCGGCGACGTCCGCGGCAGTGAAGGTATTCACCGTGGCAGTGTGTGCGGCGAGTTCGCTCTGTTTGCGTTTGATTTCGAACTCATGCCGATAGAGTTCCCGCTTCAGTTCGACGAGCTGGCGTAGGGTTGCATCATGTTTGGGCGAACGGTTGCCGCCGACGGTCGATTCGAGGTGCCGGGTCATGTTGATCAGCGCCGTTCGTCGCTCTCGCGCCTCGGCCTGTTTCTCGGCATAGATACGGTCGAGGTCGGCAAGGCGCTGTTCCTGCTCTTCACACTCGATGCGCCGGACGTGATCCATATAGGTGTCAACAACGCTGTTAACGATGTCGATGAGGTCCTGAGGATTCTTGCCCTCCAGGCTCACCCGCATCACCTCGGCTCCGTCGGGAAATCTCACCATCAGCGCGCCGGTGAGCCATGTAACCGGGGCGCGCTGGCTCCGGACGAGGGGCAGTTGCGCGATCTCAGGCTTCTGGAGAGCGTCTTTCAGAATCGGCAGACTCAGGAGAAGCTGTTGCTGTGTCCGCTTGTAAACGCCGAAGTCTCCGTTGCCGCTGCCACGGCGACCGCCGAACACCAGCGATGGTTCCTTCTCCGCAATGCGCACCAGCGAGACGGCCGTGTATCGCGGCGCGCGCACCAGCCAGGTCGTTGCCCCCGAAACCATGCCGCAAAAGAGCCCGAGAGTCATTGCCGCCAGCCAATGTCGGCGAAGCGCGTGAAGGCAGCCTGAAAGGTTCAGCCCAATAAGGGGAGGCGGAAGGTTCGGCGAAGGCCCCTCGATCGGCGCGCCGTGCTCGCCATGCCCAGCCCCCCTGTCCGCCGATGAGGGAGCGGTCAGCTTGGAATGCGGCGGCATGACGCTGGTGAATGACATGAAATGAACACGTGATGGAGACAACCGAGGGTGTAATCTATACCGTGTAATATCTACCAACCTTACCTTACGCGGACGCTTTGCGCCGATTTGGCCAGCGGGAACCGGCTCTTCTTTCGTTGTCACACAATACTCTGGCCGGGGGGATGGCCGGAGATTCTGTTTCTCAAGTTCCAAACCTCGGACGCAAGCCATCCGTTTCATCCCAACCGACATTATCACTGATTCGCGCAAGAGTCTCGCAATCCTCACAATCGCCCTACGGTGCCCATTTTCGGAAGATCACACTATCGCCTGTAATAATTGTCGATTTCCCCCTTGTGGTCATTCTGTGGGGTGATGTTCTGCCTGTGAGGCTGCGCGTCGCGGGTCACCGCTGGCGCGAAGCACGAACGAAAGGGCAGGAGTTGAAACCCGTCCTCCGACATCACGTGCGGGGCCGACGGGCAGTGCACCTCACAGAAGCGAGCCATCCATGGGGCACGAACGACCGTTTTACACCGATTGTCCTTCTGCCGAGTTGAAGAACCGGTCGGTACAGGGTGGGGTTGTCACGGTCGGCGCGCAGGCTGCGAAATTCTTCCTTCAGCTTGGCGCGACGGTTGTCCTCGCGCGGTTGCTCGTTCCCGAAAGCTTCGGTCTGGTCGCTATGGTGACCGCCGTGACGGGATTGATGGCCGTCTTCAAAGACGCCGGCCTGTCGATGGCCACCGTCCAACGGGACAAGATCGATCATCAGCAGCTCAGCACGCTCTTCTGGATCAACGTGGCCTTGGGCGCGGTGCTTGCGGCAAGCGTCGCCTCGCTGGCCCCTGCGTTGGCCTGGTTGTATGGCCGACCGGAGTTGATGCCCATCACGCTTGCCCTGGCCAGTACGTTCCTGTTGGGCGGGGCGTCAGCCCAACCACAGGCCTTGCTGCAACGGCAAATGCGGTTTCCCTTATTGGCGGTGATCGGCGTGGTTTCCTCGGCTGCCGGCGTTGCGGTGGGAATCGCCACGGCCATTCTCGGCGGCGGTTATTGGGCACTGGTGTGCATCCCTGTCGTTTCGGCACTGGTCAATGCGATTTCGGTTTGGGGCGCCAGCGGCTGGCGACCGGGACTTCCCTCGCGCCGATCCGGAGTCCGGGCGATGCTTCACTTCGGCGGGCACCTCACCGCGGGGAACGTCCTGAACTACGGATGTCGCAATCTCGACAACGTGCTCCTCGGCGTCACTTGGGGCGCGGTCCCGCTAGGGCTCTACTCGAAGGCCTATCAACTGCTGCTTTTACCGATCACCCAAATCAACGCCCCGCTCTCGGCAGTGATGATTCCGGCGCTCAGTCGCCTCCAAAATGAACCGGTCCGGTACCGAGCTGCCTACTGCAAGGCCATGTCCTTCGTGGCGACGATGGGAATGCCCGCGGTCGTTGCCACGGCCGTGTTGGCTCCCGACCTGGTGTTGGCCGTGCTCGGATCGCAGTGGCTGGCGGCCGTTCCGATTTTTCTGGCGTTGGCTCCGGCTGCGTTTGTAGGCACGCTGAACGTGAGTTCCGGTTGGATTTTCGTTCCGTCGGGTCGCACGGATCGGCAGCTTCGCTGCACATTTATCGGTTCGGCCGTCACGATTCTTGCCTTCATCGCCGGACTGCCTTGGGGCGCACTAGGCATGGCAATCGCCTACAGCGGCGCGACCGTGGCCATGCGCCCGCTGCAACTGGCCTACGCCTGTCATGGCAGCCCCGTTCGAATGCGCGACCTGGGCGCAGCAATAGTGCGTCCGGCCACAGCGTCGCTCCTGGCCGGGGTTGCTCTGGAAACGATCGCCCGTCTACCCCATTGGCCCGACGTCTTGCCGTGGCGGATTGCAGCGGGAATCGGAATCTACACGATATTCTACCTGTTTCTCTCGGCGCTTCTGCCGGGAGGGAAAAAGTGGTTTGCCGATACAGTGGCCTTGAGCCGAGCATTCCGCCCCGCCGTTTCCCCGCCGGGCGCAAGTTCATCACTCGCTCCCGTATCTGCGAGAAAAGCATCATGCGAATTGAACCTACCTTCCTGATCGTCGGCGCTTCGAAGTCCGGCACAACGAGCATTTGGGATTTGTTGAGGCAACATCCCCAGGTCGCGATGTGCCAGCCAAAGGAACCGAACTTCTTCAGTCTCGATTCAGCCTACGAAAAGGGCTGGGACTGGTATTCTTCCTTCTTTACCACGACTGAGCAGACCCTTGCCATCGGCGATGTCAGCCCGATGTATTCTCGAGTGGTGTCCTGCCCGCGAACCGTGCCGAGAATCGCCGAAGCCCTGCCGAGCGCGCGAATCCTCTACGTCGTGCGCCACCCGTTGGATCGCATCGAATCAGACTTCCTCCAATGCCTACATTCATCTCATCCGATGCCTCGCTGCTTCGCCCGGGCTGTACGCGAGTATCTCCCGGTGACCGAGGGGAGCCTCTTCTGGAAATGCATCAGTGCCTACCGGAAGTACTTTACCGACGACCAGATACACGTCCTTTTCTTCGAGGACTTTCGTGCCGATCCAGACCGGTTTCTGGCTGATTGCTGTCGCCGGATCGGCGTGGATGAGACGTTTCAATTCTCCGATGCGTGCCGTCCACGGAACCGTTCGCGCGATCATGACATGGAATCGCGTTGGATGGCCATGGCGCGCCACGTGCCTGGTATGTCTCATCTTAAAAGAACAATTCCAGCGTCGATTAAATCCTATTTACACAGACGAATGCGAGTCGCCGTGCCATCACGTCCAAAATGGGACGGGATGACGCGCCAGTATGTCACCGACATGGTGGCCGACGAGGCTCGCGCGCTTTTGCAGTATGCCGGGAAGCCGGCCGACTTCTGGTCGCTGGAGAAGGAATAACGTGATGATACACACGCCGAAGAAGTCCGCTCACCGCCTTCTGCGACACGGAGCCCGTGCGTGCTTCGACCTGGTAGCCAACCGTTTTCCCGGTCGCCAGATCATCACGGGCGTCCACTTGGCCCGCAACCACGAAAAGACTCGCCGAAAGCTTGAAATCGGACCGGGGCCACGTCGACTCGAAGGATTCGAGACCTTGAACATTCGCGCTGGCCGTCACGTCGACTACATTTGCGACGCGGCCAAGCGGTTGCCCCTGCCCGATGAGCGCTTCGAACTGGTCTACGCCAGCCATGTACTGGAGCATATTCCCTGGTACCAGACCGAACACGTGTTGCGAGAATGGACGCGAATTCTTCAACCGGGCGGAATCCTGGAAATCTGGGTGCCCGACGGCGAGAAGATCTGTAGAGCGTTTGTCGACGGGGAGTGTGGCGGGAATCGTGACTTTACACAGGACGGATGGTATCGCTTCAACGAAGAAAGGGACGTCTGCAAATGGGCGGCCGGACGGCTCTTTACCTACGGCGACGGGACGGGTGATCCGGTGGATCCCAATTGGCATCGGGCACTCTTCTCACGGCGCTATCTGAAGACCCTCATGGAACGAGTGCCGTTGGTCGACGTTACACCGCTCGATCGGTCGGAAGTCCGAGGGGATGACCACGGTTGGATCAACCTGGGCATGCGAGGCCGCAAACCATGAACTTCCGAAGTGTAGCGAACCTGAACGAAACAATCGTCCGGAACCTGCACCAGGTCCCGCGCGACGTCAGGTTGATCGTCGGCATCCCTCGCAGCGGGCTGCTGGCGGCGAATCTTCTGGCATTGCATCTGAATCTGCCGTTGACCGATCTGGACGGATTCGTCGAGGGTCGTCTTCTGCGCTCCGGGCCACGGCTGCAACCGCGGTCCGACAGGGCACCGTTGGGAGGCAACGGCCGAGTGCTTGTTCTGGACGATTCACTGGAATCCGGCGGGGCGATGAGTCGTGCGCGCGAGCGTCTCGCCCAGGCCGGCATGGACCGTGAGGCGATCTTCGCCGCCGTCTACATCTCGTTGCCCGGGCGTCGGAAGGTCGATCTCTATTTCGAGGAAATCGTCGGGCCGCGCGTATTCGAGTGGAACTTCATGCACCACAGCGTTTTGGCCGACAGTTGCGTCGACATCGACGGCGTGCTGTGCGTCGATCCCACCGAAACGCAGAACGACGACGGCCCCTGCTACCGACGTTTCTTGGAAGAAGCTCCGCCACTTTGGCTGCCCTCGGCGCCCGTAGGCGTTCTGGTGACGTGCCGTCTCGAGAAATACCGCTCCCTGACCGAGAAGTGGTTGCAGCGGCACGGTGTGCAATATCGCCGTTTAGTCATGATGAATCTGCCGGACAAAGCCTCGCGTCAGGCAGCCGGCGTCCATGCGTCGATGAAGGCAAAAGCCTATCGAGCCGCGAACGCCAAGCTCTTTATTGAGAGCAGCCACCGTCAAGCCGTAGAGATCGCCCGGCTGGCCCGGCGGCCCGTGCTCAGCGTGGAGCGACGCGAGATGATCTATCCCTCATTTCTGGCATCTGTTCCGTCGGCCATAAGGCGGGCGCCGCATGTGGTGCGCCGCCGGGTCGAGGCTCTTGCCGGGAGACTCCGACGCCGATTGTTTCACCATGATCCGCCAACCTCAGGCCTCCGATCGGCGGAGGGCAAGTCATGAGTGCAACCAAACCCATGACGGCCACGGACTCCGGGTGTCCGATTAGCAGTGCCTTCGAGCCGGGCCTGGTCTCCGTGGTCATGCCGACCTACAACCGTGCCGGCTTGTTGCCCGAATCACTGGATTCTATTGCGCGGCAGACCTATCGGCCGATCGAGATTTTGATCATCGACGACGGGTCGACCGATGAAACCAAGGCAATCGTCGATGCGTGGGCCCGTAAGCACACCAACGATCAACAGCTCACAATGCTATACCTTCGCCAGTCACCGAGCGGAGCCCCCGCCGCCCGAAATCGAGGGCTGAACGCCTCCCATGGGGAGTTCATCCAGTTCCTCGATTCGGACGACGTGCTCCATCCGGAGAAGTTTCAAAAGCAGATTGGCATACTCATGTTCCATCCGGAGGTGGACTACGTCTATTCCGAGGTGGGCATGTTCGAAACAGAGCCGGACTTCGACATCACGCCCTGCTTCGGTCGAGCCACGTCAACACCGCTTAGCGACCACGTGCGCAAGTCGACGCTCAACGTGATCTGCGGTCTCTACCGGCGAGGCTTGTGCCGCGAGATCGGAGGATGGAACACGGACCTGCGAAAATGGCAGGACTGGGAGTACAACGTCCGAATGCTGGCGACAGGGGCGAAATGCAGACACTTTCCCGGAGTTTACGCCTTGGCTCGCCAGCACCGTGACGGCCGGATTGCCGATCTGTCGGTGACTCAAGAGGGACTCGACGCCATGGAACGGGCCGCGGCCTCAGCCGAGCAAACACTGGTGGAAAAGGGATTGCTGCCTCAAAGGCGGTCACGTAGGGCTGACTCTGCCCGAGAAAACGCCGGCCGAAACGGGCAAACCGTAGGCAGGCACGCCGATCCGGTCGAACTTTCGCGGGCAATGGCCGCCCGGTATTTTCTGATCACGCTTGAAGCCATCCGCCACGGATACCCAGCCACAGCCCGGTCGGCCGTGCGCCGGGGACTGCGCTACGGCCCCGACATGCGCCGCCGCCTTCGCTACGAGGTTCTTCGCGGTCTGGCATGCCTGCCTTCGGCGTGGGGAAGTCGATGCTGCAACCTGTTGCTGCGAACGTACAGAAAGGCCCGCCTCCCGTGACGACGCAACTAAAACCCCCGCATCGAGTGTTGATGCTCCTCGAAGACTGGTGTATCGGCGGCACGGAAGAATATGTGTCGCGGTTGGCCGACTATCTGCGCCGGCGCGAGTCGTTCGAAGTCTACATCGTCGTCTTGCGACGCTGGGACGCGAACTTGCTTCCCAAGGCGGCCGACGCCGCTGACGCGGTGTACTGCCTGGGGGGATCGTTGTCTGAGCGTCTAAGAAAACTCCACCGGCTGACTCGCCGGCTTGCTCCGGACGTATGCCACTGCCATCTCTATTCGAGCCTCTTGCCGGTGACACTTCTCCTGCGGGCGTTGCGCGTGCCACGGATTGTCACGACCCTGCACATGCCCGTGACGGCCTGGAACTGGCGTCGCAGGATGTCGACACGATTGGCCGCCGCGCTGGTTGACCGCGTCGTGTGCAATTCCTCGGCGGTCGCCCAATCCCTCGACCATAGTCACCCCGACGGGCAGAGGAAAAGCATTGTCGTCCCCCCGCCATTTTCGCCGTTTCAGACGGCGTTGCCCACTGCGCGCGAGGTTGCATCGCCGTTTGTCGTAAGCGGGTGCGGTCGGCTGTCGCCCGAAAAGGACTGGCAGACGCTTCTGCATGCGTTCTCGAAGTTGCATTCACAAGTTGACGGTCCGGTCCGATTAGTACTCGTGGGCAACGGTCCACTCGAAGAAACGCTTCGCCGGTTGGCTGCCGAACTGGGAATCGGCGATTTCGTCACGTTTACGGGGGCAGTCGCGCACCCGGAAGCGATGGCCATGCTTCGGCAATCCGACGTCTCCGTGCTACCGTCGCGTTTTGAAGGACTGGGCATGGCCGCGATCGAAGCAATGCAATGCGGCGTGCCGACGATCACAGCCGACTTCGAGGCCTCGGCCGATTTCATCGAACACAACGTGACCGGCCACCGCTTTCCCCGGGGTGATTCGGAGTCGTTGGCCGACTTGCTTTTGTGGCACTACCGCAACCCGAAAGACTCGCGTGCGATGGGTCGGCGCGGTCAGGATGCGGTGGCGAAACAGTATTCCGAAGAAAACACGTTTGCCCGATACCCGTCGGTCTACTTGGAGAAGGCATGAAGTGCGTCTTCGTCGATCGCCGTGCGGCCGTGTCCATTTGGAGCCTGATGAATCAGGTGGCCAGCGGGCTGATTGCGCGGGGTGACGAAGTGACCTTCTGCCGGCTGGACGATCAACGGCCGGTCAACCCGCCGCCGGCGCCGGAAGGCGTGGAACTGGTCGACGTCCCGGTCCGTCGGAAGCGAGGCGTGTGGGACCTCTATTCGCAGCACAAGGTGTTTTCCGCCAAGTTCGCCCAGTTCCTGCGGGAACGGACGCCGGACGTAGTTCATACCCACTTCTGTGTACCCGGCGTCGCGGCACGAGTCGTGGCACGCCGTCAGCACGTCCCCGTGGTCCTCTCCACGCAACATGAGACGTTCGGCTCCATGCGGCCGCACTATCGCCTGGCCGTTCGGCATACGCAGCGCTGTGTTGCTTCTACCGTATACGTGTCCCGAGCCGTGGCCAACTCGTTTGGACGTTCCGCCCAGACGTGGGCGGCGGCGAGTGACCAGGCCGCGCCGCGCCATCTTGTAATCCACAACGGAATCGATCTGTCGAGAATCGACCGGATCCGAAAGAAGACGCCTTCACGGGACCCGCGCAAAGTGGTGTGCGTGGGCAGACTGGTTCCCGTCAAAGGGCAGCGTCTTCTTCTGGAGGCGATGCCGCGGATTCTACAAGAATGCCCGGAAGTACGGCTCGTGCTGATCGGCTCCGGACCCGACGAGGTTGCGCTTCGCAACCAGGTGTCGCAACTGCGGATAACCGGAAGCGTCGAATTCAAGGGTTGGCTGTCCCGAGAAGCGTCACTGCGTGCAATGGCAACCGCTGCGGCGGTCGTCGTTCCAAGCAGGCGAGGGCATGAGGGATTCGGTCTGGTCCTGGCCGAAGCGATGGCTTGCGGAACCCCGGTAGTTGCCAGCCGAATCGACGTATTCGAGGAGATCCTTGGAAGCACGGTGGAATCGGGCTGGTGCTTCGAGGAAGGGGATCCCGTTTCTCTTGCACTGACCCTTTGCACAGCGCTCCGATTGCCGGTCGAGGCCGGCCGACGCGCGGCGAATGCCAGACAACGAGTGGAACGACACTTCCATATCGACCGAATGGTGGCTGACTATCTTCGACTCTACGACGTCCTTCTAGATGCTCAACAGGAGTGCTGCGGTGCCGACTACCCTATTTCCCTCTGACCCGGTCTTGGACGGCGTGCATGAAGTGAACCCTTGCGCGCCGGTGACAGGTCATATAGACACATCTCCGACGACACGGTCGCGTCTTCTACGGAAGAGCCTTTATCGGGCCCTTCGGCAGGCCGTGCTTCAAGACGCGGCGACGTGCGTCAACCATCCAGCGCCGATGCGAGTCCTCGACGTCGGATGCGGTCGCGGGGAACTGCTCGGACTCCTGGCCCGGGACGGCCTTGTCGTGACCGGGGTGGACCCAGAACCGGACTGCGTCGCGATGTCGTCCCGTCATGGGGCATGCGTGACCGGATCAGTCGAAGAGGCGGCGGATTTGTTCCAACCCGGTCAGTTCGACGTTATCGTATTGTCGCACGTACTCGAACACCTTCCCGATCCGGTGGGCGTCCTGCGAACGCTCCGTGCCATGAATGCGGCGGCATACGTGTTTGCCGTGCCGAACGTGCATCGCGCGGCCCGGCTCGTCCGTGCATTGGTCGGGTCTGCTCGGCCGGACCATCCATTGCACCTGTTTGCCTGGGGACGCGCCGAATTCACGTCGCTTCTTGGGAGCGTCGGTTTCCGCCCGCTGCGTTGGCGTCGTGATCGTGTCACGATCAACCCGCTTGGCGGTGCGGTGGGGCTGGCGATCGGACGTGTGCTGGCGCCCCTTGAAGTCCACCTACTCCCGCACGTCTTCCCGGAATTGTCCTCGTCGCTGATTGTCACCTGTCAGCCCAAATGAACCACCTTTCACACGACAGCCGCGATGCGGCCGTTGAACAACGCACGATCCACAACAATCAAGGGGTAGGAGTCGCGGCAATGAAGCCTCTGGTGACCGCCTTTGTTACGGTCTATAACGAAGAAACATGGATTGAACGCGCGGTGCGGAGTCTCCTGGACCAGTCGCTGCGGGACATCGAGGTCCTCGTTCTCGATGACGGATCGACCGATCGTACGCCGCAGATTCTCGACGCGATCCAGGACGAGCGGCTCCGGGTGATTCACTCACCCAGACGAGGTCGCGCCGCGGCGCTGGCTCTGGCAACGACCGAAGCACGAGGGAAGTACCTCGCCAACCTGGACGCCGACGACGAGGCGTTTCCAACCCGTCTGGAAAATCAGGCCCGTTTCCTGGAAGACATGACCGACCACGGCTGGGTCGGCTGCGCCGAGCAGCGAGAAGACACGCAGCGAGGCGAAAACGTCGTTCGCATCTATCCGGAAACCGACTCGGCCATCCGACGCCAGGCGGCCAAGTGCATTCCGTATTGCCACAGCGCCGTTATGTTCCGTCGGGACCTCGTTCAGCGAGGAATCAACTACGACCCTGCCCAGCCGTTTTTGATCGATTTCGAATTCTTCATCCGAGTTGCGAAACACTGCAGGGCGGCCAACTTGCCCGAAGCGCTGGTCAAACGACGCGTGCGAAACGAAAGCTATTTCCAACGCAGCTTCTCCACGCAAGCACAAAATCGTCGACTGGCCTACCTTTGCAGTCGGGCGATTCGCGAGTTCAAGCTGTCCCCGCTGCGCTACGTATTTCCGGCAAGCCGGCTGGTCTATCCTTGGATACCAAACCGGTTGAAGCGGCACGTACGCGCGCACAACGGACTTGCCGAGACAACCTGTCACGGGGAGGAGACGCCGTGTGGGTCGGCCTGATCGTCATCGCTGTCGGGGCAATCATCGCGTGTATCGCGCTGGCGGTCTTTTCGCGCGATCCCGTGCTGGGGCTGTGCGCGGCCATCTTCGCCTCCGCCATCCTGCTCACCCCCGAACTTCCGGTCGTCCGTGAAAAACTGACGCTCTGCGAAGGAGTCATGTGCCTGACGTGGCTGGCCATGTTGCTCAGGCCACGACGATTTCCCGCCTTATTGCCGTCGCAGCGTGTCGCGGTCCGGCGTGGGGTCGTGTTTCTGGCGGTCATCGGCGTGTCTCTCCTGCTGAGCACGTGTGACGGCGACGTGGAACTCGTTCGCAGTCTGGTGGAGACAGTCAACTATCTGTACGGCTTTTGCATCTTCCTCACCGTCGTGTTGCTGGTCGATTCTTGGGACAAATGGAGGCGCTGCCTGTTGGCCTGGTGCGGTGGCACGGTCGTCGTATGCGCGGTGGCCGTGTGGAGCCTTGCGGTATCGGCTCCCTCCTGGGCACGGGACGAATTCACCGGCCGTATCTCCTCGACGCTTAGGATGTCGAACCAGTTGCCCGGCTATTGCATTCCCGTTCTGACCCTGGTCGTCTTGATTGCCGCCATGAAGGACACACGGCGACTGACTCGCCTGTTCTATGCGATGTTGGCGGTCGGCATCGCCATCGCCATCGCCGGATGCGGAAGCCGAATGGGATTCCTCATGCTGTGCTTCTCCACCGGCATGATTCTTTGGATTGGATTGCGATCCTCCGACGCAACGGTATTCAACCGCTCCGTGTTTCTCGGTATGGGAGCGATCGCCGCCGCGGGCATTCTTTGTGCCGTCGTGTCCGTGTGGCTCCATTCCGAGCAGACCTACGCGGCCGGCGCCACCAGTCCCTACGAGCGGTCGACACGACTGCTGGTCGAATCACTGCGCGGAGAACGGTCCCTGGACAACACGCGGACCGACCAGCTCCACCTGGTTCTGGAAAAGACGGTCGAACGCCCGCTATTCGGCGTCGGGCCGGCGAATTTCACCGCGAAATTCCACGTCCACGAGATCCACAACACATACGCCGCCGTGTTGGGTGAAGAAGGCGTCCTCGGCCTGCTTGCCCTGATATGGTGGTTGGCCGGCGCCGCTACCAACGGCCGCCTGGGACTGCACCTGTGTACTGACACCAGGCGGCGCCTCATCATCCTCGCAGTGCTGATCGGCTTCGCGTCGTTGCTTCTCTACGGAGTGGCCATGTTCGGACTGCGCCAACGCCCTCTATGGTTCATGTGCGGACTGGTCGTCGCCTTGCCTCGGGTGGCGCGCCACTGACCAAAGGTAGTGGAAATGGGCCTCGGAGGGAGGCCGCCGGCAATATCGCGCTTTGAGCACGGGAGGCCCCAAAAGGAACAAATATGCCCTGCCAAGCCCGTTGACGTCGGCCTCCCGGTCGGCCATGCTCGATGGTAGGAGCATAACAGAAACAGCAGTAACTCCGCCTCACGATTCAAAGGAATCCAAATAATGTTTCGTCGATGTCTCAGAGGAATCGTCGTTCTGGCCGTCACCGTTGGTTTCTTATTCTTCACCGCCTCATTCAGCCTTGCCGACGAGACGAAGCCCAAACGACGGGGCGTGGATGAAAAGGATCTCTGGACGCCGGCCGAGATTCTCGAGCGCGGCCGCGACACGTTGTTGCCGCTTGCGTGGACGATCGAGAAGGACGAAATCGTCACGTCCGACTCGCGGCCGGAGAAAAAACTGCGGCGGATCGAGGTGAAGTTCTATACGTCGGACATTGAAGGCCGCAAGTGGGGCCACCCGGCCGTCGTCTTCATGCCGGCCGACCCGAAGGTCTATCTGGCCGAGGGCCGCCGCGGCAAGGTCGTCATCGTCGGGCAGCGGAGTTGGGACGGCCTGGCCACCGGGCCGTGGCGCGGCGGGTTTTTGGGCAACTACGGCGAACCGATCGCCGCCGAAACCGATTACCCGACGATGATCTGCCCCGTACCGGGCGAATACGACGGAGAAAACGGACGCGAAATCAGCATCGGCTTCCTCCACAACCGTCTCCAAAAAACCCACAACCCGGCCGACAGCGCTCATTTCCGACTGGCCATCCCTTACCTCTACGCGATGGACGTCATGGCCGGGCTGATGAAGGTCGACAAGAGTGAGATCCGCGCCGTCATCGGAGGGCATAGCAAACGGGTGGCCGCCTACCTGGCTGCCGCCATGGACCCGGAGCGGATCGTGGGCGTCGTCTACATGGGCAACGAATCGAACTGGGACAACTACCCGACCAGCCGAAGCCCCTACCGCGCGTTGCAGCCGCCGCACCTCAAGAAATGGGTTAAGGCCAAGGTCCTCTACATCGGGGCGACGAACGAGGACGGCTATGAGATGTTCAGCATCAACCGGATGCAGGCCATGATGGACGGCCGCTGGACGATCGAGTACGTGCCCAACTACCGCCATGGATCGATGTCCGAAAAGCACTTCATGGACTGGAAGATGTGGGCGGCCCACTGCTTCGCGGACCGGCCGATCACGAAGATCACCGACCTTGCTCACGAGGACAAGGGCCCCGATTTCGTCTGGGGCGGACGGAAATACGGCGACGGCGGCGGCACCCTGTTCCGCTGCCGGCTCGACACGCCCAACAAGATCATCCAGGCCAAGGTCTGGTACGTCTACTGCGACGACGTGCCCTACTGGCGCGACCTGATGTGGTATCCCGAGTTCATGGTCCGCCAGCCCGACGGGTCTTGGGCCGGCTACGTCAAAGGCAAGAAGCCCGACGCCTGGCTCATCGAAGTCAAAGACACGGCCGGCGGCTTCCCCGGCTACGTCACCACCCTGCCCCAGGACCTTACCCACAAACCGACCGCCAACCGCCACTCCCGCGGCTCCCGGTCACGGAACTGGGAACCGAGGAAAAACGAGAAGTGAGGCGCCGGGAGCCCGCAACGTCACAGACGTCTAAGGTCCAAAACTACCGGGACACGGTGCAACGATGGGCCGTCGGAGGAGAGTCACCGGCGGGCTGTTGTTTTTGCACGCAACCGCTGGGAATCCAAAGCGGCGCTGAGTCCGCCGCGCGAGTTGGTCAGGTCGTCTCGGGCCGTTGAGCCTGCCCAAGACGTCCCGCGGAAGGCAACCAACCGAATCGCCTCGCCATTTCTTCTGCTTCTTGTCCCAAATCCACCGAGACCTTCACCAGCAAGGCACGACAGACATACCGCGCGTACGGTTTTCGGCACCGGCTCCAGTGGGGGCATGCTGATGATTGCACGGCCCGCGCCGCCCGCGTATCATGGGAGCACAATGGGGGTATCGTTCACCATTCATCCTTCGGAGGTAACCATGATCGGCAAGACCGTATTTAGCTCCATGCGTGGCATCCGGCGCGAGTTTTTGGAGATTCCGTTCGGCAGGTGGGGGTTCGTTATTCTCGGCGCGGCGGTGCTGTTTTTCGTTGGAACGCGCGGAAGATTGGCCACGGGCGGCGTGCTGGACGATATCACGCGGTGGGAAGAGGGGCGGAGCTATTCGGCCAGTTCGGCGACCCTGGGCAAGGACGGACGGCCCGATCCGACGAAGAACGACGACTGCCAGCGGTTCGTCGAGCCGGGCGAAAGGGTCGTGGTGGCCGATCTGAAAGGGCCGGGCGTCATCACGCACATCTGGTTCACGATCAACCATTTCACGTCCATCCGACCCGGCGGAGAACGGCGCGGCAGGGCCAACCCGCGCGAGGTGCTGCTGCGGATCTATTGGGACGGGCGCGAGAAGCCCGACGTCGAAGCGCCCCTGTCCGATTTCTTCGCCCAGCCGTTCGGCAAGCGGATCGAGGTCAAGAGCGTTCCGGTGGTGGTCGAGGACGGCGACGGGTACAACTGCTATTGGCGGATGCCGTTTCGCAAGTCGGCACGGGTCGAGATCCTCAACCAGAGCAAGAAGCCCTACCGGTCGCTGTTCTATGCGATCGACTGGATCAAGAAGGAGTCGCTGCCGCCGGAGACCATGTATTTCTGTGCCCGATACCGGCAGGAGTTTCCCGTCGCGGGCAACCCCAACCGGCCGGACAACGAGTACCTGATTCTCGACACCGAGGGCCGCGGCTATTACGTTGGCACCGTGCTGACCGTCCGCACCCGGACGCCCGACTGGTTCGGCGAGGGCGACATCCGCATCGCAATCGACGGCGAAAAATTCCCGTCGATCTGGGGCACCGGCACCGAGGACTATTTTCTGTCGGCCTGGGGACTGAAAGACTGCCTGACGCCCTATTTCGGCACGTCCTACGTCAGCCACACGGCCAGGGACGTCGGCCAGATGTCGTCCTGCTACCGCTGGCACGTCCGCGACCCGATCGTCTTCAAGAAGGGCATCCGCGTGGCCGTCGAGACGATGGGTTTTACGAACGCCGACGAGAACGCCCAGAACATACCGCGTCTTTATGACCAGCGTCAGGACGACGTCTGCAGCGTGGCCTATTGGTATCAACAAGGCCCGAGCAAGCAGTTCACGCCCTCGACCACCGCCGAACAGCGAAAATACCCCAACATCGACCCGGTCATCGTCTGGGGCGAGGATATTCTTGCCGACAAGACGCCCAAGGACGGCAATTCCGAGGATAAGCCCGAGAAGACATATCTTCGCAAGCCCACGCCCACCAAGGCGACCCGCTACCACGGCGAGGGCAAGCTCAAGTCGTGGGGCCTGGCCCAATACTGGGACACCGACCACGTGGTCAAGTTCATCCCCAAGTCCAGAAAGGACGCCTGGGTCGAACTGCCCTTCGAGGTGAAGGAGAAGGAGCCCTACCGGCTGTTGGTCGTACTCGAAAAAGGGCCCGACGGGGGCATCTATCAGGCCTACCTCAACGGCGTCAAGGTCGGCCGCCCGATCGACCTCTACGCGCCGAAGCCCCGGGTACACACCTGGCCCGTGGTCGACGACTTTCAACTCATGGACTTCTGGCCCGACCCGGGCAACTACACGCTGCGCCTCGAATGCATCGGCCACCACCCTCTATCCACCGGCACCTCCATCGGTGTCAACTCCGTCCGGCTGCGCGAGCGCCGGCCGCGGGCGAAGGAGATCGGCTACCTGAAGGACTACGACTGGAAGAAGAAGCCGGTTTTGATTGATCATACGGTGGACTTGAGGAAGAAGAGGTAAGCCAGAGCGTTTTTCACCGCAGAGGCGGAGAGACGCGGAGGTCAGCCCGCGATGATTTTCATCCCGGAGGGATGTCAGCCATTAGCCCCGGGTCGCGTGAGCGACCCGGGGAGCGCGATGGCCCTGGCCGTCGCCGACCCCGGAGGGGTCGCAGCGCAGGGGATCTTCCAACCGGCCGAAGACGCAACCGCCACCACGACCTCGCTTCGACCCCTCCGGGGTCGCCGTGTCTGTTCCCGCCTCGTCACCGAGGGTGTCGCTCCGCTCGAACCCCCGGCTAATCGCTGCGAACCCTTCGGGTTCGATTTTCGAGATCGACAAAGGGATTGGGAGTCTTGTGCCTTGTTGCCCGCCGGATCAGGCCTACTTGGCGGTCGGGATGGCGGGTCGCGAGCCGGGCCAAGGCTCGTGTGGATTCCGCACTTTGCTTCCGTACTTTCTTTGCACTCTGCTTCCTCTCGGTTCGGACAACGCCCCGAAAGGGCAGCCGTTCACCCAGCCCAGGGCGCCGCCCTGGGAAAGGGAGCAACGGGAAGGTGTCTTTCGGCCCAACGGGCCAACGGTTCCGCCGGGAGAACGGTTGGCCCGTTGGGCCGGACATGCCGAGACCTTGCCCACTCGGTCCCCAGGGCGGTGCCCTGGGCTGGGAGAACCGCAGGGCCTTCGGCCCAGTAGGTGTTCCTCTCCATGGAACAAAGTGCGGAATGCATACTTACAGCTCTCGCAAACCGCGTTGACGCCATCTCGACCGGCTGTACACTTGATATTGGAAGCCTGTTCCCGACTCGGCAAACAGTTCTGTTCCGCTTTTCGGTTCTGGACGCATGTATTCGCGAGAGAGATGAATGAACATCTTTAGGCGTATCGGAAAGCTGTTCAGTAACGATCGCAAACGTACGCGACACACGCACCGCGGAGTGCCCTTTACGCTCGCTGAACTCGAATTCGTCGACGCCTCTGGAGAAATCCAAGGGTGTGATTACGAGTACGCAGCCACCGAACTCAAACGGCGGTTCGGCGGGGGCGTCTTTCCCAAGGAACTGGTGTCTCTTTTTGATGATTATTGCGCAAACCCATGTCTTGAGACCGCCCTTGATCTCATTCTTTTTGATCCCACCTTTCTTGTGGCATTCGTTGACAACAAGAAGAGCAAGCAGTTCAGAAAGAGATTCGCGGGTAGCGAGTAGCCCCGATAGCTCGGCTATCGGGGGGCCGTAAGGCCCGGGAGGAGTTAGTCACGGTCATCCTTACCTTTTGTCGCTGTCGCGACACCGATTGACAAGCAATCGGTGCCACCCGGCTGTGTTTTTTCGTTTGGAGACCATCGTGAATCGAATCTATGTTGTCATCGTTGTGTTGTTTGTACTCGGCCTCGGCATCGCACAGGCCGACGACATTCGCCGGATTCCGCTTGATGGTAAGGAAATCGCGCCCACGCCTGTGATCATACCGGGCAAGGACGGAATTGGGCGGATTCAGAAGGTGGACACGCCCGCGTTGGAGTTGTTCCCGACGGAGAAGAAACCGAGTCGGGGGACGGTTTTGGTTTGCCCGGGCGGGGGTTATCGGATTCTGGCGATCGAACACGAGGGCCGGGCGGTGGCGAGGAAGCTGAACGAGTTGGGGTACGACGCGGCCGTTCTGCTCTATCATGTCAGTGCCGGTAAGAAAACCCGCGAGCTGGCGTTTGGCGATGCGAACGCGGCGCTTACGCTGCTGCAAAAGCGGGGCGGCGAGCTGGGGCTCGGCACGAAGCGGATCGGCGTGATGGGTTTCTCGGCGGGTGGGCATCTTGTGGCGCGACTGACTCATGCGACGGCCGAGGGCACGCCGCCTGATTTTTTGGTGCTGATGTATCCGGCCTATCTGGAGAAGGGCGGCAAGGTGCTCGGTGAAGTCGCGCCGGTGAAAACACCAGCCTTTGTCTACGTCGCGGTCGACGACAAGTACGCGCCGAGCGCCGTCGCGTATGCGCAATTATGTCGGGAGGCCAAGACACCGTGCGATTTCACCAAGGCCAAGCGCGGTGGGCATGGGTTTGGGCTCAAGCCGGTGCTGCCGCCGGAGGTGAAAAACTGGCCGGAGAAATTACGAGCATTTCTTGAGGGCCTGGAGTGAGCGGAGTATTTTTCACCGCAGAGGCGGAGAGGCGCGGAGGGTATTGCTGGAGGGACGCGCTGCGGTCGCGTCCGTGAGTAGCGAGTTGGGTCGTTCTTGTGTTGCACCCGGCCACGACGGAGCGTGGCCCTCCAGGCACGTCTTCGGTGGGTGGCACTCAACGCCGTCCACGTTTGGAGGGTGTTGGGAGCGGCTAAGGCGTTGGGGTTGGAGAAGTTGAGGCCTCCTGCCAC
>JAFGFF010000165.1 GCA_016931075.1 Pirellulales bacterium | reverse complement strand
GTGGCAGGAGGCCTCAACTTCTCCAACCCCAACGCCTTAGCCGCTCCCAACACCCTCCAAACGTGGACGGCGTTGAGTGCCACCCACTCGTTATATCCCCGGTCTACTCGTCTTTCTCGTCGACGATCCGGTGGGAGGCGTGCTTTCTGCGATAGTCGCGGGGCGAAACGCCCTGGACGCGTTGGAAGGTGCGGCGGATCGTGTCGGTGCTGGCGAACCCGGCAGCCATGGCCACTTCCTGGATCGAGAGGTTCGTGTTCGTCAGCAACCGGGTTGCCCGCTCGACGCGGCAATGGACGATCTCTTCGTGAATCGTGTGGCCGACGACGGTGCGGAAGCGACGTTCGAGAGAGCGTCGGGTTAGTGGGAGCTGTCGTGCGACCTTTTCGACGGTCAGCGGTTCGTGACTCTGCTCCCAGATCAGCCGCATCGCCTCGGCAACGATTCGGTCCTCGAACGTCGTGATGTCGCGGGGGCCCTTGGCGACCAACTCGATCGAATCGCTGGCGGTCGCGGCGAGGATGGCGGCCAACAGCTCCATCGTGTCGGCCGCGATCAAATGCGGGAAGCCGGGCACCTCGTCGCGCAGCCGCTCGAGCAGCGTGTGAAAGGGGCTCAGGAGTGCGTGGGCGGGGCCCGCTTTAAGCACAGCTCTCTCAGGCACGAAGAAGCCTTCGAGCTGAAGGCTCTCCATATTCCGCCCGGCGAAACTGACCCAGTATTCGTCCCAGCCCGTCTTGCACGCGGGCCGGTAGCGATGCCAGACACCGGGGAAAAGAAGGAACACCGTGCCGGGCGTAATGAGCCGCTGGCCTGTGGGCCCTGACTCGAACTCACCCTGGCCGGCGGTGATATAGACGATCTGGAACTCGGGCAGCGTGCGGCCGTGCTCCCAGGTGAAGTCGTACAACTCCGGGTGCCGGGCGGCCGGGTACTTGACGTGCGGGGCAATCCGCGAACAGCCGGCCCCCGTCACGTACAACCCCCAATGCACGTCGCGTGGCCGAACGGGGATGTAGCGGAAGTAATTCTCCCCAAAATCCTTCATAGCGTCCGCCCTGGTCATAGCCCTACGAAGAGGTAATATTCTTCTCCCAAGCTGTCTTAACCGGCCAGATTGCCGCCCGTCGTTCAGTGTTCAACCGGGCCTCCCTCTATGAGGTATGAAACGTCTGGCAAATGCAAGTCCCCCACACCCGAAAAAGGGGCGAGCGTGTCATGCGGTTCCGGCTTTCCCTGCAACCGTTCACCCGTCGACGCCACCAAAGGGAACAGGTGCGTGTTTCAGCTTGCGCCTCGTCTGCAAGTGGCAAATCAAGTGGCAGAAAAATGCACCAGTCCCCGGCCAGTGAACGCTTACCCTTCCCTTGCATCGGAAGGCGTCGTACCGGATCAAATAGTGCATTATGTTTAATCTTAAAGGGCTTGAAACAATAGGCGCACTCCATCGGATCAGCGTCGCAAAATGCCGGATATCTGTCGTGTAATGCTGTGGGAAAGGGTATTTATTGCGGCTAGGATGAAAAACCAGTGAGGAGGAAGCAGTAGATGCAATCCGATTGCTTGGGAGCAATCTCATCATGATCGCCGGGGAGCGTTCTCATCGCGATCACAGGCGGTCGGTGTCGTCGATTGCACTGTAGACATTAAGAATATTCGCGCCGTCGCCTGCAAATGGTTATCAGGTTGCCGTGCGGAGCATCGTGTCACGAACGAGAAGAGCCTTGGGGGTGCTGCCACGGGGAGCCGGCAGCCTTCTGGGTAGGCATGGGGACGGACTCCCATGGCGTTGTGCGCTGTGCCACCCTTCCTGAATCTTCCAATCTGGAGCAACACCATGCGAACACACCTTGTTCTGGTGGTGGCTGCGGCGTTCTTGTCGCTGACGCTGGCCGCCACCGCCTCGGCTGAAACGATCAACGTCGCCTTGGGCGGCACGGCCACGATGTCAACCAGGTATAGTTCATCTTACGCGGCTTCGAAGGGAGTCGACGGAGACTATGAGAGCCGACTCGTCACAGCGGTTGGCGACGAAGATCCGTGGTGGCAGGTGGACCTGGGGCAGGATACGGTCATTCAGGACGTCTGGACCTACTATCCCGATACAGCCAGGCTGCGGCAACGTGCCTACAACTACACGCTCCAAATCCTGGACGCATCCGACACGCTTCTCTATGACTCGCAAGCGGACGACGGATTCACCTTCAACCCATGGGACGGCGTGAATCCGGCGAATCCGCGTCCTGACTTCGGCCCGGCCAAGTTCCATCTGAGCACTCCGGTCACGGGGCGCAAGGTTCGAATCGTCAAGGACGGCTTCATCAATAAGCCCCAGTCTTATGACGAAGGTCTCGACGCCTGGGAGTGCGAGGTACGGCAGGACGACGGGCTCACCGGGCCCAATGTGGCCATGGGCGCCACGGTAAATGTTGTGGGAGGCGATATCTTCGTTGATCCCAACGTTAATTGTTTTGCCGTGAATCTGACCGACGACACAATCGGCACCTGGGGCGGCTTTGACGCCAATCAGGTGGCCGGATGCGGTTACGAAATCGACATGGGCGAGTCCTACGTGCTGGACCAGATCAAGGTCTACTGTCGTCAGGCCGCGAATCACGTCACCGGGGGCGCCTACCCGCGGTTGGGCTACTACCGGATCTCGCTTCACGACGACGACAACGGCGCCATCGGCGACGAGAACTGGTACACCGTGTTGGACGATTGGACCGCCGGCTACAGGGAGGGAGGCGGCCTGGGCATCGCCGACGTCTTCACCGCCGCCGATGGCACGGGCATGTTCGAAGGCCAGTGGATCCGGATCGTCGCGACGCAGGATCTAATCGATCTCAAGGACGACTACATCATGGAGATCTCCGAGGTCCGCGCGTTCGCCGTTCCCGAGCCGTCCACACTGGCCCTGTTGGCCGGGCTGCTGGCCATGGGATTGATTTGGCGACGGTCTTAGGGGAGATACCGTCGCAAACGCCCCCCTCTCCCGTTGGAGCCGGGAGAGGGGGCGCCTTGGTCGAAACGGCATGTGTTTTGGCAAACAAGGGCTTCGCAAGGGCAACCGACGCCTCATGAGGTTAGGACTGAAGATTACAAGGGAGCTAAAGGAATGTTTTGTTTCAAGAAAGTGTTCGTTGCCGGCAGCATGCTGTTTCTTGTCTGCCTGCTGAGTACGCCAGCTATGGCGTACATGTACACTCCAAGTGCCATCTATGACTTCTCCAATGAGAAGAGCACGTATTTCGCCAGCAACGTCATCGATAGCGTGATCAGTAGTGGGTTCTGGGTGTGCGATGACGACGAAGGAACGTTCGGCGAGCCACCCGTCAACGGTCACATCGTCCTCGACATGGGCGAGCCGACGACGATGGACGCCGCTTGGGTCTTCGCCCGTCCCGGCGGCTCAAGCTACGCCGGGGCGCCAAAGGACGTCACTTTTTTCTACTTCGAGGACGATAATCCCGCGAACATCAGCGGCGCGATCGACGCATTTGAGACCGATGCGAACATCACCCCCATCACGACAACCTGGAGCGGCCAACTCGACGATATACGAGCCGCCGCGAATCAGGTGGTGCCGTTCGACGCGCCGATCACGAAGCGCTACATCGGAATGCGGGTCGACTCGGCCTGGGACACCACCTACAACCAGAACTTCCAGCTCGGCGAATTGGCGTTCGGCACCGCCGACCCGATTCCCGGCATCAAACCCGTCGCGATCAACAGCGACTCCGGAAGCAAACAAACCTATATCGTCGACAATGTTCTTGATGCCAACTACATGGTCGAAAGCGATTTCTCCGGGGGTTACGTGTTGTCCAAGAGAGGCATGTGGGTCAGTCAGGACGACACGGGAGTGCCTGGCGAATCGCTTCCGATCACAGGCCATATCGTCCTGGACATGGGCTCGGCGATGGAATTGACCGATATGACCATCTGGTCCGTGCCAGGCTCCTACACGGCCTTGCCCAAGGAAGTCAAGGTCTTCTACTACGAGAGCGACTTCCCACCCTTCACTTCGGCGCCCGACGACATCGAGGGCAACCCGGACATTGTCGAACTCTGGTCAGGCACGCTTACGGAGTTCGTCGCCGGGTATCACCAGACGATCACCTTCGACACGCCCGTCACCAAACAGTATATCGGGCTGCGGATCGACTCGGGTTGGGACACGGACTACAACGATAATTTCCAGATCGAAGAGATCCGGCTCAACACGGGCCCGATCGAACCTGAGCCGATGCCAGGCATCGGTGCGGTCGCCGTCTACGACGATTCCGGCGCGCAGTACTCGAAATGGTCGGCTGACCGGGTCATCGACGGCATCATGTACCGCTACAACATGTGGGTCTCCAACGACGATACCCTCGAAGGCGGAGAGTTCGCCGAACCGGTCACGGGCCATATTGTCCTGGACATGGGCGAGGTGACGGAGATCGAGAGCGCTACCTTCTGGGCCCGATTGCTAGATCCCACCTATGTCCTCGGCCCGGAGAACGTCACGTTCTTCCGCTATCTCGACGATGACCCTTCCAACAACGCGGGACCGCTGGACGACATTGAAGGAGACGCGGACATCGTGGCGATCTGGTCGGGCACACTGCCCGAGATCGTCGACGGCGAGACGACCGACGTCTTCTTCAGCTCGGCTCAACTGCTTCGCTACATCGGCATACGCATCGAGTCGAGCTACGAAGCGACCAACTTCCAGATCGGTGAGATCCGATTCAACGCCGCCCAGGCTCCGGAGAAGCTGCCTGGCGACGCCGACAACAACGGTGTGGTCAACGAACTCGATGCACAGCGCCTGGCGCAGAACTGGCTGCGCGACGACGGGGTCGGCTGGGAAGAGGGCGACTTCAACGGCGACGGGATCGTCGATGACCTCGACGCGTCGATCCTGGCGGCCAACTGGGGCAATACACGCGAGTCGGTCGGCGTGCCGGAGCCGTCGATTTGGGTCTTGCTGGCGGCAATGGCCTTGATGGGACTCCTGCTGCGCGGACGCCGTCGCTAGGCGCCCGCACTTCGTGCGAGGGGGCGCACCAGAGAGGCATCCAACGGTGCGTCTCCCTTGCACGCATTTTTCGACTCACCTGGTCCGGAAGACGACAGGATGCCTGGCTTCGGCCGACGCATGATTCTCTAGGAGCAAGGGAAAAGAGCTATGCGATTGCATGTAAGACGCGGCTTCACTCTGGTGGAGCTTCTGGTGGTGATCGCGATCATCGGGATTTTGATCGCTCTGTTGTTGCCGGCCGTCCAGGCGGCCCGGGAGGCGGCCCGGCGGATCCAGTGCGGCAACCACCTCAAACAGGCCGGTGTCGCGGCTCAGAACCACCTCTCCGCCCACAAACAGTTCCCGACCAACGGTTGGGGTTGGTATTGGATCGGCGATCCGAACCGGGGCATCAATCGCCGTCAGCCGGGCGGATGGATTTTTAATATTCTGCCGTATATGGAATTGGGGAATGTGCATCAACTGCAAAAAGGCTTGTATTCTGGCTCATCCGTCCAGAAAGGGGCAGCGAAGGCGATGCTCCAAACTCCCATCCCCGCTATGAATTGCCCTAGCCGGCGCGCGGCCGTGCTCTACCCGACCGGGATGCATCCTAGCCGCGGCACGATGCAATCCAACCCAAAAGTTTCGGCCACCGTACATGAGGTTGCCCGAAGCGACTACGCGGCTAGCGGAGGCACCGTGGCATTGGACTGTTCGGCTAACAACTCGGGATTCAATTTCTACGGCCCTGACACAGTTGCCGAGACAGAGACTCCTGCGGGAGAGGAGGGCTGGAAGAAAATCGCCGAATTGGCCAACGGTGTCTTCTACCCTGGTAGTGAACTCAGCGCCAGCGATATCCGCGACGGCTTGAGTAATACATACATGTTCGGCGAGAAGCACATCAATCCCGATGATTACGAAACCGGCCTGAACCAAGGGGACAATGAGTACATGTACACCGGGGACAACGGGGACATCACCCGGTGGAGTGGAACCGGTTACAAGCCGAGACAGGACACACCCGGCGATGGCACCTGGACGGTCTTTGGTTCCAGTCACCCGGACGGATTCTGTATGGTCTTTTGCGACGGCAGCGTCCAATACATCAACTTCGAGATTGACCTGTACACCCACGGTTACCTGGCCGACCGGAACGATGGTCAGACGGTTGACCCATCCGACTTCTGACGCTAGAAAAGGACTAGGCGGCTTCAAGTCGCTCCCCGTGCGTAGGCCACAGATGAAGGGATAGTCCTGTCCCGCGCGGTGGTCCGTTTCCTTCCTCTAGCCGCCGCGTCGCCCCGTGTCGAGTGTGGGGTTGCCTGGCTACCGAGTCCCACCATGACGCGATTCTTCCCAGTCTGTCTGCTGTTGGTTTGTCTGTTCTTCACACCCGGCTTCTTTGGCGTCCTCAATGCGTCAGCCGGTGAGCTACTCCCCAAGGCCCTCGAGTGGCCCACGGTGACGCGGGAGTGCCGGCCTTGGACGTATTGGTGGTGGATGGGCAACGCGGTCAATCGGCCCGAGCTGACCCGGCACCTGGAAGCTTACCGCAAGGCCGGCATGGGCGGCGTGCACATCGTGCCGATCTACGGCGCCCGTGGCGCCGAGCCGCAATACGTCGATTTTCTTAGCCCGAAGTGGATGGACCTGCTTGCCCACACAGTCGACGAGGCCGATCGGCTCGACATGGGCGTCGACCTGACCCCGGGCAGCAAGTGGCCTTACGCCGGCCCTTGGGTCAAGGACGAGGACTCGCCGAAAATGGTCCTCTTCGCCGAATACGAAGTCGTCCCGGGCGAACACCTCAACAAGCCGGTCCAACGCAAGGACATCAAGGGCAACCCGGCCCTGTTGCAGTGCCTGATGGCCTATTCGTCCTCGGACAAGAACAAAATCCTCGACTTGACCAAGCACGTCGACAAGTCGGGCAGGCTCGACTGGACCGCGCCGAAAGAACCGGCCGGGAAATGGACACTGTACGCCGTCTTCCAGGGCCGGACCTATCGCCGCCTGAGCCGCGCGGCCCCGGCCTCCGAAGGCAACGTGATGGACTTCTTCAGCCAAAAGGCCCTGAAGAATTACCTTGTCCGATATGACGAGGCGTTCGCCGGATACAAGGGCAAGAAGATGGTCCGGGCGTTCTACAACGATTCCTACGAAGTCTCCCGGGCCAACTGGACCGACCGGCTCTTCGAGGAGTTCAAGAAACGTCGCGGCTACGATCTGAAGCGCCACTTGCCGGCCCTGCAAGGCAAAGGCGACGCCGACGAAGTCGCCCGAGTGCGGTCCGACTATCACGAAACGATCTCCGACCTGATGCTCGACGCGTTTACCGTCCCTTGGGTGCAATGGGCAAACGGCAAAGGGGCCCTGACGCGGAACCAGGCCCATGGCCCGCCCGCTTCGATCCTGGACCTGTACGCCGCGTCCGACATCCCGGCCGCCGAGACGTTTGGCACGTCGTGGCTGGAGCACGTCGGCCAGGAGCCCCTGCCGGGCAGCCCTCGGGGGTACGGTGGCAACGACATCCTGACGCTCAAGTTCGCCTCGTCGGCCGCCCACGTCGCCGGCCGGCCGCGAACCGCCTGCGAGGTCTGCACCTGGCTGGGCGAGCATTTTCGCGTGCCGCTGCGTCATGCGAAGGCTCAAATCGACCTGGTTTTCAC
>JAFGFF010000164.1 GCA_016931075.1 Pirellulales bacterium | reverse complement strand
GTGGCAGGAGGCCTCAACTTCTCCAACCCCAACGCCTTAGCCGCTCCCAACACCCTCCAAACGTGGACGGCGTTGGGTGGCACTGGCTTCTAGCTAGTGTCGCGCCGCGTTCACGGGCAAGATGCCCGTGCCACCCAGTGTTTGGCGCTTACCTGTATCTTGTCTCACTCGAGCAAATCGGGACGCCGTTGCCGGGTGCGACGGCGGCTGTCTTCTTCTCTCCAGCGGGCGATCTCTTGGTGGTTGCCGCTTAGCAGCACGGGCGGAACTTCCAAGTCGCGCCAGACGCGGGGGCGGGTGTACTGGGCGTACTCCAGCAGGCCCCCGGGCCGGGAAAAGGAATCCTCGCCGCTGCTGTCTTCGTCTCCCAACACGTCCGGTACCAGCCGCATCACTGAATCGATGACGGCCATCGCCGCGACTTCTCCTCCATTGAGGACGTAATCTCCGATCGAAATCTCATCCGGCCGGAGGATCGTCCGGATCCGGTCGTCAAATCCCTCGTATCGGCCGCACAGTAGAAGAATCCGCCGGTGGCCGGCCAACTCTTCGACGATCGACTGGTCCAGCCGCCGTCCTTGAGGACTTAGCAGGACCAGATGGCCTTTGTCTTCGCTATCTTCACTGCCGCGGACCGCCTCGACGCACTCGACCACTGGCGGGGCCATCAGGACCATGCCGGGGCCGCCGCCGAAGGGCCGGTCGTCGACCGAATGGTGTTTGTCGTCGGTCCAGTCGCGGATGTTGTGCAGCCGGACGTCGACCAGTCCTCGCTCGATGGCCCGCTTCAACACGCTCTCGCCCAGGTAGCCCGTGAACATCTCGGGAAACAGGGTCAGCACGTCGAAGCGCATCGGGCGTTACTCGCTGGTTTCCTCGACGGTCGCCTCGGCCGGGGCCGACTTGGGGGCGACGGCGATGGGTTCGGGGCGTTTTCGGGCGACGGCCAGACGATCCAACGCGGCGCGCTGCTCGTCCAGGTGGGTGCCTTCCGGCCCGTACTTCTTGATCAACACCCGAACCTTGTCCGACGGTTGGGCGCCGACGCCCAGCCAGTACTGGATCCGCTCGGGATTGAGCACAGCCCGGGCGTCGACCTCGGGCACGAGGGGATCGTAGGTGCCGAGCTCTTCGATCACCCGCCCATTGCGGGGCGCCCGCTGGTCGACGGCGCACACCCGATAGAACGGTCGGTGCCGTCGTCCGAATCGCTTCATTCGAATACGTACTGCCACGTGGTAACTCCTCGTCAACGAAATGGGTTGAATGTCTGATTGATTGGTTGGGTTGGTTTGTTGAGTTGAATGGTATATCGTCAAGTTGTAGGGTGGGGCACACCTGCCCCACCAGCTTCGTTTTTCGCGGATTCTTAGTGGGGCAGGTGTGCCCCACCCTACGGCTCCTAACCTTTTCTTTTCTCGTCGCGTTTCTTTCGCCGCTTTTCCTTCTCGCGGAGCTTTTTTTGCTTGGCCCGTTCCTTGGGCGTGAGGCGTTTGCCGGTCGATTGCTTCTGCTTCGACAACCGGCCGCCGGGGTCCATCATGCCACCTTTGGCGACTTGCTGCATGGTTTTCATGCGTTCGCGAAGCGACATGCTGGACATTCGCTTCATGAGATCAGCCATGCCGGTGAACTGTTTGACCAGTTCGTTGACCTCGTGCGGCTCGACGCCCGCTCCGGCGGCGATCCGGCGGCGGCGACTCTGGTCGATCGTCTTGGTCGGATTGCGCCGTTCCTCGGGCGTCATCGAGTCGATCACGCCGACCAGACGCTTCATGTCCTTTTCGGCGTCGACGTCGCCCAAGGCGTCGGCCATGTTGCCCATACCGGGGATCATGCCCATCACTTTATTCAGCGGGCCGAGCTTCTTCGTCTGGCCAAGCATCTTTTTGAAGTCGTCCAGGGTGAACTCGCCCTTGCGGAGTTTGGCCTCTTGCTTGGCCATCTCGTCTTGGTCGAGTTTCTGCTGGGCCTGTTCGACCAGCGAGACGACGTCGCCCATGCCGAGGATCCGCCCGGCCATTCGCTCGGGGTGGAACTCCTCCAGGGCGTCCATGTGCTCGCCCGTGCCGATGAACTTGATCGGCACGTCGGCGACCGCTTTGACCGACAGGGCCGCTCCGCCCCGGGCGTCGCCGTCGAGCTTGGTCATGATGACGCCGTCCAGCTCCAACGCCTCGTTGAAGGCCTTGGCGCTGTTGACTGCGTCCTGACCGGTCATCGCGTCGACGACCAGGTAGATCTGCTCGGGATTGCACCGCTTGTCGATCCGCTCGAGCTGGGCCATCAACTCGGCGTCGATGTGCAGCCGGCCGGCTGTGTCGAGGATGATCACCTCGGCACCGATCTGCTTGGCCTGTTTCACGGCGTTGTGACAGACGGTGACCGGGTCGGTGGCCTCCTTATCGGCATAGACTGGCAGGCCGAGTTGCCCTCCGATCACTTCCAACTGCTGGATGGCCGCCGGGCGTTGGAGGTCGGCCGCGACGAGCATCGGCTTGCGGCCCCGCTCGTGGATCATCCGTCCCAGCTTGCCGCAGGTGGTTGTTTTGCCCGAGCCTTGAAGGCCGCAAAGCATCAGGACCGTGACGTCGCCGCGCAGATGCAACGAGTGGTCGACCGGGCCCATCAGGTTGATCAGTTCCTGGTGGACGATGCCGATCAGGTGTTCCTCGGGCCGGAGCGACTTAAGGACCTTCTCGCCGAGCGCCTGCTCGGTCAACCGGGCCATGAAGTCCTTGACGGCCGGGAAACTGACGTCCGCCTCCAACAGGGCCTGCTGCACGAGGCGCAGCCCGTCGCGCATGTTCCCCTCGGTCAGCTTCGCGTGACCGCGGATCGTCTTCATCGCAGAGCCGATGCCCTGCTGGAGCGATTCGAACATGGGACGTACCGAGCCAGTTAGACTACTAGTTGGGCAAGGAAATGCACGACACCCGCGCAAGCCACCCCTGGCGCCCGTGCGTGGGCTACGCAGGGATCAACGACGCGCGCTGACCGACCGGGCCCGGTCCTGCCACTTCCAGGCCGGCCGAATGTAATCCCTTAGAATAGCGGATTGGCCGCCAAGATGACAATGCTTGCCGGGCAGAATGTCGGCCAGATCGCCGATAGCCCCCCCCTTGATCGGGGGAATCCGGGTGAGCCCTGGCCTCTAGAATGCATCTGACGGGCCTTGAGGGGTGAGTTTACGGACCGACATCGAAGCATCGGCCCAAGCAAACGTGACATAACCTATTCCGGGAAAACGTTTTGCGAGCAGGCCGGGTGAAGGGGGCCAGGATTACTTGGGTGTGGAATCAAGGGCGGCGTGCCTCGTCGTTGTGTTCACAGCGTCGGAAACTCACGACTCGTTTGCTAGGGACGTCTTCCCCGAGCGTTTGCCCGGCAGCAACCTGCCCGCGGACCGTCTTCAAGGGTCGATGTCGGGGCATGTTCTGTCGGAATCGCACTTGAGTGCCCCGGCCAAGGTGACGTATTTTACCGAATGGACGCGAAAAGCCGCCGGGCGGCCGTAGGAAAAGAAATCGTTGTGCCTTACGCCTATTTGACATAGGTATTGTCACGTCGTACTTTTTCAGGTACTCACCCGCGTGTCAGGGCAGAAAGTGGGTCGTACGCACCTTGGAGTTGGCACGGCTGCGAGGACTATTCGGGATATCCCCTCGAATCCCACCTCGCGAGGCTTATGCCCGAATAAACACGTGGCTCGGTCCGGCCCCGGCCGGACGATGCGGGAGGTGAGATTCCATGAAACTAATATTCTTTTTTGCTTTATTTCTAGCGATTTCGTTTGGCGTTCCGGCTCTGGCCCAACAGTGGGCGTCCGACATGTTCGAGGCCAAGACCCACGACTTCGGCAACGTCGCCCGAGGAGCCAAGGCCGAATTCGAGTTCAAGCTGACCAACCCCTATCTCGAAGACGTCCACATCGCCAGCGTCAGCAGCAGTTGTGGCTGCACGAGCCCCAGCATTACCAAGCCGATTTTGAAGACCTACGAATCGGGTTCGATTATCGCCCACATTAACACGGACCGGTTTCTCGGCAGCAAGGGCGCCACAATTACCGTTACGATCGACAAACCCTACCCGTCCACCGTCCACCTAAGCGTCCAGGCCTACATCCGTTCCGACGTCGTTTTCAACCCGGGCAGCGTCAACTTCGGTGAGGTCGACCAGGGCAAGTCTGCCGACAAAACGGTGACCCTGAACTACGCCGGCCGAAGCGACTGGAAGGTCCAGGAAGTCCGTTGCGACAACCCGCACGTCCAGGCCCAGGTCCAGGAGACGTCGCGTCAGCCCGGCCAGGTCGCCTATCAGGTCTCGGTCCACGTCGACGAGAACACGCCGGCCGGATACCTCAACGAGCACCTGGTCCTCGTGACGAACGACTACCGGCTCAAGCAGGTCCCCCTGGCCGTCGAGGGCCGGATCGTCTCGGGCGTCTCGGTCAGCCCGTCGACGCTCTTCATGGGCGTGGTCGAGCCGGGCCAGAAGGTCCAGAAGAAGCTGGTCGTCCGGGCGAAAAAGCCCTTCCGCATCCTTTCGATCCACTGCCCCGACGGGAGCTTCGAGTTCGATTCCAACGCGACCAAGGAAGCGAAGACACTGCACCTGGTCCCGGTGACTTTCGTCGCCGGCAAGAAGCCGGGCAAGATCAGCCAGAAGATCGAGATCGAGACGGACCTGGGCACGGCCACCTCGGAACTGCCCGCCCTGGCCGTCGTTACCGCGGAAACACCGCACCAATAGACCCGACGCCGTAAGAGGACACGCATCAAGCCGCTCAGGGCCCCAGCAGCCCCGGGCGGCTTGTTCGTTTCTTGCCCCTCGCCCCTGCCTCACGGCGTGCTATACCAGGTGATTACGGCGAAGTAGGCCGCCAAGCCGCCCAGCAAGAGGACGAAGGCGACCAGGACGGCCGTGACGCGAGGATTGTTCTGCTCGGCGACCGGTTGTTCGGGCAACTCGATCGGGCAACCGTCGGGGAACTGGTGGCCGCAGCCGTCGCACTCTCGGGCGAACTCGGGCACGAACGGTTCGTCGCACGTCGGGCACATCAGCACCAGCGCGACCGGCTCGTCGTCGGGCAAGTCGGCCTCGGCCGGTTGCGTTTCGGGTACGCCCAGGCTCGGACAGGATTCGTCGGCCGGCTTCGCGTGGTGCTCGTTGGTGCTTCCCCCGCACCCACCGCCGCCACACCCGCACGAGGCCCCAGGCGAAGCGGCCTCGCCCGGCACTTCCGGCAGGCCCATGCCCCAGGTGTACTGCGAATCGGCTTCGAGGAAATCGGCGCCGGTCGTCTTGCAGATCGTACAGGTCGTAATCCGCCGCTTCCCACACACCGGGCAACACGGCCAGTGGGAGGGCGTCACTTGGTCGGGGACCGTCTCGGGCCATTCGTGCTCTTGGGCCAGCAGTGCCCCGCGGCGGTCATGCTCCATGGCAATCTGCCGGGCGAGAACGGCGTCCCGTTGGTCGACCAACACCCGAGCTTGCGTCGCCCAACCAACGATGTCGACCCCCGACCCGCCTTCGAGCACGTCGTTCGTCACGACGGCGTTGATCCCCTGTTGTTCCAGGGTCGCCCGCAACAAGTGGGCCTGTTGCGGTGACGACGCAACGTAGATGACAACAAGATCCGAGTCCACGTCCAATCTCCTGTGTAATGTCGAGACGCCTTCATCATATCGGCCGAATCGGGCGGGGCAACCGACGGGAACCGGCGGCCACCCCACCATCGGAGTTGGGCGAAGTCGGGCAAACGGCCGGCCCGGGCGTTCGGGGCCCCCTTTTGCTGGTATGGGGCCATTCCTATAATCGGGGTTCGGTATTCTGCGAAACGAAACAGAGACGCTTTTTCTTGAGGAGACGCTCCCATGGCTACGGGGTTTGGCATTATCGGTTGCGGCATGATTTCGAACTTCCACGCCCGGGCGGTCGGCGACATCCGCGGCGCGAAGGTGGTCGCCTGTCAGGACGCGGTCCCGGCGGCGGCCGAGCGATTGGCCAAGGAAACAGGCTGCCGGCCCTACGCCAAGTTGAAGGACATGCTGGCCGACCCGGAAGTCGACGTCGTCACGATCGGCACGCCCAGCGGAGCCCACCTCGAACCGGCCGTGGCGGCCGCCCGGGCGGGCAAACACGTCATCGTCGAGAAGCCGCTCGAAATCACCCTGAAGCGTTGCGACAAGATCATCGCCGAATGCGAGAAGGCGGGCGTGACCCTCTCGACCATCTTCCCCTCCCGGTTCCATCGCACGAGCGTCGAGATCAAAAAGGCCCTCGACCAAGGCCGCTTCGGCCAACTCACGGCCGGCGACGCCTACGTGAAGTGGTACCGCAGTCAGGAGTATTACGACAGCGGCGCGTGGCGGGGCACCTGGGAACTCGACGGCGGCGGCGCGCTGATGAATCAGGCCATCCACAGCGTCGACCTGCTGCTCTGGCTGATGGGCCCGGTCGTCGAGATCCGCGCCCAAACGGCCCTGTTGGCCCACAAGCGGATCGACGTCGAAGACCACGCCGTGGCCACGCTCCGGTTCGCCAACGGGGCCCTGGGCGTGATCGAGGCCAGCACGGCCGTCTACCCGGGCTACCTCAAACGGATCGAAATCAACGGCACCGCCGGCTCGGCCGTGATGGAGGAAGAGGACCTCGTCAAATGGGACTTCGCCAAGGCCAAGCCCCGCGACACCGAGATCCACAAACAGATGGCCGCCGCGGTCAGCACCGGCGGCGGCGCGGCCGACCCGTCCGCCATCGGCCACCACGGCCACACCCACCAGTTCCAGGACGTCCTGAAGGCCATCCAGAAGGGGACCGCCCCGCTGATCGACGGCCACGAAGGCCGCCGCTCGGTCGAAGTCATCCTGGCCATCTACAAAGCGGCCGAGACGGGCCGCGCCGTGGCCCTGCCCCTACCGAGCGACCCCGTCCTGAAAGCCCGAAAGACGGGCGTCGGCAAGTAGCCAAACTTCTCTTGGCCGGTTGCCCATTTCCTGGGACAATGCCTGCTATCTCCCCTCTCCCTCTGGGAGAGGGGCCGCGTTAGTGGCTAGTGGTCAGTGGCAAGTGACTAGATTGCAGGTCAGGCTGTGCCTGACATGAATTGCTAATCGACACCCTGTAGGGAACGCCCTCTGTGGCGTTCCGGTTTTGAAAGCAACAATCCTACAAAAACCGTAGGAACGCCACAGAGGGCGTTCCCTACAGGGTGTGGGTAGCTGCCGGGCACCACAAATCTAGTCACTAACCACTTGCCACTAGCCACTTTCAACAGGCCAAGGAGGAACGACGCGTGTGGCGTAAGCGGTTGAGCGACTATCTGGTCTATCTGGTCGTGCGGGCGCTCATCTGTGTTGCTCAGGCGATGCGGATCGAGACGGGCGCGGCCGTCGCGCGGGGGCTGGCGTGGCTGTTGGGCGACGTGCTGAAGATCCGCCGGAAGGTCGTCGAGGACAATCTGCGGCACGCCTTCCCCGAATGGTCCGACGCCCGACGCCAGGCCGTCATCCGCCAGATGTGGGAGCATTTGTTCCTGCTTGTTCTGGAAGTTGCCCACGCGCCGCGGAAGATCCATGAGACAAATTGGCGTCAGTACTTCAGTCTCCGTGATGTGGCTCCGCTGGTCCGACACCTCTTAGACGATCGGGCAACGCTGATTGTCACGGCCCATTTCGGCAATTTCGAAGTGGCCGGCTATGTCCTGGGCATCCTCGGCTTCCCCACGCACACCGTTGCGAGAACGTTGGACAATCCGTACCTCGACCGGTTCGTCAACCGGTTCCGCGGCAAGACGGGCCAATACATCATCCCGAAGAACGGCGCGTTCGACCAGATCCTGGCCGTGCTCGAGCAGGGCGGCACGCTGACGCTGTTAGCCGATCAGTACGCCGGCCGCAAAGGTTGCTGGGTCGAGTTCTTTGGCCGGCCCGCCTCGGCCCACAAGGCCATCGCCCTGTTGGCCCTGGACAACGACGCCCCGATCCTCGTGGCCGGCTCGCGGCGCGTCGGCGGCCCGCTCGAACTGGAACTCTTCCTCGCCGCCACGGCCGACGTCCGTCACGGCAACGACGACCTGGGCACCGTCGGCCAACTCACCCAGTGGTACACCTCCCAACTCGAAACCACCATCCGCCAGTCCCCCGGCCAATACTGGTGGCTCCACCGCCGCTGGAAAGACACCCGGGGCCTGAAGAAGAAAAAGAAGAAGGCGGCGTAGGATCGGCGCAGGACGAAACGCGGTGGCGCCAGTGGGCATAACCGTCCTGGTCGGAACCGCCGTGGTGTCACTGGAAATCCGCCAAGCGAAGCCTCGCGATGGCTATTTGCCGGCAAGACGTCGATGGCAGAAGAAGCCCAATACCGCGAGCACTGACCAGATCAAGAGCGTTGTCGGTTCGGGGATCTCGGCACCGTCGAGAACGAGGAGCCACGCTTCGGCGTCGCCTTCGGGATTGATGCCGCCGCCGACGATCGTGCGACCGTCATCGGAAATGCCCGTTGCTTCAAGCAGCGTCCACCCTGCCGGCAGCAAACCGTCCGGGAGCACGTCGGCCAGCCGGCGCATCCCGTTGATCTCGTCCCAAATGAAAGCCTCGTCTCCCAGCGCTGTCACGCTCCGCCCGACCACGATCGACCCGTCGGCGGAAACGTCGCTCGCCGAACTGTAGTAGCTGCCGCCGGCGAACTCGCCCAGGCCAACCATCCCTTCCGCACTCGTCCAGCGGAACGCTTCGGAGCCTGCGGAGGAGTGGCCTTGCCCGACAACTACTGTTCCGTCGGCGGAAACAGCACTCGCATAACTCTCGAAATTTCCTCCAGCCAGATCGCCCAGGGGGATAACGTTGTTCACACTGTCCCAAAGGCACGCTTCTTGGCCTGAGGAGGAATAGCCAAGGCCAACGATAACCGACCCGTCGGCGGAGATCCCAGAAGCGCTGCCTTCTGAGAAACCGCCGGGCAAGTCGGGGAGCAAGACGGTTCCCCCTGCCTCGGTCCAACGAAAGGCACGAGCCTTTCCTCCGAGTGTGCTTTGTCCAACAATCACTGAACCGTCTGTCGAGATATCCATGCCAGCGGCGATCCGAAACCAAGCGCTCGAATCGCCCACGCCCAGGGGCGACAAGCCGCTTGTACTGATCCAACGGAACGCATCAGTCTCCGTCGCTGAAGCGCCGAATCCAGTGACCACCGATCCGTCGCCTGAAACGCCGAGGGCCAGACTCATGAAGTCTCCCCCAGACAGATCACCCAGGCCGACCATGCCGCTGCCGGCAGTCCAGCGGAACGCTTCCATTCCTGAAGCGGAAGTCCCCATTCCGACAACCGTTGATCCATCGGCCGAAACGGCCAATGCACCGCTCCTGAAATCTCCACCGCCCAGATCACCCAGGCTTGTGAAAAGGGCCGCGTGTCCATTTCCGACAGCCAACAAAACGCCCAAGAGGGCCGCCAAGGATCGCTTCATCTCTGTGCTCCTCCGGTAGATTGATAATACCCAACAATTTTTATCATTGTTGTCCGCTCGGCCCCTATTCCTGACAGGGGAAATTGCCTGATAGGGCATGGTTTTGTCATGCATGGGCATGTGGCGGGCCCGAAGAGCTACCACTTGCTCCCCCCACCTCTTCCACCCGAAAATAGGCCGATAGCTCCGGGTCAGACGTACTGACGGTGCGGATGCGGTGCAAGAGGGCGGCGCGGGCCGGGTCGGTGGTCAGAGGGCCGGTGAGAGCTGGATCGGTCAGGTCGATTGAGCGGGGGCTGACGAGGAACGTTTCGGTGTCGGGCTCGAGTTGGTCGAGCGTCTGGGCAAGCAGGTCGGCCAGGCGGTCGTGGCGCTCCGGCTGGGCGACGGCCAGGTGTTGCATGGCCTCGTGCATCAGGGCGGAGGAGACGGGGCCCGAGAGGGGCGTCGAGGGCGCGGCGGTCGTGGCCAGGAACAGCTCGGCCCCGCCGCGTCGGCAGAGGTCGGAGACGACCGTGGCGGCGAAACTGACGGCCAGTTCGAGCCGGTCGGCGTCTTCGTCGGTCGGTTTTGACGGTTGCCAGAGGTCGACCAGCACGGCCACGTCGCGCTGGTGTGGTTGCTCGAACTGGCGGACGACCAGCTCGCCCCGTCGGGCCGAACTCCGCCAGTGGATCGACCGGCGGCTATCCCCGTCGCGCCAGGGGCGGACCCCGAAAAACTCGCCCTGGGTGCGGCCGTGGCGTTGCAGGCGGCGCTGGGCTCCTTCGAACGACTCGCGATGCCGGGTCATCCAGCCCTGGGCGATCCGGCCCAGGCGAGGATAGACGATCAGCGTCTCGGTCTGGCCGACGGTGACTGTCTGGCGGACCAGTCCGAACGGGAATCGGGTCGTGACGCGAAACGGCCCGACTTCATACGGCCCTCGCCGCGTGAGCCGGCCCCGGTAGACGCCCTCGGCCGACTTGCCCGGCGGGACGTAAGGAAAATAGACCACCGGCCGGAGCGTTTCCTCGCCCGACTGGGCGATCTGGTCCTGGACGACCATGGCCCATAGACCGCGTCGCCGTTTGGGGCTGGCCAGCGCGACGTTGACCACCAGCAGGTCGCCCGCGCAGATGCCCTGGGGCAGTTTTCGTTGGACGTCGATCCCCCGGAGCGAGACGACGACGATCCGCCAGTTGATCAGCAGCGGCCCGACCAGCATCCCGGCCAGCACGAACAGCAGATTCACCTCCCGCATCATGGCCCCGCCCAGGACGGCCCCGAGCACGACCAGATAATACCACGTCTCGCGACAGATCGACGTGGTCCGTGGTCGGAGGAGGCGTTTCTTGGCCATGGGGCGGTGCGTCTTCGAGGTAGGTCGTGGCGGGAGGAATTATCAATAAAACATCCCAGTCCCCAGTGTACCACCGGCAGCCCGTTGAACAAGAGTTTCTCTTTTCGCCGGGTGCCATGCCCAGACGTCGTTTCAACGATGGATGGGCATGTCCTCGTGCCACGCCCTGCCACATGCCCATCCGCCGCTAAAGCGGCCGTCTGGGCATGGCACCCTGTTCCCTTTCCAACGAGACCACCGCGTTACGCCACGTCCTCGATCGGCTCGTCGGCGGCCGGGGCGGCGCCGTTGGAGTGGGGGCGGATGAGGACGCCATCTTGGCGGACGGTGCCGAGGTGCTTTTGGGCGATTCGGCAGTGGACGACGACTTGGGAGTCTTCGTACTGCTTCGAAAAGACCTCGCCGTGGGCGGAGAGGAAGGCCATGAGCCGGCCGTTTTCGACGCCCATCTGGACATCGACGTCCAAAAACCCGCGGCTGAGCGCCTCGCTCACCGACGCGGCCAGCGCGCCGAGACCCTTGCCCGAGCGGGCGCTGATCGGCACGGCGTTCGGATAGCGGGCGAGGAGTTGGTCGAGCCGGCCCCGGTCGGGCAGCATGTCGACCTTGTTCAGGACCAGCAGCGTGTCCTTCTTCTGGATGCCGATCTCTTCCAGCACGTGATAGGCCGCGCTGATCTGCTCGTAGACGGCCGGGTTGCTCGCGTCGGCCACGTGCAGCAAGAGGTCGGTCTGCCGGGCTTCCTCAAGCGTGGCCTTGAAGCTCTCGATCAGGTGGTGGGGCAGGTCGCGGATGAAGCCGACCGTGTCGCTCAAGAGCACGGGCCCCCAGCCGGGCAGTTGCCAGCGCCGCGTCCGCGTGTCGAGCGTGGCGAACAGGGCGTCCTGGACGAACACGTCGGCCCCGGTCAGCGCGTTCATCAGCGTGCTCTTGCCGGCGTTCGTGTAGCCGACCAGCGAGACGGTCATCCGGTCGCGCCGGGCGGCCACCTCGCGCTGCTTGCGGCGTTCGATCCCCTCCAGCTCGCGTTTGAGGTCGCGGATCCGCTTGGCAGCCAGCCGGCGGTCGACTTCCAACTGCTGTTCGCCCGGCCCTCGCAGGCCGACGCCCTTCTTCTGACGCGAGAGGTGCGTCCACATCCGTTTCAGCCGGGGTAGGGCGTATTCGAGCTGGGCCAGCTCGACAGCCAGTCGGGCCTGATGCGTCTGGGCGCGGCTGGCGAAGATGTCGAGGATCAGCTCGGTCCGATCGAGCACCTTGACGTCGGTCGCCTTTTCGAGGCTGCGGGTCTGGGCCGGCAGGAGGTCGTTGTCGAAGATAACGACGTTGGCCTCGGTCATCTGGACTAGGGCGGCCAACTCGTCGACCTTGCCCTTGCCCAGGTACGTGCCCGTGGCCGGCTGCTGTCGCTTTTGGACCAGATGGCCCACGACCTCGACGCCCGCCGCCTGGGCCAGGCCCTCGAGCTCATCGAGCGGCTCTTCCTCGGGCGTACGATCGGGCAAGAGCACGCCGACCAGCACGGCCGACTCGCTCTCGACGCTCTCTCCGCGATACATCTGGCTCACGTCAGCGTCGCCTCCGCCTCGGGCATGCCCCACGGGCCCCATACAAGTTTACTTTGCATTCTCCCCTCTTGAATCAGAGTGTTTGGGTGGCCATAAGGTTCACAAATCGTCCGTTGCGTTCAAAAGCTACTCGACCCGTTCTATTACCAGGGTGGGCTGAAGGTTCCTATCACGGTTAGCGCCGCTAGGCCCGAGGCGAGGAGCGTCCCGAAACCGAACAATGCCCAGGTGACGGCTGGCTGGCGGATTCCGCACAACGTCAGGAAACCGTCGACCGCGTGGCCCGCGCAAAACAAAATGTTGGCCGCGATGGCTCCAAGACCGACCGTCCCTATCATCATGAGCGGCGTCGGGCGGTATTCCCACGTTAGCCACGCGACGCCCAGTGTAACCACGACCAGTACCGCATTGTACACGATTCGGAGCTTTTCCCAGGTAATGATCACCTGATATGTCTGCGCAAAGCGGTCCTCGAACGGGGCGTTTGGGGTCGCTGGGCCTACATCAACCACATCGGGTGGGGCGGCGTAGGGATTGGAAGTGTTGGACATTTGGGCTATTTCCGCTTCATCTACGCTGGGCATGACGCCCGGTCTTGCTTCGAGTTAGTAGAAGCGGCGTCTCGCCGCTTTGTTGAGTTTTGTGGAACGTAGAGCATTATGGAGCCTACATGGAACGCGGCGGGACGCCGCGTCTACGGGCTTGCCACTGGCCACTAACCACAAGCCACTAACTCCCCTCACCCCCGGCCCCTCTCCCAAAGGGAGAGGGGAGGTTGTTGTTTCAAACCAAATCGCCTTGGAACAGGTGACAATAACTCTCGTATCTCCGCTCATCGAGCCGGCCATCGGCGACGGCGTCCTTGATCGCGCAGTCAGCTTCGTGGGTATGGGTGCAGTCGGGAAACCGGCAGTGGTTCACGTAGGGACGCAGGTCGCGGAAAAATCCGGCCACCTCCTCGGGAATCACGTCCCAGAGCTGGAACTGGCGGATGCCGGGCGTGTCGACGACGTAGCCGCCACACTCGAGCGGGAGGAGTTGGGCCGAGGTGGTCGTGTGGCGGCCCTTCTCGGTTTCTGCACTGACGGTCCGAACACGGAGCTGCAGACTCGGGTCGACCCGATTCAACAGTGACGACTTGCCGACGCCGCTCTGGCCGGTGACGACGCTTTCTCTCCCCCGCAACAGGGCCTTGAACCGGTCCATCCCGAAGCCCGTCTCGGCGCTGAGCAACAGCACGCGGTAGCCCATCTGGCTGTAGACGCCCACCAGCGGCTGCAGCGGGACCGGATCGACCAGGTCGACCTTGTTGATGCAGAGGACCGGCTCGATCCGCGCCTTGTCGGCCGTGATGAGCAAGCGGTCGATCAGGTTGGGTTTCAGACGCGGCTCGGCCGCGCTAGCGATGATCAGCACCTGGTCGACGTTGGTGACCAGGACTTGCTGCCGCCCTCGGCTGGTCCGGCAGAGGCTGCCTCGGCGGGGCTCGACCCGTTCGATGATGCCCTCGCGGGTGTGGGCGTCCGTCTCGTCCACCGGGCGGAACAGGACCCGATCGCCGGCGGCCACCACATGGCGCTGATCGGTCGCAAGAGTTTTTAGTAGCCGACGAGTGGCGCACTGGTAGATCTGGCCGTCTTCGGCCTCGACAGTGCTGAGCAGCCCGCCGACGGAAAGAACCCGGCCCGGGCGGCAGACGTCCAGATCGACGTCGAGCTGGAATCCGAGTCCCGGTTCGTCGGACTGCTCGACGAAATCACCGCGGACGGTGCGTTGGCGGGAGAGTTCTCCCTTGCCGCTGATCCGTTCGCCCTGGGCGACGTCCTCTTCAGCGAAGCCGTGTTCGTCGAATCGGCGGGTCCAATCGGATTGGCGCGTTCGGACGCCGCGGTTCTTCCGGAAAGAGGCGCGGATCTTTTTGCGTTCTTTCTTTTTCCCCATCAAGGGCACCGGCTGGTGCTAGAGCGCCTGGTTGCGCTTGCGAAGTTGGTCGGGACCGTCGTTGTCGAGGTCGTAGCGGATACCCTCTTCGTGGGTCGGTTTGGGGTGGTTCGACTTGGCCGTGCGAGGCTCCTTCTTCAGGCCTGCCCGCTCGAGCAACGACTGGCCGAAGATATCTTTCTCGGTGTCGTCGGGCGGGGGAGGGCCCACCGCGCCCAGTTCGACGGGCGAATAGCGGACCTCGTACTTGTGCTTGGCCACGGACAGGATGTCGCCCGGGTCGAGCCGCTTGCTGGTGACCCGAACCCCGTTGACTTTCACCCCGTTGCGACTATTCTTGTCACGGACGTACCAGTAGCCGCTGTTGACGGTCAGTTGGCAGTGATGGGCCGAGACGTTCGAGAACCGCAGGACGATGTCGCAGCTCTCGCGACGTCCCACTAGCAGATCTGTCTTGAGCAACGGAATCGCGTCTCCACCACCCTGTGGAACGAGTTCACCATACATAAGAAGCTATCTCTCGTAATCCGATCTTGCCCAGGCCCGACCCTGATTTCTATCTAGGAATCAAGCATGACTCTGACTCCATACCCTATTTTATGAGGGGTTTTCCTTGTCGTCAACGGGACCGACCCCCCCGGTTATGGCGTGTGACTGGCGCGAGGCCGGGCTGCGCTACTTTCGACAGAGTCATTTTTTCCGTCGAAGGTTCGGCCACCGGGTGCATAAGGTGAGCGTCGACGCGGGCTTCGACTGCCCTAACCGCGACGGTACGCTCGGCCAGGGCGGCTGTCTGTTCTGCAACCCGGCCAGCTTCAGCCCCAGCCGGCGCCGCGAGGCCGGGCCGATCTCGCATCAAATCCGGACGGCCGCCGGCCTGTTGCGCGAGCGCTTCCGCGCCGAACGGTTTATCGCTTACTTCCAACCGGCCACGAATACCTACTCGCCAGTCGCGCGGCTTCGGGCCGTGTTTGTCGAAGCGCTTGCCCAGCCGGACGTCGTAGGCTTGGCCGTGGGCACGCGGCCCGACTGTGTTTCGGACGAGGCCATCGACCTGCTGGCCGAATTGGCCAGGCGGACTTGGGTGTCGCTCGAACTGGGGCTCCAATCGATTCACGAGCGCTCGCTCCGCTGGCTGCGGCGAGGGCACGGCTACGAGGGCTTTGCGGAACTCGTCGGTCGGTGCCGTGAACGAGGAGTATACGTCGGCGCGCACGTGATCCTGGGCCTGCCCGGCGAATCGGCCGACGACATGAACGCCACGGCCGACGAGTTGGCCCGACTTCGGGTCGACTCGGTCAAGCTGCACCAGCTTTACGCCGTCCGGGAGACGCCCCTGGCCGAAATGGTCGCCGCCGGCCAGGTGACGCTTCTGGAACAGGACCAATACGTCGCTCATGTGGTTGATTTTCTGGAACGCCTGCCAGCCGAGTGCGTTATCGAACGGCTCTGCGGCGACGCGCCGGCCGAGTACCTTGTGGCCCCGGCCTGGAGCGCCGACAAGCGGGCCGTCGTCGCGGCCGTCGAGGCCGAATTCGCCCGACGGGACACTTGGCAAGGCAAGGCCCTTGCTGACCGGAAGGAGACGTCGTGAACTGCGTAGGACGCGATCTGTGTTTGTTGCGTTTCCCGGGTGCCATGCCCGATCGCTTTAGGCGGATGGACATGTTGGCGAAAAGGTCCCGTAGAAGCAGCGTCTCGCCGCTTAGGATCCGTAAAACAACAAATTGCCGAAGATACGCATCTGTAGGAGGCGACTCCTGTCGCCGGTGGCCCGCGAATCGAGCCCAATTTGGCAACGGGAGTCGCCTCCTACAGGATCTTTAATTGTCTGACAGCGCCTTAGTGAAACGAGAACATGCCCATTCGTCGTTGACATGACGTCTAGACAAATCGCCAGACCGAGCTAGCTTCCTATTTCCGTGCGTCCAACTCCGCCTGGGCTTTCTTCATCACTTCGGCGATCGAGACGGGCCGGCCGCCTTCGCGCTTGCTTTGATCGGCCGCTTCCATGAAGGCGAAGATGGCCAGCGTCTCCTCGGGGTTGACGGGCGCCTTGCCCGTCTTGAAAAACTTGGCGATTTCGACGACCAGCGGTTGGTAGCCTTCGTACTTGCCCGAGTGCACGATGCGTTTCGAGCCGAAGATCGTCGCGCCGTAGTCCTGTTTGCCCTGACGGATGCCCCGGAACGTGCCGATCCGTCCGTCCTTCCAAACGCCCACCGCCAGATCGGTCCCCTCGGTGTGTGTCCGAGCGACCGATTCGATCTCCGGGCCCATCACGGTGAACAAAAGCTCGACGCCGTGTACACCGTACCAGAAGAGGTCGGGATGATGAGGTTCAAGGTGGCAAGGGCTGTAGGCGTCGCACCCGACGACCTTGCCCGCCGGCGAACGGCCGCCTCGCAGTTCATGCACCCCGACCGCGTAGCGCAACGACGACGCCGAGAAGCAAGGCACGTTGTGCTCTTTCGCCAGGCGGAAGATCTCGATCGCGTCGGCCAGCGAACCGGCCACTGGCTTGTCGATGAAGACCGGCTTGCCGGCGGCAAACACGGGCTTGACCTGCTCGAGATGCGGCCGGCCGTCGACGCTCTCTAACAACACTACGTCGACCTGGCCCAGCAACTCGTCGATCGAATCACAGAACTTGATCCCTTGCTTGCCAAGCGCCTTCATGAACCCCGGGGCCCGATCGCGACTCGACGGAATGTCCGGACTCCCGCCGGGATAGGCGGCCACGACCTTCACGTCAGCCAGCGGGCCGGTCGCCTTGGGATCGTTGAAAACTTTAGTGAACGCCACGGCGTGCGACGTGTCCAGGCCGATGATCCCCGCGCGAAGCGGCTTGTCAGCGCGGGCTGGTCGGGCTGCCGCAAGAACGAAACCCAACACAACGAACAAACACAAAGCGATCCGGCGGAAGCGCATGGCGATCTCCTTCAAGGTGGGACGGTTACAAAGGCGGGAGGGCAATCGACTACCCCCTCGATTCTACCCCCTCGACGCCGGACCCGTCAAGCAAGGGCCAATTGGCAGGCACGGCCTAGGCTACGAGATCTGTCGCTGGTCCCATTTCTCCTCGGCCGCGCTGCGGCGGGAGTAATGGGGCGACAGAGTCCAGAGGTCGTCGCGACGGCCGGCCAAGTAATGGCGATAGGCCAACCGGCCGACGTTGGCGGCCGTGGGTACCCAGCAGTCGGCCGGCAGGATCACGAGGTCGTCGCGCAATTGATTCTTCTCAGTTCCTGCAACCAGACGTTGCAGGATAGGTCCTGAAAGGGTCATGCCCGATGGCAGGGAGGCCAGCCACGCGTCAACCTCAATCAATCGGGCAGGCTCGACCGGCTGGAAATGCCCTTGATCGTCTCGTGCGAACCGGCCGGCGACGACCTCGCCCCGCTGAGCGTCGACAGCCACTTCCAACGTGTCGACATGCTGGGGAGCCGACGCGGCGATTGTCTCGAGCGTGTCGATCCCCAGGACTTCCGCCCCCGCCGCGTAGGCCAGCGTCTTAGCCGTCGTTACCCCCACCCGCAAGCCCGTAAACGAGCCTGGGCCGCGGGTCACGGCCACCAACTCCACCTCCACCGGCGCCCAACCGACTTGGGCCAAGAGACGTTTGATGCCAGGAGCCAGCGACTGGGCGCTCCGTTTGTCCGGTTCCAGCGTCAACTCCGCCAAGACCGCCCCCTGCTCCAGGGCAGCCACCCCGCCAATCCGCTCGGTCGTTTCCAAGGCAAGGATTCGCATGACGAAGAAGATAGATAGAAGAAAACGGTCGCAGTTCCCCATGAACCTAAATAGTGCAATCGGGGAGCGGCTCCCCCTCTGCGGGGTCACCAAGCGGCCCGCTCGACTTGACCGACCCAATGTACCACAATAAACTGTGGGGCTTGCGGTGTTAAGGTCCCCGGCGTGTCTGCCGGGGGATTCGATCGGCTTACGGCAAGGGTGGGTCCGCGTGGTGAGTCCGCGCCGATCCGCTTGAAAGTGGGTTGGCGTGAAAACGGCCATCATCAGCGACATCCACAGCAACCTGGCCAGCCTGACCAAGGTCATGGCCGACATCCAGGCTCAGGGCGTCGACCAGATCGTCTGCCTCGGAGACATCGTCGGCTACGGACCCGATCCCCGCGAGTGCATCGATCTGATCATGGAGAAGTGCAGCATCTGTCTGTTGGGCAACCACGACCAGGGGGCGCTGTTTGATCCGGAGGGATTCAATTCGGGAGCCGAACGGGCCATCTTCTGGACGCGAAGCCAGTTGGAAAACTCGGCCGGCGACCGGCAACAGGCCGACCGCCGCTGGGAGTTCCTCGGCGAGCTGCCGCGCAACCAGTCGCAGGGCGAGTTCCTCTTCGTCCACGGATCGGCGCGCAACCCTTTGAACGAATATGTCTTCCCCGAAGACACCTACAACCGCCGGAAGATGGAAAAGATCTTCGCCCTGATCCCGCACCATTCCTTCCAGGGCCACACACACGTGCCGGGCGTGTTCACCGAGGATTTCCGCTTCTTCGGTCCCGACGAGATCAACTACGAATACCGGCTCTCCGACGCCAAGACGATGATCAACGTCGGCTCGGTCGGCCAACCGCGCGACGGGGACCCGCGGGCGTGTTACGTGATCGTCGAGGACGATCTGGTCCAGTTCCGCCGGGTGGAATACCCGATCGACGAAACGGTCCAGAAGATCCACGACATCCCCGATTTGGACAACTTCCTGGGCGACCGGCTCCGCGACGGCCGGTAGCCACGGCGATCTCCGGAACGGAACCAACCAACGCCGTCCGCCATGTCTTGGCGACTCCGGGGCTGCCGCATTCCTTTTAAGGCGATTTGATCGATGCAAGAGCGCTCGAATACACAAACAAGCACCTTCCTCGTCTTTCTCGTGCTGGCCTTCGGCTGGGTGATGATCCACGGTATGGTTTTCCGCCGGCCCCAGGCCCCGCAACAGGCCGAACAACAGGAAAAGGGCGAGAAGAACGACGCCCAAAAGAAGAACGACGACAAAAAGGACGGCAAAGACAAGAAGAACGACGGCAAAGCCCAGCCGGACGTCAAGACACCGGGCACGAAGGAAAAAGACCCGGCCGCGAAAGGCCCGGAAAAACAACCCGTCAAACAGCCCGCCAAGCCGGTCGTCCCGCCGGACCAGAACGTTCCGGCCATTGACGGCGACGCCCGCTACGTCCACCTCGGCTCGGCCGATCCGGACAGTCCTTTCCGGATGCACGTCACGCTGACCGATCGCGGCGCGGCCGTCTATCGCGTCGAACTCAACAGCGACCGATACCATAGCCTGACCGACGAAGCCGGCTATCTGGCCTACAAAGGCGGATACCTGGGCCGCGTCGTGGCCGACGGCCAGAAACGGGGCAAGGGCTGCCTGGTCCAGATCGTGGGCCGTGGCACGCCGGCCGACGTGGCGGGCCTGAAGCTGGGCGATCAGATCACCGAACTGGCCGGTCAGGAAGTCAGTACACCAGAAGACCTCCAGAAAGCGCTCCAGACGACCAAGCCCGGCCAACAAGTCGAAATCAAAATCCTCCGCAACGGCGATCCCACGACCGTCACGGCCACGCTGAGCCGCCCGCCGATGGAGGTCATCCATCCCGAGGGCCTCGATCGGAAAAAAGGCCCCGATCCGTTCTCCTTCCTAATGACGTTGTCGCGCGCCGACGATCAGGAACTGCCCGGGCTGGACGCGAAGGAAGACGAGGAAAACAAAGAGGACAAGGATGGTGAGGACGAAAGCCCGGAAGAGAAGAAGAAGGCCCTGCTGACCTCACGCCCGCCCAATATCGACAAAGAGCTGCCTGGACTGCAGTTGCGCAAGGGCTCGTGGAAGATCGCCAACTCGTCGCCGACCGAAGCCCGATTCGAATGCGACATCCCCCACCTGGGCTTGCGCCTGGCCAAAACCTACCGCCTGGCCGAAGTGCCCGACGAAAATCGTGACGACGCCGACTACAAGGCCTATCACTTGGTCCTGGACGTCGAGGTCCTCAACATGGGCGAATCGGACCGCGAGGTGGCCTATCAACTCGACGGTCCGACGGGCCTGCCCATCGAAGGCTGGTGGTACGCCAACAAGGTGGGCCTGGCCGATTGCTGGGGGGCGGGAATGCGAGACTTCGTCTTCCAGCGCCATGACGAGAAGGTCGGGATGACCGGCTGCGCGGCCATCGCCAAGGGGGACGTGGGCAATCCGCTCCAAGACAAGTCGATCCGGTTCATCGGCATCGACAGCCTCTATTTCTCCAGCATCATGCTCCCCTTGAAAGGAGAGAAGAAGGCCGACGAAATCTGGATCGCCGAGGCCGCGCCGATCCGTGTGGGACCGGTCAAGGATGAGAACTACCGGATCGCGGACACCTCCTGCCGGCTCCGGAGTCTGACCAAGACCCTCGCCCCGAACGAGGCCGTCTCGCACAGCTATGAGATCTTCCTGGGCCCCAAGCGGCCTGAACTCTTGGCAAAATACGACTTGGACAATTTGGTCAGCTACGGGTGGTTCGATATCTTCGCCAGGCCGCTGGTCGGGCTGCTGCACTTCCTGCAAAGCGCCGTTCTGAACTGGGGTCTGGCCATCCTCCTCCTCACGGTGATCGTCCGCGCGGCCATGTTCCCGCTGAGCCGCAAACAGGCGATCGGCATGCAGAAGATGGCCAAAATCCAGCCCGAACTAAAGAAAATCCAGGAGAAGTACAAGAAAGACTTGGAAGCCAAGACGCGGGCGACGAACGAGCTGTTCAAGAAACACGGCTACCACCCGGCCAGCGGATGCCTGCCAATATTCATTCAAATGCCCATCTTCATCGGGCTCTACCGCGGGCTGATGGTCGACGTCGAGCTGCGCGGGTCGTCGCTTCTGGGCAGCGCGGTCCGCTGGTGCTCGAACCTGGCCGCGCCCGACATGCTCTTCGACTGGCACAGTTGGATGCCCCCGTACTTTACCTACGGCTATGGCATGTTGAAGTTGGGTCCCTACTTCAACCTCTTGCCTATCTTGGCAATGATACTGATGATCGTCCAGCAAAAGATGATGACGCCCCCGCCCGCGGACGAACAGCAGGCCATGCAGCAGAAGATGATGAAATTCATGATGATATTCATGGGCGTCGTCTTCTTCAAAATCGCCGCCGGGCTGTGCATTTACTTCGTCGTATCCACCTTTTGGGGCCTGGCCGAGCGGAAACTCCTGCCCAAGACGCAAACGGCCCAAGCCGGCGCCGAGTCCGCCTCGTCGACCCCGGCCGAGACCAAAGCAAAGACCTCCGGCCGCAATGGCAGCCCCGGCAGCAAACGCGCCCGGACCAAGGGGAAGAAACGCTAGCACTCGGCCATGCCCTACGACCTGGACGACACGATCGTGGCCATCGCATCTGGGCCGGGCGGAGCGGCCGAGGGGATCGTGCGGCTCTCGGGGCCCGAGGCCGTGACGTGCGTCGGGCGGATCCTGGCCGAAGAAGGGGCGACGGCGCTGGTGGCGGCAGACCGACCGACGGCGTTGGAAAGCGCGATTCGGTTGCCGGAGATTTTCGCGCCGTTGCCCTGCACGTGCTACGTCTGGCCCGGCGGTCGCAGCTACACGGGCCAGCCGGTCGTCGAAATCCACACGCTCGGCTCGCCCCCGTTGCTCGAAGCGGTCGTGGCCGAGTGCCTGGCCGCCGGGGCCCGATCGGCCGAGCCGGGCGAGTTCACGCTCCGGGCGTTTCTCTCTGGACGGATCGACCTGACCCAGGCCGAGGCTGTCCTCGGCGTGATCGACGCCCATGACGATCGGCAGCTCGACGCCGCGCTAGCTCAACTGGCCGGTGGGCTGGCCCAACCACTTGGGCGGCTCCGCGACACGCTCTTGGACTTGCTGGGCCATCTCGAGGCCGGGCTGGACTTCGCCGACGAAGACCTGCCGCTTCTGGAAACGAACCAATTGAGCCAACGGCTTGCCGACGCCCTGGCCGACGTCGAAGGACTCCAGCGGCAACTCGCCTCGCGCTCGCGCTCGGGCGACCTCGCTCGGGCGGTTCTGGTCGGCTGGCCCAACGCTGGCAAGAGCAGCCTGTTCAATGCCCTGGCTGGTGGGCCCGGGGCTCTCGTCTCGACCCAGCCGGGCACCACCCGTGACTACCTCCAGGCCGAGATCGACCTGGAGGGCGTCCACGTCGAACTGATCGACACGGCAGGCATCGAGCCGCCGGAGGAAAGCTTGTCGGAGGTCGCCCAAGCGGCCCAGGCAGTCCGGGCCGATCAAGTCGCATCCGCCGACGTGCAAATCGTCTGCCTCGACGGAGCCCGGCCGCCCAACGCCTGGGAACAGGCCCAACTGGCCCAGGGCGACGTGCCCGGCCGGCTGGTCGTGCGGACCAAGACCGATCTGGCCCCACGGCCAGAGTGCCCGGCGTGGGTGTTGCCGACGAGCGCCCGGACAGGCCAAGGCCTGGCGGCCTTGCGCGAACAGTTACGCGAGGCGGTGCTGGCCACCGGCGGCGCGGGCGAAGGGGTCGTTGCGGCCACGTCGGTCCGGTGTCACGAGTCGGTCCGGCAAGCGTCCGAAGCGTTGCGCCACGCGGCCGACCTGGTCGCGGCCCGGGGCGGCGAGGAACTCGTCGCCGCCGACGTCCGCGCGGCCCTGGACGCCCTGGGCCATGTGGCCGGGGCCGTCTACACGGACGATCTGCTGGATCGCATCTTCAGCCGATTCTGCATCGGCAAATAGGACCACTCTGGGCCAAGGGCGCACGTTCTCCGTGCTCCGGCAACGTGTGGCCTAAATCAGACCGCGAAAAGCAGGAACGCGCGCAGACCGCCCGACGAGTCGTCAGAGGGGCGTGACGGCTGTGGCTCGGGGGCCTTTATTACCCCGTCGGCCCCCTCCGCCGTCGCCGCTGTCGACCTCGTACTCGACGGATTGGCCTTCCTGAAGGTTGTCGAAACCCTCATCCGCCACCGCGGAATGGTGAAAGAAGATGTCCGAGCCGCTCTCTGTCGAGATAAACCCGAAACCCCGATCCGCCACCAACTTCTTGATAACACCCTTCGGCATTGCTGCCATCCTCGCGTCACGTGCCGGGCGGGTCGCCCGAGAAACCATACCGCGGAACGCCCCCCGGCCGGGCAGAGGCGGCGTCCCAGACGAACCACGATTCAATCTGAACGTGTACCACGAGAAAGCCCCCATTACAACCCCCCCGAGCGGACTGGAGCCTCCGCACGACCCAATTCCCCCGGAAAGGTCCGGTCGCCGTTGTCGACTCGATTCGAGATGTCTATACTGAGAGATTCGCCGACCGTAGCATGCCGCTCATTATTTTGAAACGGCAGCCGTTACGGGGCGGCGGAGCAACCAGGACGAAGAAAGGGGCGTCCCCAAAACGGCGACGCCGCCAAGCCATACTGCCAGGAGTGGGAACATGACGATTGACAAGAGCTTGAAAGTCCGGGCCGGCATGACCAAAAGCCGAAGCGTGCTGACCCGTGCTGAACGAATCGAACGACTCAAGGCGTCGGACCGGTGGCAAGAGGGCGACAGCCCCTTCGGCCTCGACAAGGTCCGCGTCTACAAGATCGTGATGAAGAAGAAGAAAAAGAAGAAGAAGGAAGACGAAGAGGAAGAGGAAGGCAAGAAGTAGTTGCCCCTTTCCATGCCAGATCACGCCGCGGCACGCACTTCCCGGCCTGCCGCGGCTTTTGTTTGCGCGGATTCTCTCAGCGGCTTAACACCACCGGTTTTTCCATCGTCAATCGCACTGGGCCGATCAGGCCGGAGTGTAGCGAGCCGCGATATCGGGTGGGGACGGTCAGGTACTGGTTGGCTAGGGTGTTATAGACCAGGATCTCGATCCGGTTATCGCCCGGCTTGACCAGGCGGCTGATGTCGAGCGTCCAAGGCGGCGCGACCTGAACGCCGGCCGGTCGGCCGTTCACGCGGACCTCGGCTGTCGCGACGACCTGGCCCAGGTCGAGCGTCACGCGGCCTTCGGTCTGCTCGGGCGAAAGGGTCACCGTCTTGCGATACCAGGCCCCGCCCGAATAGGACTCCAGTGCCGAGCCACGCGACCAGTCGCCCAGCGTGGTCCGTCCGGCCGCGCAGTCCAGTTCAATCGGCTCAGGCAGGGTCGACCCGCCGTAGTAGCCTCGCTCTTGCCGGATTCGCAAGGCCACGGTGGCTGCCCGGGCGATGGGCTTATCAAGCGAGAAGCGGTACACGACCGGTTCCCAGACTCGCTCGGAGACCTTCTTCACCGTCATCGGCTTGCCGTCGGCCCAGGCCTGCACCACCTCGCCGCGGGCGTGGACCGTCATGCCGCGCAAGCCGGGCGGGGCCACAAAGCGATACCAGCCCACTGGTGGTGTTTTTGAAGGAAGCGCGTCCAGCGGCACGAGCGACGGGTTGTCGTACCACTTCATGGCCAGGGGGGTGCGGCGGCCGCAGGACGGATCGACTGGATGAACCACGACAAAATGCCCTCGGCCGGGCGCGTCGTAGCGCAAGAGCAGCGGGTTGACGCCCTTGCGAAGTTGGAGGCCGCGGAGCTTCAACGGTTCGGCCGCTCGCTGACCGTTGACATAGGCAGCGGCCGGCTTGAGGCCACCGCTAGTCACGGCGACCTTGGTATCGACCTTGCTTGGAACGGTCGTCCACAGGTAGTACCGTGTGCCGCCTGGTTCCTCGATATATCGGGTTTCGTTGTGACCTCCGCGCGGTCGACCCAGGCAAATGAAATCGTCGGTCACGTTTTTCTTCAGCCCGTGGAATCCCTGGTGGCCCGGGTCGCCCTCCTTGCCCCATCGCCATGAGAAGTCATAAGGCTTCCAGCGATACTTCTTGTTGCCGATCCGCACCGGGACGTCCGGGTCGATTCGTTCGAGCGCGGCCAGTTGTTTGTCCAACACCTCGGTATCCGTGTCCGCCGGCAACGGGCCGAGTTTCCAGAACTTCAGGCCGAATCCGCGGGTAACCTGGGCCCATCGCGAATCGTCCAGTCCCGGGTCTTGCCAGCCCGGGTTGGGCGAACGCTCCTGGGCATAACAAAATCGTCGAGCCTCGGGCCCGATGAGCTTCTGCGTGGCCGGCAATCGAAAATCGCCCCAGCGGTTATCCAACGTCGGTTTGAGTTCGAACTCCCACGGCCCGTCCAACGCGATCGGCGCCAGTGACTTCGGCGCGACGCCGCGAACCTCGATCGTTTGGCCAGTGCCCGTGCGCACGGTCGCCGTCTTGGGGCCTGGCGTGGTTACGTAGCCCGACACACGGACCTCGCCGCCGGAGACGTCCACGCTCGTTACGTCGTCCAGATCGGTCCGCGTCACGGTCGGCCCCGGCTCGCCCGGGCTGAAAACGATCAATTGAGCCTCGTAATCCTCCAAGGGCATACGGACCTTCGTGCCTTCCGGAGTCGGAGAGACCTCGACCAGCGGTCGGGCCTGACCGGTCCACGGGTCCCACAGCTCGACGTGTCCTTTGGCACGGAATGTACACTCCGAGCCCCGGGCGGCCCCCATCACCATATAGACATCACGCGGGCCGATCTTGCGGTGTAGCGTTTTGACTGGTCGGGCGGAAACAACATCGTGGGGAATTGAACGAAGCAGTTTCGCCAGCATGGTCCAGTCGGCGTCCGGGGCGTCCCACTGCTTCTGACGACGCGGTTTTCGTCCTGGCGGGAGCCCCGGCATGACCAACCCGGCCGTGCCGCCTGATGGATTCGTGTGAATCGTCGGCCGTTTACCTTGTTTCACCTCGGCGGCCGTGGCCCCGAACAGTTCGCGTACTGCCGTATCGAGAACCGGATCGTCGCTCCCCGCCCGATCGCTCGCCTCGGGCAGGGCCCCGACGGCAATCACGAGCCCACCAGCCCGGTGAAACGCCAGGGCCTTTTGGAGTGTCAACCACCGCACGGCCCGCATTGCCGGCAGCACAAGCACCCGGTACGACGCTCCGGCCACGTGCAGCCGGCCGTCACGGATTTCTGTCCGGTCTAGGGACTGGTCATCGATGAAGATGAAGTCGCGGCCGTCGCCGTAGAGTCGTTCTGCCGCGGCGAAGGCCGTGCGCGTGGCCTCTTCGCCGCCGAGGCCGGCCTGGTGCGGGCTGACTGGATAGAGCACGGCCACGTCGCATTGATGCACGCCCTGGCTCATCAGATACGACAGCCGCTCGAAATACTTCAGGAACACGCCAATATGGTCCCAGTAGGGCATCCGGAAATGGTAGCAGGGCGGCGCCCATTCCCAGTATCCGCCGTGGGTCGTATAGTAGAGCCCGTGCAGGCTCAGAAGCGTGCAACCGTAGAGGTAATTTTCCCGCGTGGCGTACATCAGCCGCTCGGGCGTGGCGCTCCAGCCGAGGCTGTGGTAGCCTTCGAGCCAGACGCGAGGCCGGCCGTAGAGTTGAGCGATCGAGCTGGAGACCTTGCCCTTGATCAAGTCGGCGCTTCCTCCCGGCGTATCATGGCCCGGCGCGGTGTACCAGCGGACGGCGCTGAAATAGTCGCCGAACTCCAGCGGGTTGCGGCCGCGGCTGCCCTGATCACAGCCATAGATCTTGCCCCGGCTCCAATGCCATTGGAAGATCGGAACGAAGTAACGCTGCTGGGCCAGTTGCATCTTGACGTCCATGAAATCCAGCCGGTACTTGGCCGTCTTGGAGCCAACGTCCTGGAACATGGCCGGCAAGGCTTCGAACAAGTCGTAGCCCTTGCGCCGCGCGAACTCGGCGGGCAGGTCATCGGCCCAAATCCGGTCCCCGACGCCAAACTGCAATTCGTCGTGGAAAAAGTAGTTCAATCCCGCGGCGGATTGGCCC
>JAFGFF010000163.1 GCA_016931075.1 Pirellulales bacterium | reverse complement strand
GAGCCGAACTTGAAGAGCATGGCCTCGCTCCGGGCCAGCTCCATGATGTCCTCCATGTTGTCCTGGACGCTCTGGATGAAGCAGGCCGAGGCTTGCGGATACTCGTAAGGATTCTCCGGCTGGTCGACCCGGTCCTGCTCCTTGTCCCAGTGCCAGTTGCACGACGCGCCTTCGACGCCGTACTCGTGGTAGAGCCCGACGTTGAACCAGACGGGCGAGTTGAACGAGGCGTGCTGGTGCAGGCAGAGCCAGCTCAAGTCGCGATAGAATCGCTCGCCGTCCTCGGGCGTGGCGAAGTAGCCGTCGCCGATGCCCCAGTCGGTGATCGTCCGGCAGACACGGTGGATCAGCGCCCGAACGCTCTTCTCGCGCTGGGGCGTGCCGTTCTCGCCGTAGAAGTACTTGCTGACGACGACGTTGGTGGCCAACTGGCTCCAGTCGGCCGGGATCTCGCAGTTCTCTTGCTCGAAGAGAACGTCTCCGCCTTCTCCCTTGATCGCCGCCGTACGCAGATCCCACTGAACCGTCTCGAACGGATCGGAGGCGTCAGCAGGGCAAAAGACCTGATCGATTTTCAGGCCGTCGATGGACATGGGTTTCGACTCCGCGTTGCGAGTCGCCTCGGCCGTCGTGGCCGTCGGGCTGGTGGCTTGCGCCTCCATTCTCTCCATAGCATCGCTCCTTCCCGTGGCTCGTATGGGTTTCCATACCAGTCCTACACATGAGCATTAACCACTCCAAATCGAGCCGTCTTGGCTCGCCCAGGCACCGCAGCCGCGCTCCAAACTAAAGGGCCGTTTTGACCAACCCTACAAAGGGGCAAGGAACCCGCTTGGGCCCCATATATTGTAGCGCTCCAGAAAAGAGGCACAACATACGGTGAGATCGACCAAGTGTACTCGGATCTTTCGGCAGGTCAATGAGGTCTGGCCGGTGGGCCCGAAACCGTTGGCAGCAGGCGGTTTGTGAGAAGACCGTTAGTCGGTGCCCCGCGCGACCCGACTTGCACCGAGAACCGCAAGACCTCTTGATTCCAAGGGGTTCTGGCGATTCCGGCCGATTTTTTTTGTGATCCGCGATGGGCGAAGATTTTCAGAAAATTTTCCCGCTGGACACCAATGTGTCATGAGTTGGGCAAACCAGGGAAGACTCGTAGATTTTGTGCATCGCGGATGGGCGATTTTCACCACCGCGCGGCGGCGGGATGCCGCAAGCTGGGTCATTCAGCCGTGGCAGGTGAAAACCGAGAACTTGAAGCGAGACGGCGCTGCTGGCATACTCGGGTGACGGGGTAATTGTGAGTTGCTGACTTTCACATTCGCAGCAACATCGGGTCGACAAACTGATTTGGAGGGCCACGCTCTGTCGTGGCCGGGCACATCGGATGAGGCGGCCACGACGGAGCGTGGCCCTCCAGGTGTAGGATATCACTGCTTCTTTGATGTTCAGTAAGCGAGGATATTAGGACAACGATGACGCAATTAACGCGAGTCCTGGAGCGGGAGGCGATGGACAGCCGGGCCGAGGCGGTCGGATACGACACGATGGACCACAGTGGTGTTAATCGTGTCTTCGTGGACGATCTCCTGGCGGTTGACTCCCATGCGGACGAAGTGCTCGACTTGGGCACGGGCACGGCCCAGATCCCAATCGAGCTGTGTGGTCGATCCGAGCGGTTTCGCGTGGTGGCGGTCGACGCAGCCGGGCACATGCTTCGCGTGGCGGCCGAGAACGTCGACGCGGCCGGCCTGACCGAGCGGATCCAACTCGCCCGGGTGGACGCCAAAGCGCTGCCCTACGCCGACAGCCGATTCCCCGTCGTGATGTCCAACAGCCTGTTGCACCACCTGGCCGAACCGGAACTCGCACTGCGCGAAGCCTGGCGCGTCCTGGCTCCCGGCGGTCTCCTATTCTTCCGCGATCTGGTCCGTCCGGCGGACGAAGCCACGCTACGTCGGCTACTCGAACTCTACGTGGCCGACGACACGCCGCACCAGCGCCAGATGTTCGAGGACTCCCTTCGCGCGGCCCTGTCGTTGGACGAAGTTCGGAATCTTGTCCAAACCCTGAGCCTCAATCCAAACGGTGTTCAACTCACCTCAGACCGGCACTGGACGCTGACCGCAAGAAAAGGGTAGGCTTGAGGGATTGCCCCACCTGTATTGGAGAAGACCCTTGAGTCAACCCCATGATCCCGAACCGACGGCCGACGTGTCTGCCGAGCCCGCGACTCCGATGATCGACGCCTCGGAAATGACGCCCGAGGAACTAGCCGAGGCGAAACGCTACGGGCGGTTGGGGCTGGTGTGCGGTTTGGTCGATCGGGCCGTTGATCTAATCTATCTGGCCGTGATGGCCTTTGTGGCCATCGGACCGATCGAGGCCTGGTTGAATCACTGCCCCGTGTTGAGCAGCTATACGACGCTCCGACTGATCGTTCTATTGGTCATCATCACGGCGATCCACGCGGCCGTGTCGTTTCCGCTTTCGTTCTACTCGGGCCATGTGCTGGAACATCGTTTTGGATTGAGTCGCCAGACGTTCGGCGGATGGCTCTGGCGATATGCCAAAAGAATGGCGCTGGCGCTGGCCTTCGGGGCCGTGTTGTTCTCGGGCTTATTCTGGTTGATCTGGCTCACCGGGCCTTGGTGGTGGATCGTCGCGGCCGGGGCCTTTTTCTTGGTAAGCGTCGTGTTGGGCCAACTCGCTCCCGTGCTGATCATGCCCTTGTTCTACAAGATCAAAAAGCTCGATCGGCCCGAGCTGAACGAGCGCATGACGGCCCTGGCCGAGGGGACTGGCTTGTCGATCGAGGGTGTTTATCGGATGGACCTGAGCGAGGAAACGGCCAAGGCCAACGCCATGCTGGCCGGGCTGGGCCGCACGCGACGCGTGATCCTGGGCGATACGTTGCTGGACGGCTTTTCGCTGGACGAGATCGAGGTGGTCTTCGCCCACGAGGTGGGCCACCATGTGCATGGGCATCTTCGTAAGATGCTTCTGGCGGGCATCCTCTACAGCGCGGCCGGCTTCTGGCTGTGCGACCGGTTGCTGGTGGCCTGGGTCGGGTCGACCGGCGGCTCGTTCTCTTACGGTGACTTCCCCGTGGCCGCGTTGCCCATGGTGATGCTGATCCTGACAGTCTTCACCTTCCTGGTCGAACCGCTCCAAAACGCGGTGAGCCGGCGCTACGAGCGGCAGAGCGACCGGTATGCCCTGGACCGGACCGGCCGGCCCGAGGCGTTTATTTCGGCCTTCCAGAAGCTTGCCCGGCTGAACAAGGACGACCCGGACCCCCACTGGCTCGAGACGCTCCTTTTCCACAGCCACCCTCCGATTGCCGAGCGGTTGGCCCTGGCAAAATTGCCCGATTCGCAGTAACTGGGCCCGCGGTGACAGGCTGTTGACACCCGGCCTGGCTACACTTCTTGAAGATTGCACTGTTGTGGAACGGTTGGACGGCCCAAGAAAAGCCTTAAATCCGGGCTTATGTCGGTCACTTTCCGTTCTTTCGCAATGCAAGGGGCAATAGCGTATGGGCAGCATCTGGGGCAGCCGCCGGAATCTGATCGTCTTGATCACGCTCTCAAGACCGCGTGTCGGGGTGCGTCTTTCGCCGCGTCAGCGCCGGCTGGCCCGCCTGCTGGTCTTAGGATGTGATTGCCCCCAGATCGCCACCCTGCTGGCCCAACCCCGCGATGCGGTTTCCCGCGAGACGGCCCGGCTGATGCGGCGGCTGGGCGTGGCCAATCGGGCGGCCCTGCGCCGAGCGGCCCGGCGGTTGGCCCTGGTCGCGCCGGGCGACCGGCTCAGCGTGCCGGAGCGCCGCTGCCTGGGGTGGAAATAGTACAGGACTTTTTCACACGACGCCGATCGCGGTCTGGAAGGATTACTGGTTTGTCGGCAGAACCCCACGGGCCGTGTCGGCACGGGACCGCATGATTCCCAGAGGCAACTTATCTTTGCTTACCAGAAAAGGAACCATGCCACGGACACCGGGTGTATTGATAGCAAGAATGAAAGGGGCAAACTCATGCAAAAGGGATTCGAACACGTCTTTCGGGCCGTGCGACTGCTGGTGGGACGCAACGCGAAGATCCACCAGCGCCTGTACGAAGCCACCCGCGAACTGGCCCTGGCGCTCAAAGAATCCGAGCAGTGGCCGCCCGACCTGTTCGCCCGAGCCGCCCAGATCCACGGCCAGCTCACCGCGCGGGGTCGCGCCGACACGACAATCAACGACATGGACACCGCCGCAGCCGAGCAGTTGGCCAATGCGATTCTCGACGTCGCCCTAGCCGTCGACGGCCTCAAACGCCATCGTCTTGAAATGTCCTCCCACCCGGCCGTCCCCCGGCCGCTGCACCGACGGTCGAAGCACGTTCCGAATTGAATGCCAGAGGAAAACGATCAATCTTATTCAATTGCGTCATGAAGTACGGCTTGGTGGCACGATCCTTCACGGCATAAGGTGGTTACTCATTGATCCTTGTATGATTAATGACTATTTGGGTGCCATGCTCCACGCTTGCGTGGGCATGTTTTCCGGCTTATCGAGATTCCACATGCCCACGCAAGCGTGGAGCATGGCACCCTGATTCCTTTTTCAACAGGCTGTTATGCGGCCGTCAGGCAAGAGCGGTCTATCGGCGTTGACTGCCCGGGATTTCTGGTCTTCTACCGGCAACTGCTGTCTCTGTCGGCTCGACCAATTCCGGTTGAATGGCGAAAATGTCCTTCCGCGCCTCTCCGCCTCTGCGGTTAAAAAAACCGTCCTCACCTCTCCATCATGACCCAATCCACGACCGTTCGCTCGATCGGCCCGATCTTCCGCCGCTCGGGCGAGATGATCTTCTCGGACGAGCCCCACCCCAACGCCTGGGCCATCGCCACGTCATGCGCCCTTGCCCGCACCGCCGCCCCTTCCACCACCAGCCGCGCCCTGGCCACCAACCCCAACTCCCCCCGCACCGGAGCAAGCAACCCCACCGCCTCGATCCACCTCGGCCCCACCACCCTCGGCCCGGCCGGCGCCGCCGGCGTCTCGGCCGGAACGCCCTCCACCAGCAAACTCCTCCCCCAATTCGCCGCCATGATCGACGCGTCCAGGTCGTCCACCCGGCCGTCCCGGTTGAAATCACCCTGGTCCCACGTCGCGCCTTCTTGCATCATCCAATGATTGGCCACAATGTGTGCATCGGCAGCATCAACCGTCCCGCTATCATCAGCATCTCCGGGCAGCCGAGGGGATAACGTGATCCGGACTACGAACGCATCCGTGCTGCCACCATAGCTGGTATCGTATCCACCAAGTGCCCAACCAGAAGACTCGGTTTCACCTACTACGAGTATGTTGCCTGCTGCATCTACCGTGATACTATCGGCAACGCCGGTTTGACCTAGATAAGCACTCCAAACATGTTCACCGCTTGGATTTAGTTTGAGAACAAAGCCGTCACGAAAACCGCTGAAGCTCGTATCGAATTCCTCTGATGTCCAACCGGAGGAGTTGGTGAGTCCAGTCACCAGGGCATTTCCCAACGCGTCAACGGCGATTCCGCCATCCCAGTCGTAGTCATCGCCGCCAACGTAGGTGCTCCAAAGGTGGTTGCCTTCGGGGCTCAACTTGACAACGAAGGCGTCTGAACCGCCGTCAAGACTTGTGTCATATCCTCCAGACATCCAACCTGATGTGAAAGTCCAGCCAGTAAGCAGTGCATTGCCTGATGTGTCTACGGCGATGCCACGGCAATAATCGATACTGCTACCACCTAGATAGGTACTCCAGAGGTGCGCACCATCCGGCCCAAGCTTAACAGCGAATGCATCGCGGCCACCGCCACCATAGCTGGTGTCATATCCACCGGACACCCAGACCGAGGACGATCCGGTCTCGCCCGTGACCAGCACGTTGCCTGACTCATCTACTGCAATAGCGTGGCCATCATCTTGCCCACTTCCGCCCAGGTAGGTACTCCAGAGAAACGCGCCATCCGTACTGAGCTTGGCGACGAAACCGTCGCCGTGACCGTCACCATAGCTCGTATCATATCCCCCGGAAACCCAGCCAGGCGTATAGGTCAGGCCTGTCACGAGGATGTTGTCTAGCCCGTCCAACGCAATGCCCTGTCCTATCTCTTGCTCACTTCCGCCGATGTAGGTGCTCCAGATGTGTGCTCCGTCCGGAGCAAGCTTGACGACAAAAGCGTCCGCGCTGTCTTCAAGATCCATGTCATAGCCACCCGACACCCAACCAGGCGAACTTGTTATTCCTGTCAGAACGCTGTTACCAAGCGAGTCCACGGCAATGTCGTAGCCTTGGTCATTGCCGATTCCCCCTGAGTATGTGCTCCAAAGATGTGAACCACCAGGACTGAGTTTGGCCACAAAGACGTCTGAATTACTGCCGCCATGGCTGAGGTCGTACCCACCGGAAACCCAGCCTACTGAGCCAGTGAGTCCGGTTGCGAATATGTTGCCCGTTGCATCCACCGCAACACCGTAGCCTCGATCCCAGATATCTCCACCCAAGTAGGTGCTCCAATCGAGGTCGGGATCGATGACGAGTTCGAACGATGAATCATAATCGCTGGTGAGGGTGAAGGTGTAGGTGTCAGCATCGAGGAGGGAGAACTGGCCGGAGACTTCGACTTGTTGGCCATCTATAACTTGATAGATGTAGAGACCGTCGTCGACAAGGTCACCTAGGGCGGTGGTGATATGGAGGCGGCCGTTGGAGTCGACAGAAAGCCCCTTGATGCCGGTGTAGCTCAGGGATATTTGCGAGTAGTCGGCTCCGGGCTGGACATGGAACTCGTATTTCATCTGCCCGTGGCGGCTGAAAGTATGCAGGTCGATGCCGTCGTAGAGCCCAGAGTAGACAACCGTTTTGTATGTCGCCACGCCGTCGACCCAGTTGGTTGGGGCTCCGACATGGTAGTTGAACACCGTCTCGGCCCGGTCGCTGCCGGTCGGCCTGGTCGGTCGGGCGCCATCAAACTGAAGTGAGAAGCGGGTACTCGTGTGGCTGCCTATCTCATCTTCAAGTTCATGGCCCGGCAGAAAGTTTGTGCCGAGCGGATCTTTCGATCCGCCGTCCTCGCCGGCTTCCCGACGCGAGAGGCCAAACTCGATCGAGTCGTCGGTGAAGTAGATCTGGGTGCCGCCTTGGTTGTAGCCGAAGGCGATTTCTTCGTTGGCCCACTGGCCCGCGTTCTCGGCGAACAGGGCATCCTGGGCATGGAACACCTCGATTGCCTCGCCCGACCCGACCACGCTCAACATCCGCCGGTCTTCGAGCGGTTCGCAGCGAAGGGGGCGGTGGAACAGAGTTCGGCGACGGGAGTCGCCTCCTACAGAGGT
>JAFGFF010000162.1 GCA_016931075.1 Pirellulales bacterium | reverse complement strand
TTGTATCATCGATTCACTCGCTCCGCCGCCGTCCAACCGGGGGCGTCACCATAGAACACAAGGGCCGTTCGTCACGGATTCAGGTCGTAGTTATTGGCTTTGGTCCACAGTCCCTGTTCTCCGAGATGATAACCGTGGTCGCCCCACAGGATGACGACGGTGCTCTCGGCGAGTTTCAGTCGGTCGAGTTGATCCAGCAGGCGACCGACGAGAGCGTCGGTGAAGCTGACGCACACATAGTAGCCATGGCGCAATTCGCGGATCTTCTCGGTGCTCAGGCGTCCATCATTAGGGATGTCCGTATAGGCCTCCAGCTCCTTCCAGCTTCGCACGGCCAGCTCCGGGGCGTCGGCCGGATGTTTGTCGGGCGCCGGGGCCGGAATCTTCGAGCGATTATAAAGGTCCCAGTATCGCCGCGGAGCGCAGAAGGGGAGATGCGGCTTGCGAAAACCGACGGCGAGAAAGAAGGGTTTGTGCCGTGTCTTCAATTCCTCAAGCGCCGCTTCCGCCGCGTCGCAGACAAGCCCGTCCGTGTACGCGTTGTCGCGAACTTCCGCCGATTCGGTCGCGGAACCATGGAGGCCTATCGCTTGGTTCCTGTTTTTCGGTTTGGCGTAGCGGAGCGAGAGCGTGAGAACCTCGTCGTATTGCGGCGCGACCGACCAGGAGACGGGGTCCCTGGACGGTTTGCCGACCCCGTGATAAATTTTGCCGATGCTCCGCGTGTGGTAGCCTTGATGCTTGAAGCATTGGGGCAGCGTGACGACGTCGGGTAGCGTCTCGCGGAAGTGGCTCTTCAAGTCCCACACGCGGATTGTGTCCGGTCGTCGTCCGGTCATCAGGGAAGCGCGCGAAGGATTGCAGACCGCTTGCTGGCAATAGGCGCGTCGGAAGAGGGCGCCACGGCTCGCCAGACGGTCCATGTTGGGAGTAACGGCGATCTCGTCGCCATAGCATCCCAGTGTCGGCCGCAGGTCGTCCACCGCGATGAACAGCACGTTCAAGCGTTTTCCACGCTTCGGCGCGTCGGTCTCATTCAGTGAAGCACCGGCAACGGCGCCAGGCGACGGGACGCACTTTGATGACGCATAATGGGCATTCGTGAACAGCATGCTTCGCTTTGCCCGGCGATCGATGTTGGGCGTATGCACGGCGCCCTGGTAACCGCCCAGGCAATTCACCCAGTCCCGCGTGTCGTCGACGGCGAAAAACAGGACATTGGGTGATACGGGCCGTTCAGTCGGCTCTTCGGCGGACGCCTTGGCGCCGATTGCGCTTCCCAATACGGTTAATAGAGCCAGTGTCCATACAAAGCGTAAGGACAGGTGTTTTCTCATCCTCGACATGGCCATATTATCTCATATTGATTGCTGCATAGTCAAACATCACCCGGGCGCTATACAATTCAACTTGAGGGCGAGGACACGCTACCACGTTCGCGAAACACAGCAGCCGTGGGGGTGGGCAACTCTCGACGACCGTCCCAGGACGTCGCCAGGGTGACATCGTGAGACTATTCCTTAAGAACCTTGCCAGGTCCTTTCGTGCTCAATTCAATCAGGATTGTGTTGGCGTCTTCCTGGACATCGTATTCAAGGCCGGATTGATCCGGGGCGCCAAAGTGTCGGGGGATGAGCCACTCGGCCCCGGACAGGCGTTCGCCGGGGGAGGGCGGGACTTGGCGCACGGAGACGATCGCGATGCGGTGCCTGCCCACCGACGCCCCGATGCGCCCGTCGGTGGCAAGGGTGAAGCGGCCTTGCTCGTCGATTTCCCCGTTGGCCCCCAAGCCGCGCTCGGCGACGAAGAGGACTCTTCCTTGAGAGAGCGGCTTGCCATCGAGCGTGACCACGCCCGAGACCGTGGCCATGCGCGGTCCCGCGCGGCCGCAGCCACAGGCGAGCAAAGTCAAGATGCCGAGGGCGACCAGCATCGCGGCCGGCCGATCGATTCGATCTGTCATGGATGTTCGTCTCAACGGTTCGCGAGTCTGACGCCAAAAGACTGGCACGGGTTATTGAGCTTCGCAGAAGTAGTGATACCCTACAACTGGAGGGCCACGCTCCGTCGTGGCCACGTCATCCGGAACGCCCGGCCACGACGGAGCGTGGCCCTCCAGATTCGGTTCATCGACTTGGGGTGACTACTTATGCGAAGGTCAGTAACTGGATCAGCCCGCATGGTTGCGAGATGTTGCCTTGGCGTAAGGTTTTCATTCGGACATTGCGCGTTTCCATCTCGTTTGGGCCACGAGCCCGGGCTACAGCTCCGCGTCGCTCGGTACGGTCTCTCCCTGATCGCGGCTTGCCAGCGCTTTGAGCACGTCAAGTTGGATTTCCTCGGAAAAGAAGTGGACGCTGCCGTCGGCGCGGACGAAAGGGCACGTGCCGGGGTGGAAGCTGCCAAAACTCACGTCGTTGGCGTCGTTCCCGTCGCGCAAAAAGGCATACATGCGAAATGGATAAACAATGTTCTTCATCAACAACGTGTGCTTATGAGCAGGGCTGAATCCGCCCAGCCACGGGTGGTACGTCGTGTCGTCCCATGACAGCTCGCCGATGACAATGGTGTTGCTTAGGCCGTCGGTCACGTCGGCTTCACGGATGAGCACGCCGACCTGCATCATGCCGGAGAGGGCTCGACCGCCGAGGCCGCTCGTTCCACCCACGGGATACGTATCTGTCGAGCCGGAGATCGTTCCCTTCGGACCGGACACCCCCATGTAGTGCGTCGCGTATTCGATGTCGTAGCCGTCCAGCCACTGCCCGCTGGGATCATACCAGATCGGAGAGAAACTTTGCGAGACGCTCGGGCAATGGATGTAGGGCAGTGACGTTCGCCGGATCGGAGTGTGGACCTCGTATTCCCAGGGCTGCGAAAAATCGAGCCGGTCGTAGATCTGCTGCTGTTCCATGTACGGCAGGAGCACCGCGACGTAGCTCATTCGCGGGCAGTCCCATCGGGCCGACTCGTTTTTGAAGATCGCGCCGGGCGGAAAAACGCCATGCGTCGAAAGATAGTTGTGCATGCCAATGCCGAACTGTCGCAAGTTATTCGAGCAGCTAATGCGTCGCGCCGCTTCGCGCGCGGCCTGCACCGCCGGCAAGAGCAAGGCGATCAATACACCGATGATGGCGATCACCACGAGCAGTTCCACCAGGGTGAAGCCATGTGCCCGGCCATGTCTTCGTACAGTTTTCATGAGCGTACCTTCACTCGGGAATTCAACAACGTCGTATTGAATAAGCAACTTGCATGTCCGTCACGTAATCGTTCACACCCTGGGGCAATGCGGCATTCATCAAGAAGAACCCGCGTAGGGGATGGCCCCCAAGACACCCCCTCGCGAGTCCTTCGACAAAGCCCGTGCTTCGGCGTCAAGGGCCTCCTATTCTCTCCGGCCCCGCAATGTCGCTGCCAGGCAGACCAACCCGCCGGCCAACAAGACGAGCGTTCCCGGCTCGGGAACAGCAGTGAGCACGAGCCTCGGTGCATGGCCTCCTTCTCGGTCGGAGAACGTGCGACTCGAAACGCTGTCCCATCCGAGGAGGATGATGTATCCGGGGTTGTCTTTGGCCGCGTTTAGAATCACTAGTCCTGTTTCATCAGCATCGGCAGACGCGTAGTACTGTCCGGCCGTGTTGTCGGCGCCTATGTTCAAGGCCATCGTTGCGCCCGGTTGTTCTGTCCAATAGTCGCCATTCACTGCGTTTGAATAGGTGTTAAACGTTATGTATTCTTCATGCATACCATCCTGATCAAACGCTACATCGTCGTTTGCATTCAGCACGGTGAGTTGTTCATTCGTTGCATTTGGATCCGGAGTAGCGAAATAGTGAACCGTGCCAAATGCGGCAGTCCCGCCATTGAGGTCGTAGAGCTCGATATGCGCCGCCGTGATCTCTCCGGGGAGGTTACTCAAATCAAATTGATACAACACCTCTTGACGGTCGTTTGAACCGTTTTTTCTTATTTCCAGGTTGTTACCGTCGGTCGTGGTATCTCTACCGGTACTAGGCTTGTTAATAATGGTCGCATCCTGCACCGCCTCGAGCGTAATGATCTCGGCTTGCACGACGGGCGAAAGGGCCAGTATTGCGACAACCGTTGCCGCGGAGAAGAGTCGAACCATAGTCATCATTCAGTCCTCCAATAAGTTTAGCGAAACAAGGTTGATTAGACAAAGCGGTTCATACAACGTCGCGCCTGATCCTGTTCCGGTGGTTCTGATTGTCTCCTTTAGCGAACATGGGCGGAGTCCATCGCGCCCGGTTGGGCAGACCTGGTTTCGTATCGCCGGCACGCGAAGAGGCTCAAAGCCAGCCCGAGCAAGCTGGCCAACACCGACGGCTCGGGCACCTTGCCGGCCGCTTCGGCGCCGCCTGGATTCCAGTTCGCGGCCAGGATCGACGCGTCCAGGTCGTTGACCCAACCGTCCTTGTTGAAGTCGCCGTCCCTGTAATCGAATGAGGGATTATACGCAAGCCAGTTCCTGGCCAGAACCGCCGCATCGGCCGCGTCGATGTCCCTGTCGCCGTCGGTGTCGCCCGGCACGGGCATAATCCCGCCAACGTACAGAAGGCCCGTTCCGGTCAGATAGGCACTTGTAAAGTCGGCGTACAGATTCCCCAAGGCGCCCCAAGAGCCTTCGTCCTGGAGAACATTATCGAAGTAGAGGCCGCCGATCACTTCGAGGGCGTCCCCCGTGCTGGCAAAATCCAGATTTAGAAGAGCGCTGTCCGCGATGGTGACCACGGAATCATCGTCGAACACCGTGTTGTTGGTGATGCTCAGCGTACTCTCCTCGATGGTCGTATTGCCCGTGTAGGTATGCTCGGCGCTGGATAGCGTCAATGTGCCGGCGCCGAGTTTTGTCAGGCCGCCGCCTGTTGAGCCGGCGTCCTCGGTCAGGGGCGTGCTGATCGTGATGTCGAAGCCGTTGGTGTCGATGATCGCGCCGCCGGACTGGACGTTGGTTTTGAACTCTAGTGCTCCCCCGGCGTTGATAATGTAGTCCGTGGCGGAAGTCGTGGCCCGCAACGTGCCGCCATTGAAGTTCACAATCGAGGAGGCCACGCTGGCGCCACCCTCTTCGGTAACTCCAGATAGGATTCCTGGCGCCTCGAGCGTCCCCCCGGCGTTCAGATCGAGCCTTGCTTGGGTATTGGTGATGGTAAACGAATCTTCAGAGTAGCCAAGATAGACCACCGCGGTCGAAGTGATTTTAGCATTCTCGGCCGCGTTGCCGCTTCCAAGAAGTACGGTTCCGGTTCCACCCCAGGCGATCTCCAGGCTACCTGACGAGATGGTAATGACGCTGTCACCTGACATATCGAGCGTGGCCGAACCCAGCCCTTCGTTTCTTTTAGCGTATCCCACGGTCATACCCCGTTCGAGCAATATCGCTCCGCCGGTCATGGTGATGTCGTTGGTGCAGTCCTGGGCGTCGTTACTCATGCCAAGGTTACGGGCCGTAAGTGTGCCACCGCTGATAGTCAGGTTGCCATATCCCCCCGCAACCGTGGAGGAGCCATTGTAGCCCAGAGAGAAACCGGATGGCGCGTTTATCGTAGCTGATCCCGACAGAGAGACCGAACCGGTTCCACCGTTGTACCCGACATTCAATTTTGAGAACGTGGCGTTCGCGGTGCTGCTTAGCTCGAGTGAGCCGTTTCCACTGCCGTATCCGACATTCATTTTTCCCGTAAACTCGGCGTTCGCAGCGCCGCTCAACTCAAATGAGCCGGCTCCGTCGTACCCAACAGACGAATCGGCAGTACCGGTGAAAGTGGCGGTGGCATCGTTCATCGTGAGTGTACCCACCGCATTCGCATCCCTCCCGACCTCCAGATACTTGGCCCCGACGGCGGCGCCACTGTTGAGTGTCATGGTTCCCTCCGCGCCTCCGGCAATCTGGAGTATGTTATTAACCGTGATTGACGCGTTCTCGACCGTCATGGATCCGTTCGCCACATCGCCCACATAGAGCCCCCCCGTTGTCCCTGTCTGATTGATCGTACCCCCCGTCATGGTCCACGTGGAAGTGTCCGGCGAAGAATCGGTGCCAACGCAAAGATAATTCTCAAAGTAGACGTCACTGCCGGTTTGCTGGACATGGCCCGCGCTTGGATCCAACGGACCGATCGTGCCAGCGCCCACCAAGATTTGGAAGGGGATGAAGGACGAGAACATGTCTCCGATCGGGTGGTCGATGTCGACAACCAATGGCCCGTCGTTCTTGATGATGGCGCTATCTCCAGTGGAGGGAACCGCCCAAGCCGGATTTCCAATCGAGTCCACCCAATTCTCCGTGTCGCCGTAGTAGCCCGTATTGGGTGCGCTAACGTTCCAGTAGTAGTAGGTGCCTTGCGCCTGGACTGGCAGGGGCACTGCCCAACCTAGGCTAACGAGCAAGAGGACCGTGGAACACTTGAACGACCATTTCATAATTGAGGTCTCCCTTCATAAGACTGACCATCTGGAAGTATTCCGTGCCGCGCCGCACCTCGACTCTCTACCGCTTCACCTCAATAGTCGCTTCGTAACGTTCGCGCATTCGCTGGTCCTATCATCCTCAACCTCTTCGTCCGCCCGCGACCGTCAGGACGCAGCCTCTTCCGCCCTCGTCACGCGCCGCGACGAGTTGATGTAGGTCCGGTCGAATGCCGACAGGGCAAGCTGACGACCGGCGCGGATGTGATTTCGCGCCAGCCGTTTGGCCTCGTCCTCCCCACCGCGATCTTGCAGCAGGGCAAGCAACCGGTCGTGTTCGTGGCACGTTCTCCGAATCGAGTTGATCGGTTCCATCTGAAACACATGGCCCACCAGTTCTATCGCCCCCGACGCGCCCGCGGCCACGATCGCGCACTTCCGTCGCAGGTCGGCCACCGTCTCCAGCAATTGGCGATTGCCCGTCGCACGGATGAGCGTCAGATGAAAGGTCGCATCCAATTGCCGAAACTGTTCGCCGCGCGGCCCGATCTTGCCGTCGTGTTCGACCTGTTCGACGATGTTTTGCATCTCCTCCTGGAGCCGGTGCAACTGCCCCATCGTTTCCTTGGGCAGTTTACCGCACACCCGGGCAACCACCTCGCATTCGAGTATCTCGCGTATTTCGTAGAGTTCCTCGAGTTGGCGATGACTCACCTGGGGCACGAAGACTCCAAGACCTTCGCGATATTCCAGAAGTCCTTCACTCACCAACCGGTTCAGCGCTTCGCGAACCGGCGTGAAGCTGATTCCCACCTCCTTGGCCACGGCGCGGTTGCTCAGACGCAAGCCGGGTTGAAGGGCTCCCGTCGTCAACTTGTCGTGAATGTGCCAATAGGCCTTTTGGGAGAGGTTATCATGCATGGGTACTATTCAGTACGCTTTCTATTGCGTTGTTACACGTCTGCTATAGCAGGGAACGGTCGAAAAAAAGAGACGCCCCCGGTTCACGACGATATCATGTTCCGCAAAAGAGCATCCATGATTCGTCCGGTCGTCATTCTTTCTTTTCTTTGGAAGATCGGTCATGTCTCTTCCGCCGCGCTACTGCTTGTTGAGATCCACATTGCCGCCCTCTTTCGCTCCCTTGCCGGGCTTGTCACGAAAAACACCCCATTCGAATCGGGAGAATCGGCATTCCGTTGCCACCGCCTTTTTCATCCCAAACTGGAGCTTGGGATACGACCTGTAATCCTCCTTCCAAATGTCCCTGACGACATATCGACCATTGACCAGAACATCCGCCCCCTTGGCGCCCGGATTGCGGCGAATCTCGTAATCGACGTACTGATCCCGCGAATCCGGAATGGGAATCACCCTGGCGCTTGTCGAACTCAACTCTCGCAGGGACAATACCTGGTTGCCCTGCGGGTCGAGCGAAACATTGAGCGTCCATGCGAACATGTTGTAACAATAGCCAAACTGGCACAGGCTATCCTTGGTGGAATGCTTGGATCGAGGGTTTAACCAAACACTCGCGCGAAGCACGCTGCCATTTTCTTTCGCCTCCGCAAGCAGGTCGGGAGTAAGACTGTCCTTGCTGGTCACCGCATAATACACGTACTTGCCTTTTCCCGGACTGCGAAGAGACCACGCCGCCGTGCCGTTCTCATTGGTGGGACCGACTTGATAGCCCCCCTTGCCAAGCTTGGTCAGGTGGGAGCCTTGAAGCTTCCAGCCTTCGGTTGTCGGGTCAGCGTCGCCGTAGTGGGCAAAGATGATGGTCGGTTCCAGCAGCGTGTCAGGAACGTGCTGCACGAAACGGTCCGGCTGCGCGGCTCTCGCAACCAACCGCGGTGGACCGGTGTCGCTCGGTTTTACCTCCAGGGCATCTCCGGTCTCCAGACGGCGAGTCAGAGGTGGCGCGCCGGTCGACGACGCGTCCGAAGTCACTTCGACCTTGCCTTCAAATACGTGCGTTTCCACCGTCCCATCCGTGCTCACGCTGACGCCAAAACGCGTGCCCAGATCGACCACTTTTGCGGACGGCGTGGCAATCGTGAACCCTTTGGCTTCCTTGGGAACATCCGCCGCGAGACTGCCGTCGTACAGGAAACCCTGCCGAGCGGTTTGCGCGTCGAACGTGACGGGTCCTTCAAGAACGACTCTTGCCCCGTCGTTGAAACGCAACTCGATCAGTCCCCGCCGAAGCTGGATCTTTTGCCCCGCGATTAATGATTCACCCGTCGAGACGCCTCCTCCGGATTCTTTCCAGGCGCACTCGTGGATCCGCACCACCTGGGCCACCGAGACCGCGACGTGACGAGGCGAACCATCCGGATGAACCGCTAATCCTGGATCCCGCTGAGCGCCAATTTGTATCAACAACAGCGTCAGGAGGATGCCAGGGATGCCGACGACGAGCAGCAGCGACAAGACCAGCGGCCGGCCCAGGGTTTGCATGCCCGCGTGGAAGACATCGCCCAGAAATCCAAGCACCGTGGATCCCGATTGCCGTTCACATTGGGATTTCAACGGGGTTTTCACCCAGCCGGCGAGAATGGACTCCGGCGACTCGTCCTCCGCATGTTCGAGAAAGAGCATCCCCACTAACGACGTGTACTCGCAATAGAACCGGCATGAGTCTTCGTTCGCGCAGACCAGCTCATCGAGCCGCGCTGCCTCCGCATCAGTCAGAACGCCTTCGCACTGGCGATCGATCAGCACTCGCAATTCTTCTTGCCAGCCGTCAGCCATCACGCATGGTCCTCCGTGGCCAAAGCCGTTTGCACGCACCGATAGAGCATCCGATGCGCGCGGCCCAGCGCCTTATAGATGCCGCGAATGCTGTATCCCAATTCCTGGGCAACCGTGCGGGCCGAGCCGCCCGGGCGATACCGGCGCCGTATGACTTCGCGATCCTTCGAAGGAAGCTTCTCGAGACAGCGTTCCAGCGCCGCTTGCCGGGCTTGAGTAACGTCCGGCGCCTCGCCACCCACCATGACCGCCACGCGCTGCGTGAACTCATCGCTGAATCGATGGCGATCCGTATTCTGCCGCCTCGTGAATTCCAGAACCTTGTAGTAGGCGATCTTGCAGGCCCATGCCTTGAAGTTGGTGCCCGACTCATACTCGTCGAATCTCTTCCACAGCAGCAAGGCGGTTTCCTGCAACACGTCTTCCGCGTTGGATCTATTCGGAAGCAAAGAGAAGATGAAGAGGAAGATACGCTGTTGATAGCGTATCAGGAGTTCGACAAACTCTTCGTTCTTGCCCATTGCTGGAATACCGATCACCCACCACTATCGTTGTGGAAGGTGAAAAAACCGTGGGAACGCCAATGTTAGACCTGAAGGGACGGACCCTACAACAAGAATAAGCCCCATGACTAGTCCCCATAGATAAATGACAGGAAACTCCGGTCCGCGCACCATAAAATCGAAAGAACCGCCAAAAGTGGTCCTCTCCAGGATCCCATTCGCATCAAGAACAGATGAACGGAACCACCGCAACCAGCCGTGTACCAAGGACTTACAGTGATGGTCGGAGGCTACAGCTAAAACGCGTTCCAGTAGCCAGCCACAGTCCCCCAGACAGGTCGCCGTCTTCCTTGAACAAGGGGCCAGTGTGAACTCCCAATGAAGCCTTATCACGCTGCTGGGCTGATGCAAAGAGAGGAGCCTATCAGGCCGCGAAGCGGCCCATCGGCGGCGAAGCACGAACATGGACTGCGCAGGAATCAATAAGCCCCAATCGTGCTGCCGCGAGCCATCAATTGCGGGTTTACGAGCAGATGCTCCGGTTTGGCTTGTTTTTCGAGCATTCGCTTCATCAATTCCACGGTTTTTCGGCCGATCTCGTCCACCGGCTGATGGATGCTCGTCAAGGGAGGAATGGAGTACTCCGCTTCCGGCTGATTGTCGAAACCCACGACCGCGACGTCCTCGGGAACGCGGATGTGGTTGTCAGAAAGATACTTGATCGCGCCCATTGCGACCGGATCGTCGTAGGCCATGACGGCATCGACGCGAGGCCCGCGTTTCTTCAGCAGTTGCATGGCGCCGAGATATCCCCGATTCCAATACCTTTCGTTGCCCAGGTTGCCTGCCACGATTGGGGCGTGGTGTTTGCGGATGAGCTGTTCGTAGGACTTTTGTCTTTCGATGGCATCGAACGACGTGGCCGGGCCCGGAATGTATCCGATCCGCCGGCGGTGTTGCTCGGCCATGTGGTGAATGGCCAGTTCGATCCCCGCTCGGTCGTCTACGCGGACTATGGCTACTCGCGCGAAGGACTTCGGTTCCGCGGGAAGGTGGTAGTTCCCTGCCACCAGCGAGACGATTCCGTCGCGTTTCAAGCCGGCCAACAGCGAGGGCCGCACCTGCGGATTGTTTCCGCAGAAGATGACCCCCTCGACACGGTTCTTCCGCCATGTCGCTTGGGCCTCTTGCACCCCCGTTTGCTCAACGGTGACAATCGGGAAATAATGGTGAATGGGCAGGTTTGTCAGAATGGAGTGAAGGATGCCAGCCGTGATCGGGTCCGTGGCGTCCGCGAGGAACACGGCAATGATCCCCGACTTGCTGGATCGAAGCGAGCGCGCGGCGTGGCTGGGAACGTAGCCCAGCTTGCGGGCGATCTCTCGGACGCGTTGGGCCGTCCGCTGGCTGATGCGGAACTCGGTCGCACGATTGGCCAGCACTTTGCCGGCCGTCGTGACGGCGACTTCCGCCTCTCGGGCAACATCCTTGAGCGTCACGCGGCGTCGCTGACTGGTCATCCGGCAGAACCTCCCGAAAGGGCCAAACCTAAAGCTTACTCCCCATCCCGGATCGGCTCAACGCGCCAGCTTCGGCTG
>JAFGFF010000161.1 GCA_016931075.1 Pirellulales bacterium | reverse complement strand
GGGTGCCATGCTCCACGCTTGCGTGGGCATGTTTTCGCGGCTTTTCGAGGTTCCACATGCCCACGCAAGCGTGGAGCATGGCACCCGAGTGATGATTGACTATGCAGGGGTTAATAGACCTGCCCTCGGCCACGCTCCCTTGTGTTCGGGGGTTTTTTATTTCCTCGCTTGACAACTACGACACCGGTAGTATAATCCCGGTTATGACGCGCGTCGTAGTTCGCGAAAGCAACGATGCGCCGGGCGGGCCTTTCAGGAGGAAAGCGAGGACATCGTGGTCAAAAAACCATCGAAGAATAACAAAAAGACGCCCCGGCTGGCGGCGGGCGAGATCGAGATGTTGCAGGCGTTGTGGCGGACCGGGCCGGCGACGCTCTCCGAGGCGCAACAGGCGCTGGACCGACCGATCGGCTATACGACCGTCCAGACGCGGCTGAACCGGCTGGTCGACAAGGGGGTCGTCACCCGCAGCCGCCAGCGGCCCGCTCGGTATGAAGCGGCCGTTCGGCCCGACGACGTCAGCGCGGGCCACCTGGACCTGCTGCTCGAACGGGTCAGCGGCGGCAGCGTCGTCCCGCTGGTCGCCCATCTGGTCCGCGACCGCAAGCTCAGCCCGAAGGAAATCCAACAGCTCCGGGCGTTGATCAACGAAGCCGAACACGATTCGCAGTCCACCGGGTCGAAGGGGAGGGCAAGCCGATGAGCGAGACAACCGTACAGATCGCAATCGAACTGGGCCGAACCACGGCCGTCCTGGCCGGCATGGCCCTGGTCGTCTTCGGGCTGCTGCGAGGCTTCCGCGTCTCGTCGCCGGTCGTGCATCGCGTGGCCTGGTGTCTGGTGCTGGTCCAAGGTTGGTTCTGGATCCGCCTGCCGCTGGATATCCCGTACCACGATCCCGTGGCCGTGCCGACAAGTGTTTCCACGACGGAACCAGAGCCCGCGGCGGACCTGGCCAATCCCATCCCCCGGCCGTCCTTGCCAGCGGATCTGGTTCCGTCCATTCCACCCATTCCACCGATGAGTGGCCCGTCGCTCGTTCAGAATGAGCCTCTTGATACTGAACTGATCGAAATAAAGGCTCCGAACGACGATTGTAGGAGGCGACTCCCGTCGCCGACGGCCTCGGAACCGATATCCGCTTCCGATTGTCCGTCCGATTCAGCAATGGGTGCCGTTTTCAACGAGGAGGATGGTTCTACGAATGATTCGGCGACAGGAGTCGCCTCCGGCTCCAGTGCCACCTCTCTACCAGCCGTGCTCGATTGCCCCGCCAATTCGGCGACGGGAGTCGCCTCCTACAGTGACGACACACAAGAACCGGTCGAAGGGCGGTTTCCAAGCTGGACGGTGGCGGCAACGTGGCTTGTCCTTTTTTGGACGTTCGGCATGATCGGTTCGCTCGTCATGGGGCTTTGGCGCTACGTGCGATTCGTGCGTCGTTTGCCGGCGGGTCGACCGGCGGAGGAAGCGTGGGTGGCCCAGTGGCAAACGCTGCTGGACGAGCAGGCAGTCCGCCGCGCGATCCCGCTTCGGGTGACCGAAGAGATCGGGCCGCTTTTGTGCCGGTTGCCGGGCCGATTCGAGCTGCTCGTGCCGGGCGAGCTTTGGGCCGGGCTGACGCCCGCGCAGCGGCTGCCCATCCTGCGGCACGAGTTGGCCCATTACCAACGGGCCGACTTGTGGAAATCGCTCTTCGTGCGGTTTCTGGCGCTGCCCCACTGGTTCAACCCGGCGGTCTGGTGGGCGGTCCGTCGGTTCGACGAGGCGGCCGAATGGGCCTGCGATCGGGCAGCCGTGGCCAACGCGCCTGACCACGCAACTCGCTACGCTGACGCCCTGCTGCGTCTGGTCGAATCGCCCGGCCGGACCGCCTTCGGACCCGCCGCGCGGGGCGGAGGCCTTTCTCGCCGGATTCGTCGCTTGTTGACCTCTCATCCCCTGGAGGACTCGATCATGAAACGTCTGTGCGTTCTCGGCGTCGCCGTCATGCTCGTGGCGGCCGGATCGGTTCAAGTGGCGCTCGTGGCAAAGGAACCGGCCGCGACACCTCCCTCCATGCCCGCGAACAGCGAGCCTCTTGAAGAAGAGTCACCTAGCCCGGCAAATGAAGCCGCCAGCACCTCATTGCCCTCGACCATTTCGGCCGACGCGAAAGACGTAGGCGCCACGGCCAAACCAGAGAATAAGAAGAAGCCTCTGATCGACAAGCTACATGAGGAACGGCTAGCCCTGCTGCGCGAGGCCGAGAAGGTCGCCAGACTGGCCTACGAGCACGGCACGGGCACGATTGAAGAGTTGTATGTCGCCCAACAGGCCCGGCTCCAGGCCGAGTTGGCGACTTGTCGCGATCCGGCCAAGCGGCTGGAGATCCACCAGCAGTACGTCGACAGCTTGAAAGCGTCGGAAGACCGCGTCAAGGTCCTTTACGAGGCCGGCACTCCCGGCGGCGAATACAAAACCCTGCTCCGCGCCAAGACCCGACGCCTCGAGGCCGAAATCGCCCTGCTCGAAGCCCGGGCCGAAGCGGCCAGCGCGAAAGCCAACAAGGCCACGGCCGCCCGGGCGGGAGACCAGGCCAACTCCAGTACGCCCCCGGCCTCCTTCCGCGCGGCGCAACCAACGCCTTCGTCTCCCCCAGGCGTTCGCGCCTCCGGCGCGCCGGCAAACGCATTCAGGCGTCTGACCGCCAAGCTCACGGAGGAAGCCGCCTGGAAGGCCTGGGTGCAGGGCAAGGGACTTCCCGAATCGCTGGTAAACGCCGTCCGTCATCGCTGCAAGACCGACATTGACACGGCAGCCACGCCGGCGGAGAAACTGCAGGCAATGCGAGTGGCCCTGGTGCGCTACGAGGGCTTCGGACGACACCTCCGGTACCCACCGAGAGCGAACCGGACCGCCGAGGAGGACCACAGCCTGGCGGTCGCCCTGGCCACGCTGCAAGCCGAGCAAGAGCTTCTGAAGAAGCAGATCGCCAACTTCAAACCAAGCAAGACCGTGACACAGGAGGAGGCGAGGGCTATTCGCAATGCACAAAGGCAAATGGACGCCGCCACGAGAAAGGAGATGCTCGTTCGCGAAGCTCGGAAGGAAACGCTCCTCCTCGCGGTAAAAAGGGAGGAAGAAGCCGCCCGAAAGGCTTGGGAGAAGGGCACGGTCACGATGGACGTCCTCCTGGCCGCGATGCGCAAACGGGGCGAAAAGGAGGTCGACTTCGCCTCCTCGGTGGTTGAGAAACTTCAGGCAATGCAAGAAGCCGTCAAACGTCACAAGGAGTTCGAAAAACAACTCATCAAGAAGAAATCCGCCGATCTCTCTCCCGAAGAGACCCACAAACTCTTCGTGGACTTGACTGCGCTGCAACAACAACGACTGCTTTGGGAAGCGAACGCCGAGTTGTTTCAGACTGAGTTGTCACGCGCTCAGGCCGCCGAACGCAAAGAAAGACGCTATGGAACACGAGAGGCTCAGAAACAAGAGGAGGCGGTTCTGGAGACCTGGGAACAGGGCCATATCGTGGTCGACGTCGTCCTCGACACGATGCGCCGCCGCATTGAAGCCGAGTATAAAAGCGCTTCCAGCCCGGCGGAACGCGTCAAGGTGATCAAAGCGGGTATTGCTCGCATCGAGGAGGTGCAGCGCAAGATCCAGAGCCGCCGCAAGGCCAACGTCGCTATTGCGTCGGTCGACCGTGAGCTTGAAGCAAACGAGTCCGCCGCGCGAGAACAGGTTAACCTGTTGAATACCGCCTTGAAACTCGAACAGGCTGTAGCCCAAACCCAGGCGAGTGATGTGCCCTCCACGGCAAACCCGCTGAACGCGCCGACACGGCCGCCGTCCGGCGAGCCGAACCCGTTGCGGAGCGAGACCACCCCGCCCACGGTCGCACGGCCCCAAGCAGCGCACACGCCAAGCCGGACTTCAAGAACCGCAAGACGAGAGAAGGCCAAGGCTTCGCTGGTGGCAGAAAAGAAGATGGCCACGATCGCGGAAGAGGCAAAGGCCGCTTATCACCGAGTTCGCGCGGCGCAAAAAGAAGAGGAAGCCGCACAAAAGGCGTGGGAGCAGGACAAGAGTTCCGCCAAGACCTTGGCCGACGCCATGCGCAAACGCTGGGAGACGGAGGCCAACGCCGCGATCAGCCCGGTGGAGAAGCTCCAGGCGATGCGTGAAAGCCTTGCCCGGTTCGAGAAATTGACGACACGATGCCGGCAAGCCCAGTCGGCCGTCCTTTCTCCCGAAGAGCACCGCGAACTTGTTGTGGCTCTAAACGCCCTGATACCGCAGCAAGCGTCTCTGGAAGGAAACATCAAGGTGCTGCTGGCAGAGATCTCGCGCGATCCGAGCGCGCTGCCCAACGCGATCCTTGCGGCCCAGAAGCGAGAGGAGGCTGTCGTGGCCGTCTGGGAGAAGGGCAATCTCGATTTCGATATCGTCCGCGACGCCATGGATCGCCGATTGGACGTCGAGTTGCAGACCGCCTCCAGCCCAGCGGAAAGGGTCAACGTGACCCAAACGGCCCTCGTTCGTCAAAGGAAGATCGGCTGGTGGGCTGAAGACCGGCTCATGCGCGACATGGCCAAAGGCAGGACGCCTGACTACGACCGACTCCACAAGAACAGCCTTGCGATGATCGCCCAGTGCAACTCGCTCGCAGCCACCTTGAAACGCGAACAGGCCGAAGCCAAGAAGATTTTGGACACGCTGCGCTACGACGGCATGAGCTTCCAGCAGTGGCGCGACACGGCCCAGACGGAACTCAAGCCCGAGCGGCGCACTGAGACCATTCGGGCGTTCGGCGCGTTCGCCTCCAAGGGCTATGGGCAGGAAGCGGTCAAGGCGATCCTCGAAATCATGCGGGACTACGACGGGAAGACGCCCGGCTCGAAGGGAATTGATGACATGAGACAACTCGCCTGGTGGATCTTCTCCGACGCCGTTACGCCTCACGTCCCTCTCGAACTGGGCGTGCCCTTGCTACGCGAGGAACTCGAACACGGCCCTCGCAACGGCCGGTTCTTCGCCGCGGAGACGTTGCTCATCCTGGGCAGCGACGCCAAGCCGGCCTTGACGGCGCTGGTCATGGCCGCGGATAAGGACAAGGACGCCTCCGTGCGACAAAAGGCCTGTTACGCATTGCTCTTCGTTGACAAGAATGGGCAACACCTGGACGTCGTACAGCGGTTCGTCGAACAAAATCCTCAGTTGGCGAACAACGTCTTGACGATGCTGGGCAATAATGTGGCCGTCGAGCATGACGCCAAGAAAAAGGGGCCCACTCGGGTCAAGCCGGTTGTCACGATGCTGGTCGGGCTGTCCAAGGACAAGTCAGGCACGCTCCGCTACGCGGCAATTGACGCCCTGCGGCCGCTGCTTTCCATCCACGAGGTCGAACAGGCTCTGATCGAGGCCGCCTCGCACGAGGATGCCCATACGCGGTTCCTGGCCCTCACGAAATTGGCTGATGCGAACGTCAAGGGCGAGATCGTAATCCCCCTGCTCGTCAAGGCGATTGAACAAGAAGCAGTCCAACCCTCTCACGAAGACGCCCGACTGGCTCTGCTCGTGAAGCTGCACAACTACACTTCCTCTTTCGTCGCGAACGATAAAACGTGGCAGGCCTTCCAGGAAGCACTACCAACGATTAAGAAATGGGCGGACGATAAGACGGATGTCCGCTTTCACCGACAGGTGCAAAGCCTTGCCTCCGAAGTCTCAAACCATTTCAATAGGCCCGCTTGGGGAAGATCCCATGCAACACCACGCCCCAAGTTCAAGTCCCAGCCTCCCGAACCCCGAGTCTCGAACCCCGAACCCCGAGCTCCTAGCAGAACAGGGGACTAACGTCCCCCGCTCGGTTCCGATCCCGAGCCCCGAACCCCGAGTCCCTAGCCCCGAGTCCCTAGCCCCCCGCCCTCACACCGGCTCCAGCGTCGTGATCCAAAGAAAAGCCCGGCCGGACTCGTCGACGCGGAGTTCGCGCTTCAGGCCGGCCTGGTAGAGGGCGCGGATGAGGGTCTGGTCGTAACTTGCCTGACGCTGGGCGATGCTGACGAGCTTTTTGGCCGGGTCGATGCCGTGTCGGGCAAGCGCGTTGTGGTCGTAGAGGACGGGCAGCTTCGCGGCCTCGGCGATGGTCTTGACCACGTCGGCTGCCGAGACGTTTTCGATCCGGATCTGATGCCGCGCGAACAGGGCCGGCACAAGCTTGATCTCCGGAGTGCGAGGCACATGGCCGATCGGCCAGATTTCTTCCTTCGGCCCGGCCGCGCGGACCGTGCAGACGGGCGTCCCGTTGGTCGCCAGTCGCGGAACCAGGCACAACCCGGCCGGGCGCAACACACAGGCCAACGCCGTGCCGGCCGACATGCCCTGCAAGTCCTCGGCCACCTTGTCGCCTTCGGCCGAAAGGGCCTTCCGCGCGTCCGGTTCGATCTGCAACGGCGTTTGCAGCCGATCGCCGATCCGCCGGACGACGTCGGAGCGGGCCTTATCCTTCGTGGCGAAACCGACCGGTTGGGCCAGGTCTTTTCGGAGTGTGGCGTATTGGGCCTGCGTCAGGTTGAACGCGGCCTTCGGTTCGGCCGGCTTGGGCAGGCCGTTCTTGGCCAGGTCGCCGAGCCATCGGGCGAGCCGGTCGCCGTCGCCTTCGCGGTAGCGTCGGCCGGCGACAACCAGGTCGCCCCGCACGTCCAGCACGCCCGTGACGACGTACCTCCGGCTCGGCTCGGTCCCATGAACCTCGACGCCTGTCGGGGCGCCCGCCCTGCTTTGGCGGAACCGCACCTGCGTGAACCCGGCCTTGCCCAGGTCGCGGACCCAGTTCTGCCGGCCCATCAGCGGCGCCCCCTTCTCGACATGGATCACCAACTCCACCCGATCGGCCGCCCTGGCTGGCACGGCGAATCCGACCAGACCGAGCAGTCCCAGGACCAAAATCCGTCGTCGATGGAATCTCATAACTACCTCACGATTGTGTGTATCGAACCTGCACCGGGTGCCATGCTCCACGCTTGCGTGGGCATGTTTTCGGGGCACGTAGGATCCGCGCACGAATAACTTGCCAATTTAGACCATTGTAGGAGGCGACTCCTGTCGCCGAATGTCCTTGCCAATTTAGACCATTGTAGGAGGCGACTCCTGTCGCCGAATGTCCTCGAATCGGGGCTCATTCGGCGACAGGAGTCGCCTCCTACAGTTATTCTAATACAAGTCTTTACAGGCCTTCACATGCCCACGCAAGCGTGGAGCACGGCACCCATTCTGCGTGATTCACCCGTTTTGCCAAAAGCCGATCTGCCGGTCGCCCTGTGAGGATTATAGCACGCGGCCGGCATCTTGCGTGCCGTGGGCGATTCGGGACAATAAGAAGCTGGCCAATCCCGATAGGGTGGCTGGGGCATAGCGAAGCGGTGCCCCAGGTGTCGCCGATCTGGGGCACCGCTTCGCTATGCCCCAGCCACCCTTCGAATGAACTGGCTTGAATACGAATCCAAACGCGACGGAGGAAACACGACATGGCACGACCGGTGACGCTTTGCACGGGCCAATGGGCCGATTTGACCACCGAGGACCTGGCCCGAAAGTGTCAGGAGTTCGGCTTCGACGGTATGGAGCTGGCCTGTTGGGGAGACCATTTCGAGGTCGATCGGGCGATGGCCGAGGACGACTACTGTGCGAAGAAACGCGAGCTGCTCGAAAAATACGACCAGCAGGTCTTCGCCATCAGCGGACACCTGGTCGGCCAGGCCGTGTTGGACAAGATCGACATCCGCCACAAGGCCATCCTGCCCGACTACGTCTGGGGCGACGGCGATCCCGACGGCGTCAACCAGCGAGCCATCGAGGAAATGAAGCAAACGGCCCGGGCGGCTCAACGGCTGGGCGTCGACGTGGTCAACGGCTTCACCGGCTCGAGCATCTGGCACCTGCTCTATTCTTATCCGCCCATTCCGCCGGGCATGATCGACGACGGGTTCAAACTGCTGGCCGAGCGGTGGAATCCGATTTTGGACGTGTTCGGCGAGTGCGGCGTCCGGTTCGCCCTGGAGGTCCACCCGACCGAGATCGCCTTCGACCTGATCACGGCCGAGCGGACGCTCGAGGCCCTGGACGGCCGCGAGGAGTTCGGATTCAACTTCGACCCGAGCCACCTGCTCTGGCAGGGCGTCGACCCGGTCGAGTTCATCCGGGCGTTCGGCGATCGGATTTTCCACGTCCACATGAAAGACGCCATCGTCAAGCTGGACGGCCGGACCGGCATCCTTTCGAGCCACCTCGACTTCGGCCACCCGCGCCGCGGCTGGGACTTCCGCTCGTTGGGCCGCGGGGCGGTTGATTTCGAGGAGATCATTCGGGCACTCAACGATGTCGGCTACAACGGCCCGCTCTCCGTCGAATGGGAAGACAGCGGCATGAACCGCGACCAGGGCGCCCGCGAAGCCTGCTCCTACGTCCGCGACATCGACATCACCCCCAGCGACGTCGCCTTCGACGCCGCGTTCGACAAAGACGAACAGGCGTAAGTTGCCAGGGGGCGAGGGATTGGGGATTGGGGATTGGGGATTCGATGACCCAAACCGAGCGGGGGGCGTCAGCCCCCTGTTTTTGATGTTCCGGCTTGATCCCTCATTTTCGGCCCAATCCCGTAACGGAACAGGGGGCTAACGCCCCCCGCTCGGTTCCAATCCCCAATCCCCAATCCCCTTCCCTAGCCACTAACCACTGGCCACTACCCACTATTCCCCCTTGCCCCTCTCGGCAAACCCCACTACACTACCGCGCCCATTATTGTGCCCCCTCTAGCAGGTGAGGAGCCAGCATGCGCGTGGTGCTCTTGGCCGGAGGTCGCGGAACGCGACTCCAGGAAGAGACGTCGGTCCGTCCGAAGCCGATGATCGAGATCGGTCAGCGGCCGATCCTCTGGCACATCATGAAACATTACGCGCATCACGGGTTCCACGAATTCGTGATCGCGGCGGGCTATAAGGGCGAGTTGATCAAGCGGTATTTCGTCGACTACTACGTGCTCAACGGCTGCGTCACGATCGACATGGCCACCGGCCGGGTCGAGGCTGATCGGGACCAGTGCGAAGACTGGATCGTGCGGCTGGTCGACACGGGCTTGGAGTGCAATACGGGCGGCCGCGTAGGCCGGCTCCGCGAGTGGCTTGCAGACGGGACGTTCCTGCTCACCTACGGCGACGGCGTGAGCGACGTTGACCTCAGCGCCCTGTTGGCCTTCCACAAGAAGCAAGGTCGGCTGGCCACCGTGACGGCCGTCCGCCCGCCGGCCCGATTCGGAGGACTGATTTTCGACGGCGACCGGGTCGCCCAATTCACCGAGAAACCCCAGGCCGGCGAAGGCTGGATCAACGGCGGCTACCTGGTCTTCGAGCCGGGTGTGCTCGATTACATCGACGGAGACCAGACAAGCCTCGAAGCCGACACGTTGCACCGCCTGGCGGCCGACGGGCAGTTGTCGGCCTACCGACACGATCGGTTTTGGCAGTGCATGGACACGCTGCGGGACATGAACTACCTGCAGGCCCTTTGGGAAAGCGGCAAAGCGCCATGGAAGGTGTGGAAATGAGCACGTTTTGGCAAGACCGCCCGACGCTAGTGACTGGTGCCTCGGGCCTGGTCGGCGGCTGGCTGGTCCGGCGGCTGCTCGCGGCCGGGGCCGAGGTGGTTTGCCTGGTGCGCGACTGGGTCCCGCAGTGCGACCTGTTGGGCACGGAGTTACGGGATCAAGTCCGCACGGTCCGGGGCGACGTGGCCGACCAGGCCTTGCTCGAACGGGTCCTGGGCGAGTACGAGATTACGACCGTCATGCACCTGGCCGCCCAGGCCATCGTCGGCGTGGCCAACCGCAACCCGGTTTCGACCTTCGAGTCGAACGTCCGCGGAACTTGGGCCCTGTTGGAAGCCTGCCGGCGGAGCCCACGGGTGGATCAGATCGTCGTGGCCTCGTCCGACAAGGCCTACGGGGCCCATGACACGCTGCCTTATCGCGAGGACACGCCGCTGGACGCGCGGCACCCGTACGACGTGAGCAAGTCGTGCGCCGACCTGATCGCCCGGTCCTACGCCGAGACGTTCGACCTGCCGGTGGCCATCACCCGATGCGGCAATTTCTACGGCGGGGGCGATTTGAACTGGAACCGGATCGTGCCGGGCACCATCCGCTCGGTCCTGCGAGGCCAACGGCCCGTGATCCGCTCCGACGGGCGGTTGACCCGCGACTATTTCTACGTCGAGGACGGCGCGGCCGCCTACATGCTCCTGGCCGAGAAGTTGGCTGAAGATCCGGCGCTCAAAGGCAAGGCGTTCAACTTCTCGAACGAGATGCCCATGACCGTCCGCCAGGTGGTCGGCGCGATTCTTGAAACAATGAACGAGCCGGTCGAGCCGATCGTCCTGAACCAGGTCGACGGCGAGATCCCTCATCAATATCTGGACGCAACCAAAGCCCGGACGACGCTCGGCTGGCGTCCGGCCTTTTCCCTGGACGACGGATTGAAGAAGACGATTGCATGGTATCGCAACCACTTGAAACAATCGAACGTGATCGCGCCGGTGGTTCCGGCGTGGCATGTCGGGCATGTGGGCAGGCCGGTCTGAGCCCGATCCTCTCGCTCGGCTCCACCCCGTTGGCCAATCGGCTGCTGAGAGAGTCGCAGTTGTCCGAACCGGAACCGGTCTGGCCGCTCGAGCTGGTTTTGTGCCCCGAGTGCGCCTTGGTCCAGATCACCGAGACGGTCCCACCCGAAGTGCTCTTCTCCGACTACCCCTATTTCACGTCGTTCTCCGACGGCGCGTTGGCCAACGCCCGGGAAATCGTCGCGCGGATGATCGCCGAGTGCCGGCTGGACGGTTCGAGCCTGGCCATGGAGATCGCCAGCAACGACGGGTATTTACTGCAATACTACGCCGAGGCGGGCGTGCCCGTGCTGGGCGTCGAGCCGGCCGCCAACGTGGCCGAGGTGGCCCGGCGCGAGCGGGGCGTGCCAACCGTGTGCGAGTTCTTCGGGCTGGGTGTGGCCAAGTGGCTGGTCCACCAGGGCCATCGGGCCGACGTGCTCCACGCCAACAACGTCCTGGCTCACGTGGCCGACCTGAACAGCTTCGTCGCGGGCCTGGGCACCGTGCTGGCCGGCGACGGCGTGGCCGTGATCGAAGCGCCCTACGTCAAGGACCTGGTCGACAACATCGAGTTCGACACGATCTACCACGAACACCTGTGCTACTTCTCGCTGACCGCGCTGGACCGGCTGTTCCGGCGTCACAACCTAATCGTCGTCGACGTCGAGCGGATCCCGATCCACGGCGGGTCGCTTCGTGTGTTCGTCGCCAGCGGCGGGCGGCCTTCGACTCGTGTGCTCCGGCTGCTGGACGCCGAGGCCGCCTGGGGCATCGACCGGCCGGGTTTCTACGACGATTTCGGCCGCCACGTCGACGCGTTGCGGCGCGAGCTGGTCGACCTGCTTACGCGCCTGAAATCCGAGGGCAAGCGGATCGCCGTCTACGGGGCGTCGGCCAAGGGGAGTACATTGCTCAACACCTTCGGCCTGGGCCGCGACACGCTCGATTACGTGGTTGATCGCAGCACGGCCAAGCAGGGCCGCTACACGCCGGGCACGCACCTGCCGATCCACCCGCCCGAGAAACTGCTCGACGACCGGCCCGACTACGTCCTGCTGCTGACGTGGAACTTTGCCGACGAGATTCTCGAACAACAGGCGGCCTATCGCCGGCAGGGCGGCCGATTTATCATCCCGATCCCCGAGGTTCGCGTCGCGTGATTTTACGCCCGACCAAATTGGAAGGCGCTTGGCTCGTCGAGCCCGACCGGTTCGACGACGAGCGGGGATTCTTCGCGCGGACCTGGTCGCGCGACGAGTTCGCCGCCCGAGGGCTCGAGACGGCGTTGGCCCAGTGCAACGTTTCGTACAACCGTCGGGCCGGCACGCTCCGGGGGATGCACTATCAGGTCGCGCCGCACGAGGAGGTCAAGCTGGTCCGCTGCTCGCGTGGTTCGCTCTTGGACGTGATCGTCGACCTTCGGCCCGAATCGCCGACCTTCGGGCAGTGGGACGCGGTCGAGCTGTCAGCGGCCAATGCCCTGCAGCTCTACATCCCGCGCCGGTTCGCCCACGGATTCCAGACGCTTGAGGATGACACGGAAATCTCGTACCAGATTTCGACAGCTTATCATCCCGAATCGGCCCGAGGCATCCGCTGGAACGACCCGGCCCTGGGCATCGTCTGGCCCGAGGCCGAGCGAACGATGTCGGACCGCGACCGCGACTGGCCCGATTGGGAACCGGGTGGCACTGGCGTCTCGCCAGTGCAGTCAAAGGAGCACTGGCAAGATGCCAGTGCCACCCAGGAAGAGAACTCTACACTCGAAGTCGATCCACGGATGACGGCCATCTCCCAGACGTTGGGTGAACACTACGAGGGGACGTTCGCGAAACATGGTCCGACGGCCCGGGGCGTCGACTGGGGCGCTGAAGAGGACGTCCGGCTGCGGTATGACAAGATGCTCGAGGTGATCGAGCCGTCAGCCCGAGAGGCGGATCGGCCGGTTAGCCTGCTGGATGTCGGCTGCGGCTACGGCGGGTTGCTGGAGCACGCGCGGCAGCGCGGCCTGACGTTGGACTACACGGGCATCGACGTGGCCGAGAACCTGATCGCTTATGCCAAGGTCAACATGCCGGAGGGACGCTTCCTCCACGGCGACGTCCTCGTTTGGAACACGGCCGAGCGGTTCGACTACGTTGTCTGCAACGGCATCCTCACGCAGAAGCTCTCGGCCAGCATTTTGGACATGAACCGTTACGCCCGGGCCGTGCTCGAACGGATGTTCGCGCTGTGCCGTCGGGGCGTGGCGGCCAACGTGATGTCGAATCGGGTTAACTTCATGGTCGAGAACCTTTATTATGCCAGCCCGGTTGAGATGCTCAGTTACTGCCTAGACCACTTGACCCGTCGGGCGAGGCTGGATCACGCCTACCCACTGTACGAATACATGATCTATCTCTACCGGGAGACTCCATGAACGTAGGCATCGTGGCTTCGAGCAACGGCAGCGCTTGGTCGTGCGCGAGAGAGCTCCTCTCGTCGACGCCGGGCGGGGACTGCCGGTGGCTCGTGGTCACGGACCGGCCGTGCGGCATCGAAGAGACCTGCCGGCGAGACGGATTGACGCATACGCGGATCGAACTGCCCGACAACGGGGTCTTTTCCCGCGCGGCGACCGATTGGTTTGCCCAGCAGGGCGGCGTTGACTTCGTGCTTCTTTTCTTCCTTCGTCTGGTGACGGCCGATCTGTTCACGCGGTATCCGACGTTGAACCTGCACCCGTCGCTTCTACCGGCCTTCCGGGGATTCAACCCGCTGCGTCAGGCGATCGACGAACGGGTCCGGTTCCTCGGAGCGACGCTTCACCTGATCGACGCCCAGGCCGACGCGGGCCCGATCGTCGCCCAGGTGGTGATGCCGCTTGCCGAGCGCGAGCCGCTCGAACAGCTTGAACGCTATTCGTTCATCCAGAAGATCTACCTGACGCTGCTGGCGGTCGACCTGTTTCGCACCGGGGCGATCCGAACCACGGACGACCACGCCGACTTTGAGTTGACGTCCGACCTGCCGAGAACCGACCGGTGCAACCCGCGACTGCTCGACTCGGCCCTGTGGGACGGCATGCTCACCATGCAAGCCCGGGAGGGACTGGAGGTGATCCGATGACGCGCATCGTCATTCTCCAGCCGCAGTTCTTCCCCTGGGTGGGCGTGTTCGAACAGATTCAGCTCGCCGACGTGTTCGTCCATTTCGACGACGTGCCCATCGCCCAGGGCCGCAGCTTCGTCAGCCGGGTGCAAGTCAAGACGGCCCAAGGTGTGCAATGGCTGAGCGTGCCGATCGTCCGCCGACAAGGACAATTGCTGCGCGACGTGCTTCTCGACGAAAGTCAGGATTGGCGCCGCCGACATCGCCGGACGCTGGAGACGGCCCATGCGAAAAGTCCCTATCGTGAGGAAATGCTCGAGTTGGTCGATACGGTCTACACCTTGGACACCGACCGGCTCTGCGAGTTGAACATCGCGGCCCTGGAACACACGGCCGACTACCTCGGGCTGCAAACCCGTTTCGTCCGTTCATCGGAATACCCGTCCGACACAACCAGTTCGCGGCGGCTGTTGGACTTGGTCCAGCGGCTTGGGGGTAACACCTACGTCACGGGCCATGGGGCGCGAGATTACTTGGACCATGCCCTGTTCGAACGGGCCGGCGTCGCCGTCGAGTACATGGACTACCGGATGACTCCTTACACCCAACAGCATGGACCATTCACGCCCTACGTCTCGATTCTCGATCTCGTGGCCAACAAAGGCCGTGCCGGAGCCGAGGTGATTCACCCGCGAACGATCCCCTGGCGCGAGATGCTTGCCCGATCCGCTGCTCCCGCTACAACCGAGGCCGCCGCCCGATGAATCCGATCGAAGCCTTCCAACGCGAAGTGGCCCAAAACATCGCCGGTCTCCGGGCGGACGAGGACCTCGGCGAACTGTCGCGGACATGGATCGAGCGTACGACGCCGCACAAATACACTTATAATTTCACCTGGCTAGGCCGGCCAATCATCCAGTTTCCTCAGGACATCGTGGCCGTGCAGGAGATTGTCTGGCGGGTGAAACCGCAGTTGATCATCGAGACGGGCATCGCCCACGGCGGGTCGCTGATCCTCTCGGCTTCGTTGCTGGAACTGCTCGGCGGCGACGGACGCGTGTTGGGGATCGACATCGAGATCCGCCCCCACAACCGCCGTGAGATCGAAGCCCATCCGCTTGCCCGACGGATTGACCTGATCGAGGGCTCGTCCACCGACCCGGCGATCGTCAAGCAAGTCCACGCGATGGCCGCCGGCAAGGGCCCGGTCCTGGTGATGCTCGATTCGAACCACACCCACGAGCATGTTCTGGCTGAGATGCGGTGCTACTCGCCCCTGGTCACCAAGGACAGCTACCTGATCGTGTTCGACACGATCATCGAGGACATGCCGGAGGACTTTTTCCCCGACCGGCCGTGGGGCCGAGGCGACAACCCTCGGACGGCCGTGCACGAGTTTCTAAAAGAAAACGACCGATTCGAAATCGACCACGAGACGCAAGGCAAGCTGTTGATTAGCGTGGCCCCGGAGGGATACCTGCGATGTATCGCCGACTGACGTCTCACCAGTGCCACACTTCGCCGTTAACCCTTCGGATGGCGTTGGTTTCATCGATCCGTGTTGAGTGTAGCTTTCGAATCCCGGGCCGAAGGCCCAGCCGTTCTCCCAGCCCAGGGCACCGCCCTGGGGACCGGTTTGATGCAGTATCGTATGTATCGGCCCAACGGGCCAACCGTTCCGCCGAACTGTTGGGCCGTTGGCCCGAAAAGACTCGCGTGTTGTCAACCCAATCCCCAGGGCGGCGCCCTGGGCTGGGAGAACCAGGCCCCGTTGGGGCGAGTGAAAAAGCCCGACAACACCAAACGCCGCCCGGTCTGCGTATTTGATCGACACAGACGGCAATGGGTTAACGGCGTAGAGTGCCACCCAAATAACAAAACCATCTCCACTCTAACGAACGTTGGTATGCGATGAGCGAATTGACCACCACGCCGACCTTCCGCTTCGACTGTCCGGTGAGCGTGCCGAGCCGGCCGCTGGTGAGCGTCGGCCTATTGACCTACAAGATTGCCGCACCGGACCGGTGGCGGTGGTTCACCCAGGCGATCGACTCCATCCTGGGCCAGACGTTCCAGGACTTCGAGATCATCCTCTCCGACAACCACAGCCAGGACGGGACGCACGAAAAACTCCGCGAGCGATTCGGCGGCAATTCACGCGTCACCCTTTTAGAACAGCGCCGCACGTACAACCCCCAGCAGCATTACAACCATGTCTTCCACAGCACGCGCGGCAAGTACTTTCTGTTCGTCGCCGACCACGATCTCTATGCGCCGACCTTCCTTGAAAAGACGGTGGCCGCGTTGGACCAGGATCCCGAGTTGGCGCTGGCCTATCCGCGAACGTGCATGATTACCCGCGACGGCGCCGAGATCAGAACGTTCAACGACCCGCTGGACACGCGGGGCCTGAGCCCTCGCGAGCGGTTCTCGAAGACGATGTGGACGCTCGTCTCCTGCAACCAGCTCTACGGCCTGATCCGATCCGAGGCGTTGCAGAAAACGGACTGCGCGAAGTCGTTCGTCCGTGGCGCCGACCATCTCATTCTGGCCGAGCTGTCCCTGCACGGGGCCATCACGCAACTGCCCGAGGTCCTCTACTACCGGCGGAATAACCACAACATGACGGCGGCCGAACAGGAACGACGCGTGCTGGACGCGAGCTACCGGCCGCAAGATCCGTTCCTGAAGCTGGTCTCTTTCTGCCATCTGGCCTGGGCGCACATGGTGGTCGTCGAGATGTCGGACCTTTCGCCGGAAGACAAGGACTATCTGCTCAACGACATCGTCAAGTCGTTCACAACGAAGTTCGGCCTGCAGATGCGCCGCGAGCTGGCCGCGATGAACGCGCTCGAAGCGGATCTCCAACGCGGCCAACGACGGCTCTCGCCGAAGGATTTTGTGAAGTTTGCCGAGGCCAAGGCGGTCGCCGATCTGTTCCGCATGGCGATTGGACAGGCCGTCCCCACTCCCCCACGGAGAACATGACACCGTGACACTCCCACGACGGCCTATCCGCCGGGTCTTGCTCATCTACCCGTGCACCGAAATCGACGGCGACAACATCTACGGCGTCGCACGCGACGCCCAGGGCAACATCGTCAAGGGCGACAAGATCGAGCCGTCGCTCGGGCTGGGTTACATCGCCTCGCACCTGCGCCGCACGCTGCCGGAGGTGAGGGTCGAGATTTTCGATGCTAACGCCGACGCGATCAAGATGTTTATCGCCGACAATCGGGTCGACATCCCGAAGATGTGGCGGCTGGTTGAAGAAGAAATTCGCCGGCGGCAGCCCGACCTGGTCGGCGTCTCCTGCTTCAGCATGGTGACGGCCGTTTCGACACTGAAAATCACCGGTATCATCAAGCGGATCGACCCAACCATCCACACCGTCATCGGCGGCAACTACGCCAACACGTCCTACGACGAGTCGATGGCCGAAGGGAACGGGATCGATTTCGTCGCCTTCGGCGAAGGGGAACTCGTTCTGGAAAACCTGATCCGTACCGTCAACGCCGGCAAGGACCTGGCCACGGTCCAGGGCATCGCCTACCGCAACGACCTAGGACAGATCGTCAAAAACCTCCCGCAACCGCTCATCGAGGACGTCGACACGATTCCGCTGCCCGACCGGGAACACGTCGACATGGAGTTCTACCCCCGGCAGGGCAACTACTTCATCTATCGGTTTCTCGATCGCGCGACCACGCGGGTCGCTCCGGTCCTGGCGTCGCGCGGCTGCCGCAACAATTGCTCGTTCTGTACGGCCAAACTGATCTGGGGCGGCCAGCTCCGCTACCGCAATCCGCGCCTGGTCGTCGACGAGATGCTCTATCTCCAGGAGCGCTACGACATCAACACGTTCACGTTCTTCGACGCCAACCTGCTGGGAAAGCCCGAGGAGTTCCTGCAGTTGGCCGAGGAACTCATCCGCCGGATGCCGGGCATCACCTGGGCCAGCATCGAAGGCATGGAAGTCGCTTCGCTCACGCCCGACGTCGTCCAGGCCGTCTGCGAAAGCGGCTGCAAGTGGTTCGTGCTCCCCTTCGAGTCGGGCAATCCCGAAGTGCTCAGGGCCATCGGCAAACGCCACAACGTCGACGACGTTCCCGGCGTCATCGAGAGCATCCGGGCGATCGAGGGCACCTGGATCAGCGGCAACCTGATCACTGGATTCGCCTTCGAGACGAAACAGGACATCGAAAACTCCTACGACTACGCCCGGGGACTCGACCTCGATTGGCTCTACGTCTATCGCTTTATTCCCATGCCTGGCATCCAGATGTATCAGGAATGCCTCGACGCGGGCTACACCGAGAAATACAACTGGGGCGAACAGGCCGACAAGCTGTTCGTGCTCAACACGCCCCACTTCGAGGCCGGTTACGTCGCCGCGCGGAACTACGCGTTCAACGCTGAATACAACTTCATGAACAACCGTAACGTGACGCTCAATCCCGAACAGGCGATCCGTGATTTCGACTACGTCCTCGAACGGTCGCTGGACAACCCCCTGGCCATGTACGGCAAGGCGCGGTCGTACGAACAAATGGGCGATCTCGACGCGGCCGAAATATGGTACTTGCGAACGGCCGAGGCGCTGGGCACGTCGCGGGAGAAACACGCGCCTTCCTACGACAAGGAAGACCGACGCATGGGCGTGGTCAGCAACAGCTTCGTCGTCATCCGGCGGCAGATCGAATACAACCAATATTTCGAGGCCGCCGGCGTCGACGTGAATCAACACCTCGACCGCATCCGCCGCCTGCGCCAGACCGCATTGAAACCGACAGGCTGATTCCTCCCGAAACACCCGACACGATTTCCACCACGAGGCCACTCCGCCACCGAGGTCGTCGACACCATGACCGTTTTGTGCAACGTTTGCGGGACTTCCATTCGCTCGCCGATTTTCACGTCTGGCGCGGAGGCATCCCTGACGTCGCTCTGCGAAATCCGCCCCGGGCAGGTTGAAGTCTCGTTTTGCGGACATTGCGGGCATTTGCAAACGGCCCCAATGGAGAACGTCGAGGACTATTACGACACCCAGTACAACATCCAGGTCGAGAGCCGCGAACAGGACGACCTCTACAAAATGATCGACGGCAAGGCCGTCTATCGGGTGGACCACCAGATGGACACGCTGTTGAAGAAGATGGGCCTGCCCAAGGACTCGCGCGTGTTGGACTACGGTTGCGGCAAGTCGGCCACGCTCCGTCGACTGGCGTCGGCCCGCCCCGATTTGGATTTGCACGTTTTCGACGTTTCCGACGCCTACGTCGACTTCTGGAAGGAGTTTCTTCCGGAAGGCAATTGGGCCACGCACTCGCCTGATCCCGCCTGGCGAGGTTCGTTCGACGTGGTCACGTCGTTCTTCGCTCTGGAACACGCAACCCGGCCGTGCGAGATGGTCGGAGCGATTCACGGGCTGCTTCGGCCGTCAGGGCTGGCATATTGCCTCGTCCCGAACGTCTACCGCAATCCGGCCGACTTCGTCGTGATCGACCACGTCAATCACTTTTCCGAGGTGTCTTTGCGATGCCTGTTCGAGTCGGCTGGGTTCGAGATCATCGACCTGGATCCGAACGCCCACGATGCGGCCTTGGTCGTGATCGCCTGCAAGACGCGATCGGTCGCCGAGCCACCGCCGGCGAAACAGGTCGCGTCCTTGCGGGAGCAGGTGGACGGCCTGTGCAAATACTGGAACGAAATCACCGACCGAGTTCGCCGATTCGAATCGGATCACAACGAGGTTGCAAGAGCGGCCGTCTATGGCGCGGGTTTCTACGGCCTGTTTATCGTCACGTGCCTACGCGATCCATCGCGGATTGAGTGTTTTGTCGACCAGAACGCGTTCTACCAGGGATCGCGGCGCTATGGCAAGCCGATCATCGCGCCAGCCGAATTGGCCCCGGATATCGAGCTGCTCTACGTCGGTCTGAACCCGGCCATTGCCCAACAGGCGATGGCCGACACGTTTGGAACCGATCGGCACACCTATTTCTACCTTTGACATCGGACGAGACCCGTCACCCATGGCCACCCTTCCCATCGCCGGCCCTTCGATTACGCAGCGGGAGATCGACTACGTCACCGACGCGGTCACGCGGTGCTGGTACGGCCAGGCGGGCGAGTATCACGAACGCTTCGAGCGGGCGGTGGCGGAGTATCTGGGCGTGCGGTTCGCCGTGGCGCTGCCGTCGTGTACGTCGGCCATTCATCTGTCGCTGGCCGCGCTGGGCGTGGGACCGGGGGACGAGGTGATCGTCCCAGAGCTGACGTGGATCGCCTCGTCGGCGCCGATCAGCTACGTCGGAGCCCAGCCGGTGTTTGCCGACGTGGATCGGCATACGTGGTGTCTCTCGGCCGAAGCGTTCGAGGCTCGTATCACGGAGCGGATAAAGGCGGCCGTCGTGGTCGACCTGTACGGCAACATGCCCGACATGGACGCCGTGCGCGACGTGGCCGAACGGCGGGGGATTCCGCTGATCGAGGACGCGGCCGAGGCGTTTGGTTCGCAGTATAACGGCCAAAAGGCGGGCAGCTTCGGCGTGACCGGCGTGTTCAGCCTGCACGGCTCGAAGACCGTCACGACCGGCGAGGGAGGGCTGCTGGTCACCGATCGGGAAGATCTCTACCGGCGGGTCCTCGTCCTGCGCGACCATGGCCGGCGGCCCGGCGATACGAACTTCTTCAACGACAAAGTGGCCTTCAAGTACAAGATGAGCGCAATGCAGGCCGCGCTGGGGCTGGCCCAGGTCGAACGGGCCGAAGAACTCGTCGAGGCAAAACGGCGGATCTTCGGTTGGTATCGCGAGGAACTGGCCGACGTGCCGGGCCTGACGTTCAATCCCGAACCGCCGGGCACGCGGAACAGCTACTGGATGACGACCGTGCTGGTCGACCCAACACTGAACCTAACGAAGGACCGGATTCTCGCCGAGATGGCCCGTAATGGAATCGACGGCCGGCCGATGTTCCACCCGCTCAGTTCGCTGCCCGCGTATGCCTACACTCCGGCCGCGCGGACTGCCCGAGAGTCGAACCCCGTGGCCTATGAACTCAGTCCTCGGGGCGTGAATCTGCCGTCGGCCTTGTGTCTGACGCGGGATCAGGTCGCTCGAGCGGCGGGCGAGTTCCGGCGGATCATCGCCGGCGAGGGTTGAGAGGATGATCCGGCGGCGTACCGCTCGGGCGTCGGATAGCCCAGCCAGTGCATCAGCGGACCGGCGATTTCATAGAACTCCTGGTTCCACGTGTCGGACCATTCTTCCTTTGGCGGAAGTTGAAACGAGGCGTTCTTGTTTACCTTCACGTCCAGCCAGAGCCGTTCGGCCCGGCGGCCGACAAACTCTTCCAGCCGCGTGAGATGCAACTCGCGTCGCGGATTGGCCGTCAGGTCCTCCAGCCGCACCAGGGTCCACTGGTCTTGAGGGGCGTCCTTCAGCCCGGTCAGGGCTTTATGGTTGCGATGGGTCCATTGCCAGGCGCACTTCTGGATCGGGCTGAGTTGGCTCCAGTTGTCGTAGTAGGGATCGTCGACGCCGGGCCGCATCCCGAACGAGGCGTTGACGGCCGACGTATGGTAGCCTCGCGACACGCCGCTGCGGACGAAATCGCGCCCGTCGCGCACGCCCAGGACGATCTTCACCTCGGGATCCATCGCAACCAGGGCGTCGATGAAGTGGATGTAGGGGTTGCTCGAATCGCGGAACGTCGCCAGGTCGATGCCGGCCAGGTGTTCCTCCATGATCCGCCGCCGCTGTGTCGGATCGGTCAGCGGATTGGTCAACGGCGCATCCTGCTTGGGAACCTCCCGCTCGAGGATCGTCTTCAGCCGGTCCACGGCGTATTCATGGTGCGCGTCGAACAGCATCGCGTAGAGCTTTGTCCCGCTTCGCCCCGATCCGGTGAAGATAATCATGACATTCTCCACTGTTTTCAGAAATCCGTAGGCCGGTTCGAGACCCGGCAACTGTTATTGAGTCACTTACACACAGGTAGTGACACCAGATCGACAAGACTGATTTGGAGGGCCACGCTCCGTCGTGGTCGGGCACACCGGACAAGGCGGCCACGACGGAGCGTGGCCCTCCATGCGAACGGCATTACTACTTACGGGCCGAAGGCCCAGCTGTTCTCCCAGCCCAGGGCATCGCCCTGGGGACTGGTTTGGCGCTGCATTTGGCGTTTCGGCCCAACGGGCCAACCGTTTCGTCGAACGGTTGGGCCGTTGGCCCGAAAACAATCGTGTTGCCGGCTCGTTCCCCAGGGCGATGCCCTGGGCTGGGAGAACCAGGCCCCGTTGGGGCGGATAAGCCGCCCATGGCACTCGAAGGATCATTACTGTATGTCAAGGACACTAGCAAGATGCCAGTGTCACCTAGCCTCGGTGTTATACACTATTTCGACCGGGCTTCCTCGGCCAATTGTTCGAACAGGCGTTCGTGTTCACGGACCGCTTCGATATCCTCGAAGAGGACGGCCCCTTTCTCAGTAATACATTGGCTAACGGCCCGGCGGTAATCGGCGTCGGTGCCTAGCCGTACGGCCAGATCGACGTAGGCTTCCGGCCCGTCGGCCACGCATTCCAGATACTCCATTTTCCGATAGCAACCGTAGGTATACCTTCCTCGGTGATGGGCCGACGGCTGCGTGACGATCGGTTTGCCCAGGGCAAGACCGTCGTAGGTCGTGTTGACGCCGCCGAAATAGGGCGGATCGAGCAGGACGTCGGACGCACTGACCAGGGCCAGGTAGTCGGCGTCCGGCAACCGCGGAATCAGACGGACGCGATTAGCTACGTCGGGGATCGTTCGCGCCAGCCGCTGTTGAAGCCGCGCGGCCGCGTGGCCATGTTTATCTTGGGTGACGAGCACGAGGCCCCGGCCGTCCTGGCGGAGAATTTCGCCTAGTGTCGCGTCGAAATCGGGGTGCAGCTTGCCCAGGTGTTGAGGGCAGAAATACAGGTGTTCGTCGGCCCGAATGCCCAACGATTCGCGTTGCGCCCCGACCAGCGACAACGGCGGTCGGTACTGGTAAGTCAACAGGGTCGAGGCCAGCAGGAGCTTTTCACGGTAGTGCTCGGCCGCGTCGTCCGGCTCGACCAGTTCGCTCGACAGGTAGTAGTCGACCTGCCCGATGCCCGAGGTGGTTTGGATGCCCCACGACGTGCACTGCACCGGCGCCAGCCGCATAAACGGGAGCAGGTAGTTGAACACGTCGGTGCCGATTTCCCAGTAGAGCAGCACGTCGAGCCTGGCCTGGCGAATGGCCTGGGCCATCTGATCGGTCGGCGCGGGGGCGGCGACGATCTCGATCGCGTTGTTCGCGATGTTCGAGCGCATCCGCACGACGACCTGCGGCGGACAGACGAGGACGATCTGGAACCGCCGATGATCGATCCGCTCGAGGACGCCCAGCATCGACTTGAGAAAGATGTTTTCGTGTCCGCCCGTGACGACCAGGCCGATCCGCGGCAGCCCGGTCGCCGGCTTGGGCATCTCTGTCTCGAAGCAACCGGCCAGGACATCGGCATAAGCGTTCTTCAGCGGTCGCAGGTCGCCATCGAGAAATTGCATCTCCAGCGGCGGATGGAGCCCGCAGGCGGTCAGTTCGGCCACGCTGGCCTTTCGACGGGGCGTCGATGCGATCGTCTCTAATTGCGTCCGCAACCGCTGGCGATATGCATCCATCTCCTCCCGGCTGGAGAAGACCGTGGGGCAAACGGCCGCCGCGCGCAGGGGCCACATCCACTGGTCGGGCCGGGCGTTGGCAGCTTGGCGAAACGTCGCCGCGGCATGGTCGACGTTGGCCTGTTCCGAATAGACGCTTCCCAGCTTGCTCCAAAGCTCGTCATACGTCGGCCGGATTTCCAGCGCGCGTTGAAAGAGCCGCACCGCCTCGTCATACTCGCCTCGATCGGCATAGAGGCAACCCAGGTTGTGCCACGACTCGACGTGATCGGACTGGGACCGGATGGCGTGTCGGTAGTAGGCGATCGCCTCGTCCGCCCGGCCAAGCGAGGTCAGCGTTCGTCCTAACTGGTAATAGGCGGCCGCATGCGCCGGGTCGAGCCGCAGCGTCGCATGGAACATTTCGATTGCTTCGTCGAATCGGCCGCGCAGGGCCAGCACTTCGCCCAGCTTGCAGTGGGCGGCCACGTGGTTTGGCACTTTCTCAATCAGCATTCGATAAACGGCGATCGCCTCGTCCAGAGCCCCCTTGAGTTGCAGCCCCGTTCCCAGGTTCAAGTACCCCTGGGTATACTCCGGGTTCTTGCCGACCGCCAGCGCCTCGTGGCTGCTGGCAATCGCCTCGTCCAGGCGGCGCACGGCCATGTAGACGGCGGCCAGGTTGTCGTGGAAGGTCGGAATGTTCGGTTGAACCCGGATCGCCCGCCGAATGTGTTCGATGGCCGTTTCATGATCGCCCAACTGGTGGCGCACCAGCCCGAGCAGATGCCAAGCGTCGG
>JAFGFF010000160.1 GCA_016931075.1 Pirellulales bacterium | reverse complement strand
GTCCTTGCCGATCGGCACGACCAGCCAGCGGAACAGATTGTCGTTGGCCGCCCCGAGAAACTGGGTCACCAGCAGGCCCCAAAAGCTCCGCGACATTAATCCGCCCCGGTGATCGGCCACTGGGCCAGCATCCAGCGCACCTTCGGGGGCAACCTCGCCGGCAACATTCCCGTCGGGCAAAGTGTCGGGTGAATCCATTCGTTTCTCCTCGGCGAGGCCCCCGGACGGCCCGGTACGCTATTAAAGCACAGGACCGGGTAACATGGGCAATCGGGCGATCTTCCTCTCAGGCGAACTTCGATGTTCGATGTAACAACCGAGACACCCCCCCTGCCGGCAGTCCTTCGTGCCGGTCGGGCTATGCAAGGGGGCCGACATCCTCGGGCTGGCAACCGAGATGGTACCCTCTAGACGATCGTCAGGGGAGGGAGAAAAGCGACTGGCTCTTGACGATGGCACAGTCGTCGGGAAAGGTATGAAACGCCTGGATGAGCAGCTTCCGCTGGCGGCTCTGGATGTTGATGTAGCTCAGTGCCCCCATGGCCATCCGGCCGCTCGAATCGAACTGGTGCAGCAGGCCGTTGCGCCGCCCGTCCTGGGCAAGCTCCTGCTGGAAGGTCCAGAAAATCTCCGGATCGACCGGTTCGAGTTGAAAACTGACCTGGTAAGTGATCCCACCCCGGCATTCGATTCGCTCGTTCCGTTGGCCCCGCAATCGGGCCGAAAGAAGCCGCCGACGCTCCGGCAACGGGTGCTGGGCCGACGCGGCCACCTCGGTCAGCGTCAAGCCCGCATAGCGCCAGCAAACCACATGCCCGGCGCTGGTGATGTCGATCTTTGCCTCATAATCTCCCCGGGCGACGGTTTGCGTCTGGTGAACCTGAAAAAGCTCGGGGTGCAGAGCCCTGCCGTATAATTGAAAGACCAATTCCGCAACGCGGGGTCGAGTGGTCAGCACGATACCGTTTCCTCACCGTCTGGCAGGGTTGTGCCTTGGGGCCCTGACAATCGGGCCAAGGAACTCCGTCCGTCACAACGGGCGTTTTTGATCAAAGGCACACTCTGCCGCGTCTATTTTCCCAAAGGACAAACATACTGTTTTCGCGTGAGTGAACTCACGTTTTCAAGCGACAAGGCGCATTATAATCGGCCTTGCCCCGAAGCACAAAGGCCGGTTCTGGCAGTTATCAAATCGCGCAAAACAGGGCTTGACAAAATCGCCGTATGCTTTCCGCGCTGCCGCCGGGCCGTTCACCAAAGCCCGATCAAGATGTCGTATCCAGCGTGGCTCCCCACGGCGATGCCGAACCCACGATAGACGAATAGCACGCTGAAAAAGACGCCGGCGAGGAAACGGAATGAGAAGCTGAACAAGCAGAACTGATCGCGATACGGACCGACATAGTGAGCCGCCGAGAAGAGAAGACTGGTGACCACCACCGCCGCCACAATGCTCGTCTTCGGCGCGACGCCCGCCTTGCGCAAGCCCCAGATCGTCGCCCCGAGCAGGATCAGCCGGAAAAACAGTTCTTCATAGATGCCCGCGCCGAGAAACATAATGAGGTTGTTCAGCGTGCCCGACACGCTCGCGCCGACGGACGCGACCGGAAGCGGAAACAGGGCCCCTTGAATCTGCAGAAGCACCCGCAGACACACGGCCAGCACCACGCTCTCGACGGCCATGGCGGCCAGCACGCCGCGCGGCACGCGCCACGGTTGACGCGTGGTGTAGTGCCAGGCCAAGAGGATGCACACCGTCAGCATGGGCAACAGCAGGTAGTGCCCGAATCCGGTCCAGTCCAAGATCGTCCGCAACCAGACGTCGACCCCGTTGCGATCCATGTTCGAGCCGAGCCACACCACGCCCACTTCGTAGACGAGCAGCAACGGCGCGATGAACAACAGGCTGGCCAACGGCCCCCGCGACAACCGCCAGTAGTCGGCCGGCAGCCAGGGGGCCACGTTGGTGGAAGCGGAGGAATCGTTCATGTCGCCGTGTGATCTGGGGAAGGTCGCGGCAATCCAACCTCCTACGGTCTTCGACTGCTCGGCGCGGCTCGCTTGAACCTGGTCGGCCGGGGAGCTTCTTTGCCTTGAGAAACAAGGGTAGAATGTCCCCGTTACGTCGTCTGCCGCACCTCCCCTCTCCCTTTGGGAGAGGGGTTGGGGGTGAGGGGAAATGGTGGCCAGTGGTTAGTGGCCAGTGGCTAGAAGTTAGGGATTACTGAGCTTCACGGAAGCGATTCTTCATCATGCCCAACACCCCACCAACCGACATGCCGGCCGCCAGTTCCCCCCATGCGGCGGCCTGGCCGCTTGATCCTTCTGTGACGATGCTCAACCACGGGTCGTTCGGGGCCTGCCCGACGTTCGTGCTCGAGCGTCAGGGGGAATTACGCCGGCAAATGGAGTCCGAGCCGGTCCGGTTCTTGATACGCCAGATCGAGCCGCTGCTGGACGAATCACGCGGAGTGCTGGCCGAACTGGTCGGGGGCGATCCGGCCAACCTGGTCTTCGTCCACAATGCGACCACGGCTGTCAGCGGCGTCTTGCGGTCGCTGTCCTTCACGCCAGGCGATGAATTGCTGGTCACCAACCACGACTACAACGCCGTGCGCAACGCGGTCGAGTTTGTCGCCGGCGCGTCGGGGGCCCGGGTCGTGGTAGCTCAGATTCCTTTGCCGGTCGAATCGCCCGACCAGGTGGTCGACGCCGTGCTGGCCCGCGTGACCGACCGGACGCGGCTGGCCGTGCTGGACCACATCACCAGCCCCACCGCTCTGGTTCTGCCCATCGAGCGCCTAGTCCGCGAATTGGACGCCCGGGGCGTCGACACGCTGGTCGACGGGGCCCACGGTCCAGGCATGGTGCCGCTGGATCTGGACCGGCTGGGGGCCGCCTACTACACGGGCAACTGTCACAAGTGGCTCTGCGCGCCCAAAGGGGCCGCGTTTCTCCACGTCCGGCCCGACCGGCAGGACGGCATCCACCCGACCGTCCTGGGCCACGGCCTGAGCTACCGCCGGTCCGGTCGCTCGCGGCTGCACGACGAGTTCGATTGGGTGGGCACGATCGATCCCAGCCCATGGATCTGTGTCGGCGAGTCGATCCGTTTCCTTGCCGAGCTGGCCGAAGGGTTGGACGCGATGATGAACCACAACCGCCGTCTCGCCCGCGAGGCCCGGCGGGTTCTCTGCTCGCTCCCCGGCGCGAGCCCCGTGTGCCCCGAGTCGATGCTCGGTTCGATGGCGGCCGTGATCCTGCCGGAAGATCCAGAGCCGGTTGAATTGACCCAACCGACGGTCGCCACGAGGCTCCACCCAATGCAGAAGGCCCTATTCGAGCAATTTTCGATCGAAGTTCCCCTGTTCCACTGGCCGGCCGCTCCCCGGCGGTTGGTACGCGTGTCGGCCCACCTGTACAATGATCTTCAGCAGTACGAATACTTGGCCGAGTCGCTTCGTGGTTTGCTGATACAATGAACCTATCGAAAGGAGGTTGTTTAATGAGATTTGCAATCGCATTGTACGTCCTTCTCGCGACGGGCCCCGTATTGGCCAAAGAGGCGGACGCCCCCGACTACTGGTCCAACATCGTTGAACTTAGCAAGAAGGGCACGCCCGCGGGAAATCCGGAGTTGGAACGATATCTGGAGTCCCTCACGCGAGACGAGATGTTGACCGCCGCGCGCCAATGCGCCCGGTCGCTTCAGAACACGCTCCGGGACGACGAATGGGGGCCGGGCGTGTTCAGCATTGGCCTGGTGTTGAGTAAATACGGAGAAAAGGACGGCAGCCTTTCTGACGAGTCGCTGGACAAGCTGCTTGCGATCCTGGCCGATCCGAAGGAGCCGGCCTTCTTGCGATTCGCGCTGGCCAATATGGCAAACGGTCGTTTCGAATCGCGTCTCACCGCCAAACAGACCGACCGCTGCGTGAAAAGGCTCACCGACGTCCTGCGCGACGACCACGCACCGGAACGGGCGCGCGACGAGTGTTGCCGAAGCGCCCGGAGTATCCTCGAATCGAGGTATAAAACCTTGATCTATCTCGATCCGGCGGTGCGCGAGGTTCGGCGGACCTCCTTGGAACGCTGGCGCGAAATCGACTCGTTGCTCGACAAGGGCGACGTCCAACTCTCCGCGGCCACAAAGAAGAAGCTGGCGAACTGGAGAGACCGGGTTCACGCCTTCCGCAAGATTCTCACGCGCATCGAGGAGAACGATCGCGAGCCCACCAAGGTCCGAATCGCGGCCAGCGTCTGCCTGAAAACCACGGAGCGACTGCCTTTTTTAAACGAGAAGACCGAAACCGGCCACCGTTGATCTGGCCGAGAAAACCGCCATGAACGCCGTCTACCTGGACCACAACGCGACGACGCCCGTGCTGCCCGAGGTGGTCGAGGCGATGGCCCAGGCATGGGGCCAGGTCGGGGCCAACCCGGCGTCACAACATCAACCGGGACAATGGGCCCGGCGGCTCTTGGAGGACGTCCGCGAGGAAACGACCCGACTGCTCGGCGCCGACCCGACGTCCGACCGGCTCGTCTTCACGGCCAGCGGCACCGAAGCGAACTGCTTGGCCCTGTTGGGCATCGCCCGGGCGGCCACGGGCGGTCAGCCTGGTCGGGTAATCCTCTCCAGCACCGAACACGCCTCGGTGATCGGCCCAGCCGAGCAGCTCTTGGAGGAAGGGTGGCAGGTCGACACGCTGGCGGTCGGCCCCGACGGCGTCGTTCTGCCCGACCGGCTCGAAGCGCTGTTGGATCGCCCGGCTCAACTGGTGAGTGTTCAGGCAGCCAACCACGAGACGGGCGTCATCCAGCCAATCGGCAAACTGGCCCGGATCTGCCAAGAGCACGACGTGCCCTTGCACACCGACGCCGTCCAGTGGGTCGGCAAGCTGCCGGCCGAGTTCCGGGGCTGGGGCGTTGCCGCAATGAGCGTGGCCGCCCACAAGTTCCACGGGCCGACCGGCATCGGAGCCCTTGTCCTCCGCGACGGCCTGCCGGTCGCTCCACTGTTGCGCGGTGGGCATCAACAAGGGAACATCCGCGCGGGCACTGAGCCGGTCGCCTTGGCCGTGGGCATGGCGGCCGCGTTGCGTGTCTGGCACGCAGAGAAAGATGCTCTTTCCGAGAGGATGACCTCGCTCCGCACGCGTTTCGAGACCGGTCTGAAAGCGGCCCTGCCCGAGGTGATCGTCCACGGCCACGACGCTCCCCGGCTCCCCCAGACCTCCAACGTCGCGTTCCCGGGCGTCGACGGCCAGGTTCTCTTCACGGCCCTGGACTTGGCTGGTGTGGCCTGCTCGGTCGGTTCGGCCTGCGACAGCGGGTCGAGCGAAATCTCGCCCACGCTCCTTGCCATGGGCCTGCCCAGCGACCTGGCCGCTCGTTCCCTCCGATTCAGCCTCGGCC
>JAFGFF010000159.1 GCA_016931075.1 Pirellulales bacterium | reverse complement strand
GCCGGCCTGCGTGCTGCTTCGGTTTCCCCGTAGCGCCGGATCAGGTAGTCGAGAACTCGCGTGAGCGCCCGAGCCTGATCATCGGCCTTGCAAGCGTCGGTTTCGAGTTGCGCGCGGCGGTTTTGCCAATCTTCAAGCAGCGTCGGCACGGCAATTTCTGCAATCATCGAGCGGCCTGTTGCATAGGGTGCTCGGAGACGCAGGCTGCCAGGAAGGGCCTGCCGCCCGGCATTCTAACCGAGATTGCCGAAAGATCCCAGAAGAGTGTTCACAGCTTGCGGCGGGGAGCGGACCTTGCACTTTGCGATTGGCATGGCGTTTTTGGAGAGAGATGAGGAGAATTGGAGGCGAACCGGGAGGGAACCCGGTAAGATGGCTCGAAACTGGAGGTTTGGAGAATGAGTTTGTCGGGAGAGCAAAGGAGACGAGTGGCTGATCTCACCAGGGAACTGTACGAAATTCTTGGGAATAGCGTGCACTCGGACGGGCGGCCCATGACGTTCTCTGAACTGGAAGATGAGTGTATTGAGGTGGGGGATCTGCTCACGGCCGCGGTGTTGCAGCAACGGGTGGCAGAGCGGTCGATCCGCGAGGAGGCGTCATGTTGCCCAGGCTGTGGGCAGGAATGTACGCCCCTGGGCGAGGATGAGGCGCGGGTTTTGCAGACCGACCGTGGCGAGGTGGCTTGGATGGAATCGGCTTATCAGTGCAGCCGCTGCCGGCGGAATTTTTTTCCCTCGGACGGCCGAATTGGGCCTGGGAGTGGACGACACAGTGAGCCCGCGGGTGGCGGCGAAAATGGTCTACTCGGGAGCGTTTGCCGCTAGCTTCCTGGAAGCCAGCAACAACTTGGCGAGGTTGTCCGACCTTTCCATCAGCGCCGAACGTATACGGCGAGCGTGTCAGCGAGCCGGGAGTGACCGGATCGAACAACAGGGACAACTGCAAGAGGCTTTCCAAACCAAACTGCTGCCCGAACGGTGCCACGGCAAACCGGCAGATGTCGAGCCTCCGGAGATCGCTTGTATCATGGCCGATGGTGGTCGGTACCAGGTCCTTGATCGCAGCCGTTCTTCTTCAAGCGGTCGTTCTGCCCGCAGAAGCGATCATTGGAAAGAAAGTCGTATTGGACTTCTGGCAAGCATGTCGGGTGATCGGCATGAGAACGATCCGCAACCCGAGTTGCCTTCTGCTCTTCGTTATGAAGCCGTGGCCGAGAAGCTCTCCGACATCGGAAAAACCGGGGCGAAACTCGCTTTTACCGGTGAAACGGAGTTGGGGCTGAACGCCACTTCTACCGTGGATTCAGAGGAATTTCCCGGTCCGACCCTGCAGTTGCGCGGCGTTGTCGCCAGCGGCCAGAACTGGGAAGACTTCGGTCGGCTCCTGGCCAGTCAGGCCTGGTATCACGGGTTTGCAGCGTCGGCTCGGAAGGTGTTTGTTTCAGACGGTTCAGGGGCAATCGAAAAACTGCAGGGAACTCATTTCTCGGAGCACACGTCGGTGCTCGACATTCTTCATGCGTTATCTTACAGCTTGGCTGCAGCGCGTGCCGTAAGCAACGACGAAGCGGCGGCTCAACACCAGTACGACATCTGGGCCGAGAAAATCTGGAAAGGATCCGTCCGTGAAGTGATCGAGGAATTGAAGGAGCATAGCCTGAGAATCGGCGAGCCGCCACCCAATGCGGACACCGAGGATCCACGCCAGATCGTACGAGCGTCCTACACCTACTACACGAACCACGCGAAGCGAATGAACTACCCGCACTACCGACGGGAAGGCTTTCCTCTGACAAGCAGCTTGATGGAATCCACGGTCAAGCAGGTAAGCCGACGCGTCAAAGGAAGCGAAAAATATTGGTCCACCGGAGGCGGAGAAGTGATGTTGCGCCTTCGTGGGGAATACCTCAGCGACGGCAACCCAATGGGGGCCTACTGGACCCGTCGATCACGCTACGCCACCGGCATGCGAACCTATCGCCGCAACGCCCACGCCGTCAGCCCCTGAAGACAAAAGGTGCGAGGTGCGCTCTAGCTGGATGCCTCGGCTTGCCAGCCCGGCTGTGGCGGTGCCAAGGTCCCTTCCCGCTTCGGGATTGGGCGATTCAAACCCAGCCAGTATTCCAAGGTGTCACAAACCGTGTCGGCGAATTCGGGGTAGCTCATCGGTTTGCAGATGTAGCTCTGGGCTCCCAACTCATAGGCCTGGGCAATGTCTTCATCTCGTTCAGAGCTCGTCAGGACGATCACTGGCGGAAGGTTGCGTCGGTCAACACCTCGCACTCGTCGAAGCACTTGAAGAACCTGCAGGCCGTCCATTCGCGGCATTTTCAGGTCCAGAAGAAAGAGATCCGGGATTTCGTTGGGGTCGCGGTCCTGGTACTCACCTGTGGCAAACAGATACTCGAGGGCCTCAACGCCGTCGTGGACAACCACGAGCTCGCAGGCCACATCGGCGTGGGGCACCACACGACGGAAGAGCGCTTCGTGCCCCGGATCGTCTTCTGCCAAAAGGACGGTCTTTGTCGTCATGGCTGGAACCTCATGTGAGCTGTGTGACGACCACACCCCGACCCCGTCCAGCACTCGATGCCTCGCGCCCGCAGAGTCCAAGAATAGCCGATTCCCGAAGGAAGTCCACACGAGTTTCCCATGAACGCAGGGGGGGCCTCCCCCCAGATTCAGCTATTCTCGCGAAGGCTCCCTCAGATTTCGAAGAATCAAGAAACGCGGGGAAATGCTGGGCGTTCTACAAACGGCCATAGGTGTAGGCCCTCAAAGTGTCCGACCGGGACAGCCCGGCGAGGAATACAAAATCATCCTCCAGGGCCTCAATTGCGTTGACGGGTGACTGTCGGGACGACTAACATCGGGGCATCGGTGTGATCAAGCTGAGAGTGAAGGGGTTCCCGGACTGCGACCAAGTTGGCTGGAGAAGCAAGAATGGCGAACAAGATTTCGCGAAGGAATTTCACAAGAGCCGGCGCCGCGGCGGCCTTG
>JAFGFF010000016.1 GCA_016931075.1 Pirellulales bacterium | reverse complement strand
CCCGGACGCAAGCCAGGTAGGCCGCCCCCCCACGTATGGTGGCAGGTTAGTTTGAATCGTCGTTGTTAAGCCGCGCCATTGACCCACCCCGGCGTAGGGGTATACTTCCAGTATGCCTAAGCGCTCAAGCAAACGCCAGAAAGCCCCTCAGGAACCCGCCCAGCACGTTCTCGACGCCGTTGTGCCGGACGCAGAGGAATCTCCGCTCGAGGAGTCTGAGGATAGCGCCGCTCTAGAGAAGAACCCCGCCGCAGTCGCTCTTGGTCGACTTGGTGGCCTAAAGGGTGGTAGGGCTAGAGCCGATAGGCTCACCGATGAACAGAAATCAGAGATTGCACGCAAGGCCGCGATGGCACGCTGGAACCGCAAGTCATAGCTGCTTGAAGACCAATCCTATTTCTGCTTCTTTTTCGTAGTTGCTCGTCCACCTCCTGGTGACTTCTTCTTTTGCGTACCAGGTTGTGACTTAGGTTTTATTGCTCCCAATCGCATGAGTGGCATGGTCAACGGTGGAAGCCCCATGCGCGTCGTAGTCGATTGCACGAATTCGCGCCAATAGGGCCATGCATTATTGACCCCAACTATCTGTCCGAATGCTCGCATCTGTTCAAGTGCGATCTTCTCTTGACCACCAATCTCATAAAGCAACTCAAAGGCTGCCTCAATGTGTAAGTGCTTTTCGTCACGCAATGTAAACGTTGCCTGAACAGTTGCAGTCCTAGCTTTACCTTGGTCATATTCTGCTTGAACTGCGATTGTCTGCTGCAATTCCGGCGGACTTTCTGGGGTTGCAATAAGGGTGCATTGCCCATGCCGCAGCCGTAGTGCAACTAACTGCGCATTTTCCAAGATGCTGGTTATGTCAATATGCGATGCCACCGTGTTTTTTGTGGCACCTGATCCGATCTTCGTTTTTCGCTTTTTCGCCATCTAAACTACGGATACCTTTTCTTGTGATACTTGCTCATACACTTGAAGAAATGTCGGAGTCCAACGCTCTGACATGATTTTCCACGAGCTAATGTCAATCGGGAATTCTTCAACAGATACGATGCGTGGGGCTCCGGATCGCTCAACAAAGGTAATTTCAATTCGATTGCCAAGTGCACCGGCAATTCGTTGCAAGGTTTTCAGCGAATGGCCGTCGTAATCGGCGTTCTCAAGTCGTGCAATCGCGGATTGCCTCATTCCAACTCGCTTCGCGAGTTCATCTTGTGTAAGTCCAGCGCGTGAGCGTGCTTCGTAAATAGAAGCCCCTACGCTCATACTGGATCGCTCATTATCGACATCTGATGCGAGAACTGTATCAGATGCGAGCTGTTGCCTGATAAAGTCTGCAAAGTTCTTTGTTTTTTTCGTCATTGGTCTACACGTCAAAGGTAGCTGTGAAGTCATCGGGATGCTTCTGGACAAGTGCTCTGCGTTCAATCGCTAACTCAATCTCCTCATCAGGGACAACGCGCTCTTTTATGATTCCATGCGACAGAGTGACGACATGCTTTCCGGAGAAGAAATACAACAGTCGATACTGTGTATTGCCGAGGGTTGCTCTAAGTTCGTAGATAGCATCTCGCAGGTAGTCGGCATGCGGACGGCGCATTTCGTTGCCGCGCTCTGCGAGTTCCAGAATCCGAGCAAGACACTTTCTGTGGGCTTTGGGTTCGGAAACACTGAGATCATCAAGCCATTCCAGCAGAGGAACGCTTCCGTCTAGGTCTCGAAAAACTCGAACCTCAGTTTCCGGCATGCATCACTATTATAACAATAATGTTATATCGGAGCAAGTCAAAGATTGGAACCATAAATACCCGAGAACAGAACAGAATATGACCCGTATGGGTGGATCTGTCGAGACCTGAAGGCAAGAAAACCATCAACCTGACCTGGAAATGCATGACCGTTCAAGCATATATTGTGATGAACACACTACCCCACGAAAACGCTATGCCGGCATCTGATGCCTGATCGACGGCTGTTTCATCCAGACCGCCTGAGGTCAAGGGTCAAATGAGGGTAGCGGGGTAGAAATCTCCCCCCAAAAGCTGGTGTAATAAAAAGGCTTGACATTTGTCCAGGAATTTGCTAGATTAAGGGCCGTTAAACGGGTATCCGCAGAGCCTGGTTTTCAGGTATCAAAAAGAGCCCGCCGCCGGAAGCAGCTTTCCGGCGGCGGGCTCTTTTTTTGGGGGTGCCCGAACGAGTGGACAAGGACGGCAAGGGACAACGGAAACGAAAATGAAGTTTGACGCAGAACAAAGGGTGGCTGGGGCATCTAGCCCAGGTCATCTGAGTCGAACCTCGGATTTCTGGGGTAAATACCCCAGCAACACCTCAACAGCAGAGCGTGACCATGCAAATATCCGACGAAAAGGGCTTATTACGTTTTCAAAGGGCAACCGGCGGCAAAACGAGCGTTCAAAGACCCCTTCGGCTTCTCAGTCTTATTTATATTGCCTATCTTCGCATTTATTCACTCGTTTGACGTCCGATGGACCTCACTCATTCGACCAATTTGGTATCACCATGATATCACCACGATATCATCATTTTGGCGGTTATTGGCAAGCGAATCGGGACGTCCGCAATGACTCCGGAACGTGCCATTTGGGTGCGAAACGGTTGGCGTGTGTTGCCGATCACCGCGATTTGCCCGGACACGACAGGCTCAGCCGCAACACCCGGCCAACAACTGGAGGGACACGCTCCGTCGTGGCCGCTTCAGCCAGCAGTACTCGGCCACGACAGAGCGTGGTCCTCCAGAACGCGTTACTCGGCGGGGGGGCTGACGGGGAAGGAGCCGAGGATTTCGAGGCGGAGGGTCTTTTTGCCCAGGGTGGTGGTCGCCCGGCGGACGCGGAGGTCCGTCTCGTGCCCCTCCATTTCGACGAAGAAAAGGTAGGCTCGTTCCGGACCGGGGATCGGATACGACTCGATCCACGTCAGGTTGACCCGATGGCGTTTGAACACGCCCAGGGCTTCGGCCAGGGCCCCCGAGCGGTCCTCGAGCTGGAAGAGCATGGCCGTCTTGTCGCGGCCGGTCCGTGGGGCCGAATGCTTGCCGATCACCGAGAATCGGGTCATGTTGCGGGGATTGTCCTCGATCCGCTCGGCCAGAATCTCCAGGCCGTAATGGGCCCCGGCCTGGACGCTGGCGATGGCCGCCGCCCCCGGTTTCTCGCTGGCCAATTGGGCGGCCGTCGACGTGCTGGTGACCTCGATCGGCCGGGCCGTGGGCAGGTGCTTCGCCAGCCAGTTGCGGCACTGCGAAATAGCCTGCGGCTTGCTGTAGACCTCGCGGACCTCGTCCCGCGCGCACCGGCCCAGCAGGGCGTGGCGGATCGGCAATTCCACCTCGCCGCAAATCCGCACCGGCAGCTTGGTGAACATGTCGAGCGTGTCGGAAATCCGCCCGTCGGTGGAGTTTTCGATCGGAACCAGGCCGAAATCGGCGTGCGCCTGGTCGACTTCCTCGAAGACGGCCGCGATCGTCCCGACGGGCAGGAACTCGACCGTCTGTCCAAACCGGTGCAGCGCCGCCAGGTGGCTGTAGCTGTGCATTGGGCCCAGGTAGGCCACCCGAACCCCCTTGGCCAGCTTGCGACATCCACCCAGCAGTTCGCGGAAGACGGCCCGGATCGTCATCTCGGGCAAGGGCCCCTTGCTGCTCTGGACAGCCCTGGCCAACACGGCGTCGTCCTCGGAGGCCACGAAGCCGGGCTTCTCGCCAGGCGGCTGCTGTTGGGCCATTTTCACCACCAGCCGTGCCCGTTCGTTCAACGCCTTGACGATCTGCCGGTCCAACCGGCCCAGGTCGGCTCCGGAGGAAACCGGTCTGGTCGTCTTCTCAGTCCCCTTCTTCTGGGTAGTTGTTTTCTTCGCCTTCTTCTTCGCCATCATTCGCCATCCAGGAGTCCAGGGCCGTCAACTCGGTAACCATTCACGGCCTGCGGAAAAGGTGCCAGGCACCTTTTGCCGGAACGGCCCTTCGGGTGCTTCGCACAAAAGGTGCCTGGCACCTTTTCCGCTGCGTAGCACTGAGGTGTGAATGGTTACTCAACTCGTGGCAGGCCAACCAGTTTCAGCCCAACCGAGCTTTGCCTCTTGTACCGATGCCCCGTGTCCTTGTCAACTAACCGCCCCCCCACGTATCAGACTGATCCCCCACAATGGTTTACACCGATATGCCAAAATGGCAGTCTGCCGGAACACACGAAGAGACGGCCCTGGCGATCGAGGCGTCGTTCACGACACATGTACTTATCAGAAAAGGGTTTATGGCAAGCCCCTTCCCGTTCAATGCCCACCGGCACGGACTTTGCATCCTCTAGTTGAGCACCCTAAACGACTGCAATCTCAGTCGATCAGGGCCGAAGTACACCCATCATTCGCCGGGCTTGTTCACCTCGACCAGGACCGGAAACAAACCCAAACCTCCACCAAAACACCTATCAAAACACCCACCGGAACACCCGTCTGGAACGAAAAGGAGTATCCCCATGGCTCAGGGCGAGAAGATCATTGGAATTGACCTCGGGACCACCAACTCGGTCGTCGCCGTGATGGAAGGCAAGGACGCGAAGGTCATTGCCAACGCGGAGGGCAACCGTTTGACCCCAAGCGTCGTGGCCTTTACCGATAAGGGTGACATCCTGGTCGGCGAGCCGGCCCGACGCCAGGCGGTGACCAATCCGAAGCGGACCGTCTATTCGATCAAGCGGTTCATGGGCCGGCGGCACAACGAAGTGAGCGCCGAGGAGAAGATCGTCCCCTACGAGGTGACCGGGGCGGCCGACGACTATGTCAAGATCAAGGTGGGCGACCGGGATTACACCCCGCCGGAGATCTCGGCCAAGACGCTCGGCAAGCTCAAGGAAGCGGCCGAGGCCTACCTGGGTCACAAAGTGAACAAGGCCGTCATCACCGTGCCGGCCTACTTCAACGACGCCCAGCGCCAGGCCACCAAGGACGCCGGTCAGATCGCCGGCCTGGAAGTGGCGCGGATCATCAACGAACCGACCGCCGCGTCGCTGGCCTACGGCTTGGACAAGAAGGAAGTCAAGAAGATCATCGTCTTCGACCTGGGCGGCGGCACGTTCGACGTCTCGCTGTTGGACGTTGGCCGGGGCGTATTCCGCGTGATCAGCACGAGCGGCGACACCCACCTGGGCGGCGACGACTTCGACGATTGCCTGATCAACCACGTGGCCGACCAGTTCAAGCGCGAGCAGGGGATCGATCTGCGCAAGGACACGATGGCCCTGCAGCGGCTTGAAGAAGCCTGCGAGAAGGCCAAGCGAGAACTCAGCTCGGCCCAGCAGACCGACATCAACCTGCCGTTCATCACGGCCGACGCCAACGGCCCGAAACACTTGCAGATGACGATTACCCGATCAGAGTTCGAGAAGCTGGTCGACCCGCTCATCGAGCGTTGCCGAGGACCGGTCAACACGGTCCTCGAGGAAGCCAGGCGGAAGAACTCCGACTTCAAGAAAGAGGACATCGACGAGGTCGTCCTGGTCGGCGGCTCGACGCGGATCCCGAAGGTTCAGGAACTCGTCACCACGATGTTCGGCAAGGAGCCGAACAAGAGCGTCAACCCCGACGAAGTGGTCGCCGTCGGCGCGGCCATCCAGGGCGGCGTGCTCATGGGCGACGTCCAGGACATGGTGCTGGTCGACGTGACGCCCCTGTCGCTGGGCATCGAGACGGAAGGCCGGATCATGACCAAGCTCGTTGAGCGGAACACGAACATCCCGGTCGACCGGAAGCAGACCTTCAGCACAGCCGCCGACAACCAGACGGCCGTGACCGTTAGGGTGTTCCAAGGCGAACGACCAATGGCTTCCGACAACCGGCTTCTAGGCGAGTTCAACCTCGACGGCATCCCGCCGGCCCCGCGCGGCATCCCGCAAATCGAAGTCCGATTCGACATCGACGCCAACGGGATCCTGAACGTCTCGGCCAAGGACCTCGGCACGGGCAAGGAGCATCAGGTCCGGATCGAGCAATCGGCCGGGCTGTCCGAGGACGAGATTGAAAAGATGCGCAAGGAGGCCAAGGAACACGCCGAGGAAGACAAGACCAAACGCGAACTGGCCGAGCTGCGCAACCAGGCCGACTCGCAGTGCTTCCAGCTCGAAAAGCTCATCAAGGAACACGACGCGAAACTGAAAGACGCCGACAAGTCGGCCGTGAACGCGGCGATCGAAAAGACCCGCGAGGCGGCCAAGGGAGACGACGTCCAGAAGCTCAAGTCGGCTATCAGCGAGTTGGAACAAGCGTCCCACGCGTTGAGCCAGTCCCTCTACGCCGGCACGGGCGCCCAGCCCGGCGCGGCCGGAGATCCCCAAGCGTCCGCCGGCGCGGCCCCCGGAGCGGGCGCTGCCCCCGGCGACGGCGAAGGCGACGACGACACGATCGACGCCGAGTTCGAAGTCAAGGATTCGTAAGCGACTTCACCCCCCCTTCTCCCATTGCAGCATTATTCACGGGCTGGCGGAGGAGGGGGCCTGAGTTGGGTGTCGATTGCGTGGATTATCAGTCTGGCTTGGATCCACATCGCCGGCCGTGGCTGGTATAATGAAGCACCCCGCCGGTGGCCCGTTGGGACGCCGCCGTTTCCTGCCTGAAACTTCGGAGGTGCCGTCATGCATCGTCGCGATTTGCTGCGTTCGGCCTCGATGGCCGCGTTGGGGCTTGCATTTTTCCCGTGCCGTGGGGCCTTTGCCAAGGAAAAGAAACAAAAGGTCCTCTACTTCACCCGCAGTGCTACCTATGAGCACTCGGCCGTTCGCCGCAAAGGGAAAAAGCTGAGCATTTCCGAACGGGTGCTGAAAGAAGTCGGCAAGCGGCACGGATTCGACGTCGTCTGCACCAAGGACGGCCGTGTGTTCGACGGCGACCTGGATCAGTTCGACGCGTTCGCCTTCTACACCTCGGGCGACCTGACCAAGCCAAAGAAGGGCGAAGCGCCGCCCATGACGCTCAAGGGCAAAGACCGGCTCCTGGCGGCCGTCGCCGGCGGCAAAGGCTTTTTGGGTATCCATTCTTGCAGCGACTCGTTCCACTCGAAGGGCCCAGCCAACGAGAACCAGAAGGAAGTCGACCCGTTCCTCGCCATGCTCGGCGGCGAGTTCATCGTCCACGGCAAGCAGCAGGTCGCGAAGCTGCGTGTCACGTCGCCCAACTTCCCGGGCGTCGCCGGACAGGGTCTGCCCGAGACGTTCGAGCTGATGGAAGAGTGGTACACGCTGAAGAACTTCGCTCCCGACCTGCACGTGATCCTGGTCCAGGAGACGGCCGGCATGGAGGGCGACTGCTACCAGCGACCTCCCTTCCCGGCCAGTTGGGCCCGACTGCACGACAAGGGCCGTGTCGTCTACACGTCGCTGGGCCACCGCCATGAAGTCTGGGAAGATCCGAAGTATCAAGAAGGCCTCGCCGGCGCCTTGGCCTGGTCGATGGGCAACGTCGACTTTGCCGTCCCCGCCAACATCAAAGAAGTCGCGCCGAAGGCCGATCAGCTTCCGAAGAAGTAGCCAGGGAGTCGTGCTAAGGCGCTGTCAAAGAATAACTTACCGACTTTGTTCTGTAGGGAACGCCCTCCGTGGCGTTCCGTGAACCGCGAGTTTGGCCCATTTTCACGGCCCGCGGAACGCCACGGAGGGCGTTCCCTACAGTGATGGCGATGGCCTCAATTCGGAGAGTTGTTCTTTAACGGATCCTAAGTGCCATGGACGATCCGTGGAGGGATGCGCTCCGTCGCGTCCGTTTGCCGCCACGCTCGGCCACGACGGAGCGTGGCCCTCCATTGCCGTTCAATTGTCGTTCAATAGAGTGCGTCGGGCGGGGCCTGTTCGCGGGTGCGCCGGGCGATCTCGCGGTCGATTTCGCGACGGAGTCGAAGCCGGCCGAGCCACGAGGCTTGGTCCAATCGGTCGGCGTATTCAAGTTCGACCTGCTCGCGAATCTCAGGCATCACGGCCGTGCATGCCCTGTGGTAACCGTCGTTGACGAATCACGAGGCGTTTCCGCCCGGTGTGGCGTTCTCGCTCACGAGCAATCCCTCGCTAGGGTTCGTGAAAAAGACTTGATTAATCCACGCGTCTGTAGGAGGCGACTCCTGTCGCCGAATGTCCACCAGTCAGGTCCTATTCGGCGACAGGAGTCGCCTCCTACAAATCAAAATCAACCATTTTTATACACGTCGCATTACGGTTTCGTTTTTGTCGCGACAGGACGGCAGTAGGTCAACGCCAGCAGGGCGTAGCCGGTCACGAGGCTGGGATCGCCTTCGAGCCAGCGGGAGTTCTTATTGACCCACGATCCGTCGGGCTGCTGGCGGCGGATCAGTTCGGTCCGCAGGTCGGCTCGCCAGTCGTGCTTCGCGCCCTTCGCGTCGGTCAACGTGTCGTCGCCGGCGGCGTCCAGGGCCTTGGCCATGGTGTGATAGTAGTAGTACAACCCGGCGTCGCCCATCCCGGGGTTGGTCGTCAGGTCATAGTGCTTCTGGATCCACGCCAGGGCCGCCTTGACGCGCGGATCGTCCTTCTTCACACCGGCGTAGATCATGCTCTTCAGCCCGGCGTAAGTCATCGAGCCGTAGCTTCGCAGGCCTCCGTCGGGCGTGTTGCCGGCCTGGCTCGTGCCGCCGGCGGCCGGGGTGTAGTAGAAACCGCCGTCCGGGTTCTTCGCGGCGAATCGGGTCGTGTTGTGAGTACTTTCGAGGTTCTGGCACCGCGACGTGAAGACCAGGGCGCGCTTGACCGCCTCGTCGTCCGGGCCGTTGCCCGCGGCGCGGAGCGCGTCGAGCAGGAAGCTCGTGTTCGACAGGTCGGGCCGTTTGTGCTTGCCGTAGCCCGCGCCGCCGTAGTAGTAGCTCTCCTTGCCGTGTCCTTCCTTTTCATCCCACTGAAGGCCCTTCAGAAACCGGTCGGCCCGGGCGAGGAGCTTGTCGTAGCGGCCCTTGCGATTGGCTTCGGCAAAGGCGAGGATCGCCAGCGACGTTTCGTAGTTGCGGACCTGGCTGTTGGGGGCGTAGACGCCGCCGTCGGGCTGGACGAAGCCTTCGAGGTACTTCAGGCTCTTGGCCACCAGCGGGTCGTCGGGCGTCCGGCCGGTCCGGAGGATGGCGGTCGTCACGACGGCCGTCACGCCGGGCCCCGCATAGCCCGCGTAACTTCCGTCGGGTTGTTGTCCCTTGGTCTGCAAGAAGGCCAGGGCCCGATCCACGGCCTGTTGATAGGCCTTTTGATCTGTCGGTGGAGTTTGAGATGACTCCGTGGCGGTTTGGCCCAGCGTGGTTGACGCCACGGCCAAGAAAGCGCAGCAGCAAATCGGGAGAACGTATCGGAGAGACATGATGCGATCCTTGCTAATGGAGGGAAAGCGTTCACTGTCCGAGGAAAAGGTGCCAGGCACCTTTTGCCGGAACGGCCCTTTGGGTGCTTCGCACAAAAGGTGCCTGGCACCTTTTCCACCAACAAGACGGTTGCCGGACGGCAGCGGTCACGTGGCGTGGCCCCTCAAGCGTAGCATATCGCCGGGCAATCAGATCGACCCGTTGACGATGGCCAGGATTTCTGCCTCACCCATAATGAGGAGTTCCTCGCCGTCGACGGTGACTTCGGTTCCCGCGTAGCTGGAGAACAGCACCCGATCGCCCTCGTTGACGGCCAGTTCGACGCGTTGGCCGCTGGGCAACATCCGCCCGTCGCCGACCGACAGGACGCGTCCCTGCTTGGGCTTCTCTTGCGCTGCGTCAGGCAGAACGATTCCGCCAGCGGTCACCTCTTCGGCCTCGAGTCGACGGACCACGACCTTGTCGCCCAGGGGCACCAATTTCATTTTCGCTGGACTCCTCGTCAAGACTACCCCGCTGGCCGGGGTGGCGGGCGTCGAGCCGATTTGCTCCGTCCCCCACCGCAGGCCAAATCTCCATTGTCGCACGCCCGACCGCCCTGTTCAAGACCCACGCAGCCACCCTCGTTCCAGGCAAGCCCATGATCTTGCCTAATGCGCCAATAAAAAAGGACTCACGCCACGGTTGACGTAAGTCCTTTCGTATCACACAGTGCCGAAGAGAGGACTTGAACCTCCACGGGGTTAACCCCCACTAGGTCCTGAAAAGGAGCGGATATTTTTCCCAACTCCTTATGGCTAAATCTATTGCGTTATGTGGCAAGGACTTACGTTCTT
>JAFGFF010000158.1 GCA_016931075.1 Pirellulales bacterium | reverse complement strand
TGCTGCGGCGGTGGCGGCGGCGGGATGTGGCTCGACGGCCACATCGCCGAACACGGAGGAAGCCGGCTTTCGGACGACCGCGTGGCCGAGGCGGCCAAGACGGGCGCCGACATCCTGGCCGTCTCGTGTCCGTTCGAGCCGTCCCGGTTCGAGGACTCGGTCAAGGTCAACGGCGTCGAAAACCAACTCCGCGTGCGCGACATCATCGAGCTGTTGGCCGAGTCGATGGGTCTGGCCGAGACGCCGCACAACGGTTGAACCGCTTTTCATCCCGGGAGCCGGATCGGCTGACACTCTATCCACAACAAAGAAAAGTAAGACCCACGCCAAAGGGAGGCACGTATGAAAATAGCCGTCGTGCTGCGGCAGGTTCCCGACCTGATCGAGCCGTTGGAGATCGTCGGGTCGGGCAATGCGTTGGATCTGGACGGGGCCAGTTTTCTCGTCAACGAGTCGGACGACCACGCCCTGGAGCAGGCTATCCTCTTGAAGGAATCGGCAGGGGCCACGGTCGACGTCGTGGCGTTGGATTTCGGCGACGTCGACAACACGCTCTACTCGGCCGCGGCCAAGGGGGTCGACCGGCTGATCAAGATCACGCTGGAAGACGACAAGCCGCCCGCCCCGAAAGCCGCCGCCGCGATGCTTGCCCAGGCGATCGGTCCGATCGAGGCCGACCTCGTCCTGATCGGTTGCCAAGCGCACGACGAGTTGCAAGGCGCGCTGGGGCCCGTGCTGGCGTTGAAGCTGGGCCTGCCCTATCTGGGCGTGGTCCGCGGCGTGACGGCCGGCGACGGTGGGCTGCAAGCCTGCAAGGAATTCCCCGGCGCGGTGATGGCCCGGATGAACGTGCAACTGCCCGCCGTGTTGGGCATCCTGGCCGCCGAGTCGCCCCCGCGCTACGTGCCGGTGAGCCGGATCCGCGCGGCGATGAAGTCGACCCAATTCGACGAGCAGCCCGGCGCGGCCGAGCCGACCGAGCCGGCCGTGGTCGTCCGCCGCATGTATCACCCCGAGCCGGCCGAAAGGGCCGAAATGCTCGTCGGCAGCGAGGCGGAAGTGGCCGGACGGATCGCCGACATCCTGATCGAAAGGGGGATCGTGAAATGAGCACTCCCAATATCCTTGTCCTGGCCGAAACGCATGACAACACCCCGGCCGACATCACGCTCGAACTGCTCGGCGGGGCTCGCCAACTGGCCGCCGCGACCGGCGGCCAGGTCGTTGCTATTGTCCTGGGCCAGGCCGGTTCGGCCGCGGCCGAGAAGATGGTCGGCGCCGATCGGGTCGTCGTGATCGAAGACGCCACTTTGGACGCCTATTCGCCTGGGCCGTATCTGGCCGTGCTTGAACACATCCTCACGCTCGAGAGCCCCCGGGCTGTCCTGATCGGCAGCACGACCGTCGGGCTGGACGTCGGGCCGGCGCTGGGAGCGAAGCTCGACGCGCCGGTGGTGGGAAACTGCCTCCGCATCGAGAAGCAGGATGACATGCTGTCGGTCACGTCTAGCCTCTGCGGCGGCAAGATCCTGGCCGACGTCGAAGTCCGCCGTGGGCCGGCCATCCTGATGGTTCTGCCCGGCAGCTTCCACGCAACTGATCAGCCGGCCACGCCCGAGGTCGACCGCCGCGCGAGCCCCGTGCCGCTGGAACCGGGCCGCATCACGTTCGACCAGATGATCCTGCCCGAGGCGGGCGACGTCGACATCACCGCCCAGGACATCCTCGTCGGCGTCGGACGCGGCATCCAGCAAGAGGACAACATGGAAGTGGCCGAGGAACTGGCCGAAGCGCTCGGCGGGGCCTTGTGCGCCTCGCGGCCGATCGTCGACCAGGGCTGGCTGCCGACCACACGTCAGGTGGGCAAGTCGGGCATGACCGTCAAGCCGAAATTGTACCTGGCCCTGGGAATCAGCGGGGCGCCCGAGCACCTCGAAGGCATGAAAGGCACCGGCCTGGTCATCGCCGTGAACACCGACCCCAACGCCCCGATCTTCGATGTGGCCCAATACGGCACCGAGCTGGACCTCCTGGACCTGGCCCCCGAACTGACCGAGGCAATCAAGACGAGGAGAGTGGCAACTTAGCCCAGTGAGGGAGATCCACGAGACCGATGGAAGCCTTTCGCGACACGTTTTGGAACACGCCGCATTGGGCCGAGTATGCCCAATACGCCTTGGGCACGCTGACCGTGTTGATCTTCGCCGCCGGGGTCTTCTGGCGAGTGAATAAATGGCGGCTGGGTCGGGCCGAGCCAGGGCCCTGGTCGCTCAAGGAGCGGATCGTCAGCCTGGTCCGAAACGGTCTGTTCCAGTGGCGGCTCTCGTCCGATCCGTTTGCCACGGCCATGCACCTGATGATCTTCTGGGGCATGGTCCTGCTGGCCATCGGCACGGCCGTCGCCACGGTCGACTGGGACGTCACCAAGCTCTTCTTCGGCTTCCAATTCCTCAAGGGTGTGACCTATCACGCTTTCGAGTTGATCCTCGACATCTTCGGCGTGCTTCTGATCCTTGGGCTGGGGATGGCCATGTGGCGGCGCTACGTCCGTCGGCCTGCCCGACTGGCCACGCCCGAGGTCCCGCGCGGCAGTCTCGATTCGGCCTACCTGCTGGGCATCCTGATGTTCATCGCCGTGACCGGGTTTGTGGCCGAGGGGCTGCGGATCGCCACAGGCGAACACATCCAGACGGCCTGGGCGCCGATTGGCTACGGCCTGGCCGGGTTGTTCGCCCCGATGTCGGTCGGAGCTATGAAAACGACCTATCAGTTCGTCTGGTGGGCCCACGCCCTGGCGGCGTTCACGTTCATCGCCAGCGTGCCCTTCACCAAGGCGTTTCACCTGATCTCCTCGCCGGTGAACCTGTTTTTCAAGACGCCCACGCCCCCGGGCCGGCTCGCCACGGGCCTCGAAGAGGGCGCGGCCAAGATCGGCGACTTCACCTGGCGACAACTGCTGCAGTTGGACGCCTGCACCTGGTGCGGCAAGTGCCAGGAGGCCTGCCCGGCCCATGCTACCGGCTTCCCGCTGGCGCCGAACAACGTCGTCCAACGCCTAGACGGACTGCTCAGCACCGCCGCAAAGAGGAACGGCAAGGGCAACGGTCAGTCCAACGGCCAGGCCATGGCCCCGGCCGAGACGCTTTGGGCCTGCTGCACCTGTCGGGCGTGCGAAGAGGTCTGCCCGGTGATGATCGAGCAGCCCCGGCTGATCGTCGACATGCGACGCCACCTGGTCTACCAGGGCGAGGTCGACGAAGGTGTGCAGGACGCCCTGATGAACATCCAACGCTACGGCAACTCGTTTGGCCAGTCGGGCCGAAAACGGGCCGAATGGACCAAGGACCTCGATGTCCCGATCAAGGACGCCCGAAAGGACGAGGTCGATCTGCTCTGGTTCGTCGGCGACTTCGCCTCGTTCGACCAGCGGCTTCGCGACGTCACCCGGACGACCGCCCGACTGTTCCACCAGGCCGGCCTGGACGTCGGCATCCTCCAGCAGGCCGAGCAGAACTCGGGCAACGACGTCCGCCGCGTCGGCGAGGAAGGGCTTTTTGAACTGGTGCGCGAGAAGAACCTCGACGCGCTGGGCAAGGCCACGTTCCGCCGGATCGTCACGACCGACCCGCACACGTACAACACGCTCAAAAACGAATACATCGCCGACGGCGAGGAGAACCCCGCGTTCGATCCGGCCGTCGTGATCCACTACGCCGTGCTGCTCGACGAGCTGCTTCGGGACCGCAAGCTCAAGCCGCTGCGCCGGCTGGCCTATCGGGTGACGTACCACGATCCGTGCTACCTGGGCCGATACAACGGGATCTACGACGCCCCGCGACGCGTGCTGGCCGCCTTGGGAACCAAACTGGTCGAGATGCCGCGTCACGGGCCGAACAGCTTCTGCTGCGGGGCCGGCGGCGGACGGCTCTGGATGAAGGACACCCCGGGCATCGAGGAGCGGCCGGCCGAGGCGAGGATCCGCGAGGCGCTGGCCCTGGGCGACGTCGAGATGTTCGTCGTGGCCTGCCCCAAGGACCTGGGCATGTTCCAGGACGCGGTGAAGACAGTCGGCGCGGAAGACCGACTGCGTGTGGTCGACCTGGCCGAACTGGTCGCCGAGGCCACCGAAAGCGCCGTCGAAGCGCGTCCCGAGCTACGTCCCGACCTGGCCGCCCCCGGCGTCCCGCGCCCCGTCACGGCCGAACCCCGCCCAGAACGCATCGCTCAAGCAACCGACGAACAACAAGTGGAAGGCGATTGAAATACGAGAGAGAAGCGGCCACAGATGAACACAGATAAACACGGATAGAGGAGGATTTTGTAGGGTGGGGCACACTTGCCCCACCAGAATGAAGCAGCAAGACGTTGGTGGGGCAAGTGTGCCCCACCCTACTTCTTATCTGTGTTCATCTGTGGCCCCTTGATCTGAACCTTTAAGAGTACCGAGCAACTCGGAGATAAGCTCATGATCGCACCGGAAACGGAAACGCGAATCGGTGTCTACGTGTGTCATTGCGGCACGAACATCGCCGGCACGGTCGACGTCCACGCCCTGCGGGACTTCGCCGAGGGCCTGCCCGGAGTGGTCCTGGCCAAGGACTACAAATACATGTGTTCCGACCCGGGCCAGGAACTCATCAAGAAGGACATCGCCGAGCACCGGCTCAACCGGATCGTCGTGACGGCCTGTTCACCCCTTTTGCACGAAAAGACGTTCCGCACGGCGGCCGACGACGGGGGCCTGAACCCGTTCCTCGTCCAGATCGCCAACATCCGCGAGCACGTCGCCTGGGTGACCAAAGACCATGACGCGGCCTTGAGAAAAGCCAAGGCCCAATTGGCCGCCGCCATCCGACGCGTGGCCGGACACGAGCCGCTCGAGCGGCAGTACGTCTCGGTCACATCCCGGGTGATGGTCGTCGGCGGGGGCATCGCCGGGATCCACGCCGCGTTGACCATGGCCAACGCCGGCAAGGAGGTCCTGCTGGTCGAGCGGGAATCGACGATCGGCGGCCACATGGCCATGTTCGACAAGACGTTCCCCACGCTCGACTGCGCGGCCTGCATCCTCACGCCCAAGATGACGTCGGTCAAGGACCACCCGAACATCAAGCTGATGACCTACTCCGAGGTCGAATCGGTCAGCGGCTCGGTCGGCAGCTACCGCGTCTCGGTCCGCCACAAGGCACGATACATCGACGAGGAAAAATGCGTCGGCTGCATGCAGTGCATCGACGCCTGCGTGTTCAAGATACCGAAGGTGCCCAACGCCTTCGACCAGGGCCTGGCGATGCGCAAGCCGGTCTACGTCCCGTTCCCGCAAGCCGTGCCGCCGGTGCCGGTGATCGACGCCGAGTCGTGCTTGTACCTCTCGACGGGCAAGTGCAAGCAGTCGTGCGTCGAGGCGTGCGGCGAGCGCTGCGCGGTGGTGCTGGACCAGCAGGACCGGGTCGAGGAGTACGAGGTCGGCGCGATCGTCGTGGCCACCGGTTTCCAGGCCCTCGACCCGACGCCCATGCGTCAGTTCGGCTACGGCCGGTTCCGCAACGTCTACAGTGCGTTGGAGGTCGAGCGGTTGTTGAACGCCTCCGGCCCGACCGAGGGCAAGCTGACGCTGCCCGACGGCTCGGCGCCGCGGCGTGTCGGCATCGTCCATTGCATCGGCAGCCGGGACCACAACTACCACCCGTACTGTTCCCGCGTCTGCTGCATGTATTCGTTGAAGATGGCCCATCTGGTCCGCGAAAAGACGGGGGCCGAGGTGACCAACTTCTACATCGACATCCGCGCCCCCGGCAAAGCATTCGAAGAGTTTTATGAACGGGTGCAGGAAGAAGGCGTCGAGTTCATCCGCGGCAAGGTGGGCGACGTCCAGCCGGTCAACGACGATGAGGGCGACTCGCCCGAGTTGATGGTCCGGGTGGACGACACTCTGGTGGGCAAGATCCGCAAGATCCCGGTCGACATGCTCATCTTGGCCGTGGCGCTGGAACCCCGGGCGGACGCCCAGGACGTGCGGCGGTTGTTCAACATGTCCTGCTCGAGCGAGGGCTTCTTCCTCGAAAAGCACCCGAAGCTCGCGCCGGTCAACACGGCGGCCGACGGCGTCTTCCTGGCCGGGGCCTGCCAG
>JAFGFF010000157.1 GCA_016931075.1 Pirellulales bacterium | reverse complement strand
TCCGCCGCATCCACCACCCCGTCGTTGTTCGTGTCCCCCGGCCCCATCGCGATCAGCCCCCAGCGGTTCATCAGAATCAACTCGATGGTGGCGATCTCCTCCGGCGAAAGCTCGCCCTCGAAGATGACGAACTCGCCGATGTCGCCGGTCCAGTGTTTTTTCTGGTCGAGGAAAAAGCCGCCTAGCCGCAGGCCGGTCATGCCGCCGGAGAGGAGGTTGCCGCTGAAGACTTCCTGGCCGTTGATGCGGACGGTGTCGTCCACTCCCGTCACGTACGAGACGCTCGCCACGGCCCATTGGTCGGCGCCGACGGGATCGTCGACCGCGCCGAGGCCCGTGGTGTGGGCCTCCCAGACGCCGTCGGTGTAGACGGCGCCGCCGACTTCGAGCTTGTCTTCGGGGTAGAAACCGTCGTTGATTGCAAAGAACTGCCGTTGTTCGGCGGCCGAGTCGTAGAGGAAGGTTCGCCCTAGGGCGCTCTCGCCGGAGCGTCGATAGACGACGAAGATCGTGCCGGGCGCGGCCTCGCCCCACTCGTCGGGCGAACCGAGCAATTGATCGTCTTGTCCGGTGAACGAAATGCACGCTTGACCGTCGACCCCGCTGTCGGTAAGTTGCGGGTCGCCGACGGCGGCCAGGTGGCGCGAACCGGTTTGGTCCTGCAGCCAAGCCACCTGGTCCGAGCCGATCCATGTTTTCACGGTCCCCGGAACATCCGTCCGATACCAGGCGTAGGGGATCGTGCCGCCGGCGGCAACCGGCTTGGGGAGCGTATCGTCCGGCCGGTTGGGCATGAGGCTGAGCGTGTATTCGTAGCTGTTGGCCTTCCAGATATCGGAAGAATCCTCCCCCAGGCGAGCCAATACCATCTTGAACTGATGTGTCTGGTGGTCTTCCAGCAGCGAGAAGTTGGACAACTGCAGGGTCTCTCCGTCCGTTGCTTGCCGGTCGTCGATTAGCGTGACCGTATCCTTCTTCAGGGCAACGTTCACTTCATCGACCTCGGCGATCACCAGTGGGTAGCGGTCGCTGTTCCCGTCGGCGGGCAACAGATTGATGTTGCCGACCCAGTACAGTTTGCCGGTGATGCTGTGGCGGATGAGATGGCTGATGCTTGAAGGCGAGTAGAAGCTCGTGCCGTCGTCGTACTTCAATTCGAGGGGCTGGCTGATCGTGTCGCCGCCGTCGGTTGAAAGAGCATATTGCTTGTGGCCGTCGGCGTAGCCGGTGATCTTCGCATTCGAGTCGCGATAGACGGTCAACAACCGACCGTCGGTCAGTTCAGCGGTGGTCGCTTCGATCAGTCCGCGCGACGAGACGTGTCGTGGCACCCAGGCCACGTTGCTGGCCGAGACGTCGTACTCGCCCGAGGCGCTATTCCAGTCGACGATGAAGTCCACGGCGCCGATTCCTCGGGCATCGGCCGGCGCGAAGGCTTTAATGTCATAAGGGTTGAACTCGCTTTGCGGGACCTCGTCCGGGATATTGGCGCTGGTCACACCGAACAGCAACGATCCGTCCTGGCGAACCACGATGTTTGGGCCCACGTACGCGGCGTTGTTCTCCAGGAAGTCCAAGTTATAGGGATCGGCCGGGTTGAAATCGGCCCCGCTTTCATACATCAACAACTGCGGGTCGTTCCACGTCCGGCCGTAGTCGTCGGACGTACGGAGGAAACTGTGGTTATAGTAGGTCGTGTTGTGAAGCTTGGTCTGGCGGATCCAAACGGCAACCGTCTTGCCCGCGGACGGATCGTACGTCTCGGCCACCGGTCCCCAGAAGATGCGGGTGTCGCCGTCCCAAGTAACTTTCGCGGGGATGTCCACCCAATCGGTCCACGTTTGGCCGTTGTCCAAGGAATAGCGTTCCTGATCGTCCTCGGGCGTGTCGCTTTCTCCCATCCACGCCTTGTATTCGGTCATCTGCAGGTCCGGCCCCACGTAATTCGGCCAGCGGACGGGCGTGTAGTATCGCACGTTTTCGGGATCCGTGTCGTCCATGTAATAGGAAGCATACAACTCCCGATTCACCTGGACGATAGGGATATTCGTCTCCCAAGGCCCCCCGGCAAACAACGCGCCGACAAGTGTTACTTTACACAGGATTGCGGCGATGAATAGGAAAATGCAGCGTGACATCAGTACACCGTTGCTCGTTTCTTCTGTTCCATCCGGGCCCCTTCTCAACACAACTCGGAGGGATTCGTCGCGGGGTGGAACACGTTCGGCCCACCCCGCGAATCCCACGAGTTCTGTCAGGCACAGCCTGACCTACTTTCGGTTGCGACATCGGACGATCAGGATGCCCAGGGCAAGCCCGAGCAGTCCAACCAAGGTCGAAGGCTCGGGCACTCCGATCGATTCGGAACTACCGCTCCAGTTGGCGGCCAGGATCGAGGCGTCGAGGTCGTTGACCCAGCCGTCGCCGTTGAAATCGCCGTCGGAGGCCGTGTACTCGGTGTCGTAGGTCAACCAGTTCGCGGCCAACGTACGGGCGTCGTCCGCATTGACCTGTCCGTCGCCGTTGGTGTCGCCCGGGATCATTTCTGGCGCGAAGGTCCCCTTCATGAACCGGATGTAGTCGACCTCGAAGGCTCCGCCCGAGCCGGTGCTGAAATCGCCGAAGTAGAGTGCGTTTCGTCCCGGAGAAATAGGCGTGCAGCAGATGCCATCCTCGGGCGTGAGCAGTTTGCCGTCGCGATAGATGAAGTACATGCCGCCCTGGTCGGACGTGTTCGCGACAACGCGGAACGTGTGGAAATCGTCGGAGTTGTCGCTATCGTCGAGTCCCAGTCCGCTGTTGAAGCCGGTTCCCTGCATGCCGATGGTCAAGACGGCCGCTTCGTCTTCATTGCCCGGCACGGCGCCGAGGCCCAAGACAGGGTCGCCCGGCGTGAGCTCGGCCGTGACCTTGACACGCAGTTCGATCGTGTAACCGTCGTCGGCCAGGCTGAAGTTCTTGGCCGGCCAGAGGGCCGTTGCCTCGTTCGAGACGCCGCCGTCGACATACGATGATTCACTGACGTCGAGCGTCGTGTCGAACAGGACCGTTCCGTTTCCACTGGCCGTGGGCAGAATGCTGCCGGTGTAGTCGAAGTCGTCGAAGGCGTTCATGTCAAGGTCTTCAGCCCCGACCGGGACATCGCATTCGTACCGATAGGTGAAGGCGCTCGAGTTTTTCTTTTCCAACTGGCTGGCCTTGGGCAGCGAGAACGGGGCATACGCGCCGGAAGTCATCCGAACGTAGTCGATCTCGTAGTCGGCGCCTTGGCTGCCCGTGATGTCGCCGATCAGCAGACCGGTCGCGAAAAGATCGGCCTGGTTCCAGGTCAGCGTGTCGCACAACAGCTCGGTGTCGCGCCAAAGACTTAAAGTCTCGACCCCGGGTTCCTGGGCGATTCGGAAGATATGAAAGGCATCCGAGTTGTCCTTGGTGTCCAACGTCTTGGGACCCCACGACGTGCTAGTCGGAGCGATATCCACATAGGCCCGTTTTTTGCCGTTCGAGGTGCCCGCCGGAGCGGCCGCGATGGCGAAGGCTCCCGGGCCGGTCGAAGAGGTCAGCTTGATCGAAGCCTCCACCGTCCAGCCGTGCGCGAAATCGAGGTTGTTCGCGCCGTTGATCCACACCGTGTTTAGAGGGTAGGCAGAGTGATCAGCCGATCCAATCAACGGAACCCCGCCGACATCCGACGCGGAGATCAACTTGCCGCCCAGAATAGTCTGTACGAAGTTCGTGTCGTTGCGGAGCCAATCGACGGCCAGATTGTTATCCAGGTCTTGGATGCCTGGGTCAGCATCCATTTCGTATTTCAGCGTCCAGTCGGCCGAAGAAGACACTTCGGAGATTCTGGCCGACGCGACGCCTGCGGCGGCCAACACGGCCAGAGCGGCTGCTGCCACCACACTCCATTTGGGGTACACTTTCTTTTGCTTTGAGAGCATTTTTCACCTCATGGGGCAACCGGCCAGGAAAACGCGCCCTTTCGTTTTGCACCACTGCGTGAGGGTGTCCTGGCAGCCAAGTTCAATATCCGTGTTCTTATTGGCCGCTTCTCTGTTCCTGAACGTGAAACCCACCGGAGACCCGTCCCCTTCCTACAGGGGAGCCGGAGGGGACGGTCTCCCGAGGTGGGCTTCAGGGGAGCATTCACTTTCGACGCACAAACAGCATCACCACACCACAAAACAAGAGAACAAGCGTCGTCGGTTCCGGCACCGCTTCGAGCTTCATGTTGGGACCAAGGAAGATGTCGCCGCTACTGGCATACTTTCCGCTGGGAGCCCAGTTTTGATCGCCCCAAACGATATCATTTTGCACCACGACGTCCGCCACCGAAGCATTCGATCGGATCGCGCCGACGACGCCGTCTTCAACGCCGGGCCAATCGAACGCGGCGCCGTAGACCAGGCTGCCGTCCAGAGCGGCGGACGTGCCCAGGATGCATGTCCTCATGCCAGGATAAGACAAACCGGGACTGGACAGGATCACGTAGCTCGTATTGGCCTTCAAGACGATCTGATCTTGTGTGGCCAGCAGCATGAAGAAGGTGTCATAGGCGCCGGTTTCTTCAAGCGTCGAATTCGAACTGGTCACGGTTTCCAGAATCACTCGACTCCAAGTGGGCGTGGCGCCGCTGGCGTCCTGCTCCCAAATCGTCACGTCATTACCCTCTGTCTTCAGGCCGTTCGAGCCTACCTTGAAGACGCCGAGCGCCGTCAGCTTCATCGGGGTATCGGCGACCGTGAAGCACCAGCCCGTTCCGCCGTCATATTGGGTGCCAACGGATCCCGCCGCCGTCGTCGTGGTGACGGCAATCGACTCGGCGTGGAGTCCGGCGGCGCAGAAAAGCGCCGCCGCGCACGTCAGGATGGTAACAGTTGTTCTCATGTTGACCCTTTCTTCAACTGAGGTGAAACAAATACTCGGGGTTGCCGTCTCTCGGTCAACTCCTTCCAGGAATGCGCCGTCTCTGTCCGCGCGAGTTGTCCTCATCCAACTCGGACCATGTGGACTTCAAAAGATTAACGGTCCTCCAGGGCGTCATCGCTCCTTATGTTGTGATTCCAAGGTGATGGTTACTTCTTCGATGAATCCAACTTGGCGGCGTCGATCCGGATCGAGTCGAGCGAGAATCCGATTCGCTCCAGGTCCTTGCCTTTGTTGCCGCCCTTCATGTGCCATTGAAGGAGGAAGAACGGCGCGGGCGCTCCTTCCTCGGCGCCGAGGCGCGATCGTATTCCCTGGGGCTTGAACGTCTTGGCGGGCCCGCCGTCGACGCTGATCGACGGGGTCCAGCACTTTTTTGGCGGATCGACCAGGATCCGGAAGTTGTAGACCCGGCCTTCCTCCATCGTGACGCCGCTGTCGACTTCTCGATAACCGCCTTTGCCGTCGCCGTCGTGGAACTTCCAGTGCCGGCCCAGGATGCCGGTCTCCGAATCCAGGCCCCCGGCGACACGAACGGCCCAACACGTATTGGGATTGGTATATCTACCGGGCTTGCCGCCCATCGAGATCGTGATCGTGTCGAAGTCGCGATCGAACTGCCCGAGGTCGTCGACGCGCAGGTCGAATGTGACGATATAGGGATCCGAGGCGACGACAAAATAGGGCCTCGGCTTTCCGTAGTCGATGCTGCTCTTCGGGGTGACGACCGTTCGAGACAGGATGCCGCCGGTTACCTCGGCGTCGGTGGTCCGTACACCCAGAATCTTCAGATAATTCCCGCCTTCGCGCAACGGATTCGAGTTCTCGATGGAATAGGTGTTGTCACAACCGCCAAACTGGGTGACCCGCCAATCACTGGCCCAGCCGTTGCCGACCTTGCCAGCGAACTGATCCACTTCATCGATGCCCGATCCGCCCGAGAAGTCGGCGACGATGGCCGGCTTGGACGCTTCGCTTGGCATCTGCCGCACGAATCGCTCGGCGACCGGCGTGATAGGCTTGACGACGAGCGGCGCGTCTTTCTCGACGGTCAACTCGACACGGACCGCGCGCCCCGCGGTCAGACGCTCGGCAGCCGGCTCTGCGGGGCCGTCAGGTTTGTCCACCTTGCTTGCTCGGAGTTCCACCGCTCCCTGGAACACCTGGACTTCGGCCGTGCCTTTTTCTTCGTCCACTCGAATGCCGAACTCGGTGCCGAGGTCGACGACCGTCGTGGCCGGCGTTCCGATCGAGAATCCTTCGGCGCCCTTGGGCACGTTGGCCACGAGGCTGCCCGCGTGGAGAAAACCTTCCTTGCCGTCTTGCGTGTCAAACGTGGCAGGGCCTTCAAGAACCACCGTGGCGCCGTCGAGGAAACCGATTTCCACCAGCCCTTTGCGGAGTTGGATTCGGTGCCCCGGGGCCAATGAAGAACCCGCGGCGATCCCCGCCTCACCGTCTGCCCAGACACATTGGTAGCTACGCAGGACGACGGCCGCCTCGACTGCCGGCGGACTCTGGGCCACGGGACCAGGATCGGGCCCGGCCCGGTGGGTGACGCCCACAACCAACATCAGCACCAGCAACGCGGGCAGACCGATCGCCAGCCCGAGCGTCAGAACCGTCGGCCGCGAGAAGAACTTCGTGCCCGCCGCAAACGCGTCGCCCAGGAACCCCAGGATCGGCGATCGGGCCGATTTTCCGGAATCGCCTGAAAGTAAAGAAGGGCAATCGTCATCTTGTTTGACCGAGCCGGCCAGCGACGCCACGCTCGCCGGAAGATGCGTCAGGCGGTGCATCATCGCGTGCAAGAGCATGAACTCGATGTAGACGTCCCGCGCTTCTTCGCTCCGAGACACCAGGCCGACCAGTTCGTCCCACTGCGCGTCGGAAAGCCGCTCGTCGGCCTGCTGCGACAGGAGCTTCTTCACGCGTTGAACGTCGGTCATGTGGTCCATCGATGCTTGCCTCTATTCGGCCACGGCCAGCCGGTCGCGCATACAACGCAACAACAGGTCTCGAATCCGGTAGAGACTCTGACTGATCGCGCCGGGCGACCGCCCGTGCTTTTCGGCGATTTTCTGAACCGAGCCGTTCGGGGCGTAGCGTTGGATGATGATCTCGCGCTGCGTCTGCGACAGCCTGCCGAGACACTCGGTCAGCGCGGTCTGGCGTTGGTCGAACTCCTGCACCCGAGGCGCTGCCTGGTTGGCAATCAGCCCCAACAGCTCGTCGTCGAACGTGTGCCGGTCGCGCTGCCGCCGCTTGCGATAGCTCAGGACTTCGTAATAGGCGATCCGGCACGCCCAGGCCGAAAAGTCCTTGATCTCGGGAAACTGGTCCGCCTGACGGCAGAGCACCACGTTCGTCTCCTGCAACACCTCCTCGGCCAAGGACGGGTCGCCCAACAGGCTCACGATGTAGGCGTACAGCGTCCCCTGATTGGCCAGCAAGACCCGGACGAACGGCTCCGGAAGCGTCGAGTTGTTGTCGACCTCGGACATGGCGGCAATCGGGAACTTGTGACCGTGGACGTGGCTGGGAATACGCAAATGCGCAACACGCCCCTGTTAGTAAAGGGGCACAGCGCGGTCGTTTCTCAACCATGCCACAAGCGAATATCAGGGCATGGCCGAAAAAGATCCAAATATCGAGAGATACAGCCCCTGCAAATGGGGGGGCGCTCATAAGCAGCCAAGATAGGCGCAATAAATGCGCCGGCTGGGGGGATAAGCCTGCAAGAACTGCAGTACTAGCCCTATAGGCGGGCAGCCAGATGGAGATGCCTAAGCCGACGTGAGATCACCTGCCGGACAGCGTAATCACTGTCCGGCAAGAGATCTTGTCGGTGTTTACGCCGTCGTGTCGCCGTCCTTCTTCTTAGGTGGGGCGAGCACCTTTTCATTGTTCGGCGTCGATGGACGTGAAGCTTCGTCCAGTTGGATGCCCTCTTTGACGAAGGCTTCGATCGCCTCGGGTGTCTGCCCGCCGACCAGGCTCCGGCGACGCCAGCCTTCGGGCGTTTTGCGGAACATGATGATCTGCGGGATGGGGCCTCCCTCGGTCAGCTCGCGGCCCAACTTGCGGTTCTTGTCGAGGTTGACGAACGCGTAAGCCACTTTGCCGAAAAGGCCGCGGTGTCGGACCTTGGGCACGACGTTCTTCTTCATCTCGACGCACGCGGGACACCAGTCGGCGCCGACCAGGATGACCATCGGGCGGCCCGTTTCGGTCGTCTTTCGCCGGGCCTCGGCATAGCTGTCCGGATCACCATTGACCGTGGCAGCCTGTAGCAACAGCACCAGAATCATCGCGTTCATGGAGAGACCTCCTCCTCTTGTTCCGGGTCGCTGGCGGGGACAAATCACGGTGGGATCGCACTGGCCGTCGCGGCGCCTGAAGGTGGGACAGGCGTGGGTCCGAACAGCCGACTTGTCTCCGCTGCGAAGCCTCCCATCCGCCTGCCGTTCCGTGCCGGCCGGAAGGGACTGACCTCGTCCTTCTCCTGTTCGAGAGGCGGCCTGGCCATCCCGGTCGAGCCGCACACAAGGGGTCTAATATATCCGGTTAGGCAAGCTGTTCAAGGGGACCCACCCGAGAGGGTGGCATCGTTGATGCGAACCCCCTGCCTGTGCTGTGCGTAGCGGCAAACGTACCAAACGGCGTGGCCAGCCGATCGTGCAAGGGGGTTTTGGACGGTCTGGCCCGCCCTCGGCTCATACGCCTTGGCAGGTGTATTTGCCGTAAATCCCTTGCCGTCGTCACCTTATCACTTGGGCAATTGAGCCATGGGCCCCCGGGGCGATATAATCACCGGCGGGCCCGGCGGCGGGGCCCAGGTAACCCTTACAGTACAGATCCCCAAATGGCGGGGGAAGATGAAGATACGCCTTGGGCTGGTCGGTGCCGGTGATACGTGGCAGCAACGCCACGGGCCGGCGCTCCGCGCGCTGGCCGACCGGTTCGAGCTTCGGGCCGTGTGCGAGCCGATCGGGCATCGAGCCTGCCAGGTGGCCGACGAGTTCCACGCCGAGACGGTCAGCGGGTTTCACGCCCTGGCCCGGCGCGAAGACGTCGACGCCGTCCTGGTCCTCGACCCCGGCTGGTTCGGCTCGTTGCCACTGCTGGCGGCTTGCGAGGCGGGCAAAGCGGTCTATTGCGGGGGAGGCCTCGACCTGGCCGGCGACCAGCTCGAAACCCTCCGCCAGCACGTCAAAGGGGCCGGCGTCGCCTTCATGGCCGAATTCGTCCGCCGCCACGCCCCGGCCACACTCCGCCTGCGAGAACTCATCGCCACGCAGCTTGGACCGCCCCGGCTGATCTTCTGCCACCGCCGGCTGGGCGGCGACTATCGCGGCCCGTTTTCCAACGGCCGCGCCGAGCCCGCCCGGCTGCAGAAGGAGCTTATCGAACTGGTCGATTGGTGCTGCTACGTCATGCAAGTGCCACCACATCGCGTGACGGGCATGGCCCACGGCACGCCCGGCGGCAAGGGGGAGTCGGACTATCAGATGCTCAGCCTCGATTTTGCCCCTCAGCCCGGCGAGGGCCCCGTTGCCCAAATCAGTTGCGGCCGCTACATCCCACCACGATGGGAAGAAGCGGCCAGCTATCGGCTCCTGGCCGGAATGCAGGTGGTCTGCCAGGAAGGCATCGCTTTTGTCGACCTGCCCTCGACGCTCGTCTGGTTCAACGAGGCCGGCCGGCATCAGGAAATACTCGATAGCGAACGGCCGGTCAACGAGCAGCTTCTGACCCAATTCCACCGCGCGGTGACCAGTCTCGTGCAACGGACCAGCGATCTGGACGACGCCTGCCAGGCAACGACGATCGTCGAATTGGCCCAACGGAGCTTCAAAGAGGGCCGCCGGGCCGAGCTGCCCACCACGAAGGGCTAGGTAGACCGGCCCCGGAGAGCCCCGGTTGCCCTCATTCTTACCTCCGCCGTGCTCTGCGGCCGTGATTCGTAACCTACGATATCCCAGGGCCTTGGACTCTCTCAAACGGGATTTCTGACCCAGAGATGACCGATTATTGTCAGGATTGTGACGGATTTTGAAAGATCCTGATTGCAGCCGGTCGGCTTGTATGAGATAATTGGATTAGAAAAGGTGGGTTTCCCCCTGCGGAACTGTCCCATGTTGGCTGAAGAACGTCGTACCCTGTTGCTCGAACTCGTTCGCCAGAGACGTTTTGCGTCCCTGCCCGAGCTCGTCGAACAGCTCCAGGTCTCCGAATCCACGGTCCGCCGCGACCTGGAGCACCTCGAGAGCCAGGGCACGGCCAAGCGGATTCACGGGGGCGTGCTCTACTCGGGCACGTCGCCCAAGCTGCCGCATTTCGAGCAGCAGGCACCCGGCCAGTGGGACAAGAAACGGGCCATTGCCCGGCGCGCGGCCGAGTTGGTCAACGACGGCGACACGATCCTGTTGGACGGCGGGAGCACAACGTACGAGGTCGCCCGGCTGCTGGTCGGCCGGTCGATCCACGTCGTAACGACGTCGCTGCCGGTGGCCAACCTGTTCGCCGCCGACGCGAAGAGCGATCTGGTCTTTATCGGCGGCAACATCTGTCCGCGCAGCGGCGTGGCCCAAGGCCCGCTGGCCGACGAGATGCTCGCCCGGCTCCGTGTCCGCCGGACGATGCTCAGCGTGGCGGCGATCAACGAAGAAGGATTTTTTAACAACAACCTGATGTTGGTCGAGACCGAACGGGCCATGATGCGAGCGGCCGACGAGGTGATCGTCGTGGCCGACAGCTCGAAGTTGGGTCACCAGAGCATGACCCACCTGTGCGGCCTGGGCGACGTCCAGCACGTCGTCGTCGACGCCGAGATCACCGACGAATGGAAGGCCCGATTCGTCTCGGCGGGCGTCACGTTGACCGTGGCCGAGATGACCAATGATTCCTCCCCCAGCGAGCCCCACGAGAAGGACGTAGCATGAGCACTGCCGCGCCGATTGATCGCCGTCCCCTCGACAGAAAAATCGTCGAGCAGATCGTTCGCGAGATGGTCTTGGCCCAAGTGGGCGGACCGCCGGGCAAACCGACCCTGTCGGTGAGCATCTCGGCCCGACACGTCCACCTGACCGACGCCGACGTCGAGACCCTGTTTGGACCGGGCAAAACGCTCACGCCGATGAAGGACCTCTATCAGGACGGCTACTACGCGGCCGAAGAGACGGTCATGGTGGTCGGGCCTCGAAAGCGAATGTTGCCGTCGGTTCGCATCCTTGGCCCGACGCGGCCGGCCAGCCAGGTCGAGCTGGCGTTCACCGACTGCATTTCGCTGGGCATCGACGCCCCGGTGCGGCTCAGCGGCGACCTCGAGGGCACGCCCGGCTGCGTGCTGGTCGGTCCGGCCGGCGTGGTCGATTTGCACGAGGGCGTCATCCGGGCCGAGCGGCACGTCCACATGAGTCCGGCCGACGCGAAATTTTTCGGCGTGAAGAAAAACGACCGGATGTCGCTGAAGATTCAGTCCCCTTGCCCAACGGTTTTCGAGGGCCTTGTGGTCCGGCCAGGCGAGGGCCTGAAACTCGAAGTCCACCTCGACACGGACGAAGGCAACGCGGCCGATTTGGACCACGCCGCGCACGTGGAGTTAGTGAAATGACAGAGCGAGGGAATGTGACAAATGACCTGTAGGAGGCGACTCCTGTCGCCGAAAAGGGCGGACTCCGACGCATTCGGCGACAGGAGTCGCCTCCTACAAGACACGGGAGATGATTGAAAGCAAGATTTCACCCCACTTTTTGATTCTCGGGAGATTCTAACCATGACAAAGAAGATGGAAGCGCTGGGCATGATCGAGACCAAGGGTTTCGTGACCCTGGTCGAGGCCAGCGACGCGATGATCAAGGCGGCCAACGTCGAGTTCCTCGGTTGGGACCGCGTCGGCAGCGGCATGGTCACGGCCTTCGTGACCGGCGACGTCGCGGCCGTCAAGGCGGCCACCGACGCCGGCGCCAACGCGGGCGGACGGATCGGCGAAGTCATTAGCGTGCAGGTCATTCCCCGGCCGCACGACGACATCGACGTCTGCCTGAAGTACCTCGGCGGCACCCCGGCCAAGTCCGGCAAGTCGTCCTAGACCCGCCACGATCCGAATCTCCCAGGGCGCCACTGGCTCTGCCAGTGCCTGGCCCCAAACGAGATTCCGGCACTGGCAAAGCCAGTGGCACTCGACGAACCCAAAACCACATTCAATTCAACACAACTGATAGAAGAAAGAGCGAATCATGCAAGACGCCATTGGACTTCTGGAAACCAAAGGCCTCGTGGCCCTGGTCGAGGCAACCGACGCCATGGCCAAGGCGGCCAACGTCAAGATCCTCAAGCGCGTGGACATCGGCGGCGGGCTGGTCACGACGATCGTCCGCGGCGACGTCGGCAGCGTCCGCGCGGCCGTCGAAGCCGGCGCCAACGCCGCCAGCAACGTCGGCGAACTAGTCGCCAGCCACATCATCCCCCGGCCCGCCGACGGGGTGATCGACGCCTACGTGAAATAACCCCGGCCGAAAAGGATTTCAACCCTCGCCGGGCGCCACTGGCTGTAGGAGGCGATTCCTATCGCCGAATCGGACCTGGCAAAACGGCATTCGGCGATAGGAATCGCCTCCTACAAAAAGGTCAGGGCCCACAAGGATGAAAGAAAGGACGCCATGAAGATACTCGTTGCGAATCTCGGATCGACGAGCTTCAAGTATCGTCTATTGGACATGGACGACGAGCGCCAGCTTGCGCGCGGCGGGATCGAACGGATCGGCTCGCCGGAAAGCCGCTGCACGGTCGAAATCGGGCCGAACCGTCAGGAAAAGGTTCTGAACGTGCCCGACCACGCCGAGGCGGTCCGGCAGTGCCTGGCCCAACTGACCGACCCCGACTCGGGCTGTTTGGCCGACGCAGCCGAGGTCTCGGCGATCGGGTTCAAGGCAGTTCACGGGGGCAAGTTCAGCGGCGTGCAACGGGTCACGGCCGAGCTGCTCGACGAGATGGAGAAGATGAACCATCTCGCGCCGGCCCACAATCCGGCCTACATCGCCGCCATGCGCCAGCTCAACGAGCAACTGCCCGACATCCCGCTGGTGGCCGCCATCGAAACCGGCTTCCACCAGACGATCCCCGACCGCAACCGGTACTACGCCATTCCTTACCAGTGGTCGACCGACGCTCTGGTCCAACGCTGGGGTTTTCACGGGGCCAGCCACCGCTACATCGCCGTGCGGACCGCCGAACTGCTCGGGCGGGACGACTTGCGGATCATCTCGTGCCACTTGGGCGGGTCGAGCTCGCTCTGCGCGATCCGCAACGGGCAGAGCATGGCCAACAGCTTCGGAATGAGCCCGCAAAGCGGCCTGCCGCACAACAATCGGGTGGGCGAGTTCGACGCCTTCGCCCTGCCGGGCATCATGGCCCAGACGGGCAAGTCGCTCGACGAAGTGCTCGCCATTTTGGCTTCCGAGGGCGGACTGTTGGGCTTAAGCGGCACGAGCGGCGACATCCGCGATATTTCCGAAGCCGCGGCGGCCGGCGACCCCCGGGCCCAGTTGGCTCTGGACGTCCTGGCCGGCAGCGTGCGGCACTACCTGGGCGCCTACCTGGTCGAACTGGGCGGGGCCGACGCGATCGTCTTCACCGGCGGGATCGGCGAGCATCGATCCGCCTTTCGCGAGATGGTCTGCCGCGACCTGGCCGAGTTGGGCATCGTGCTCGACCCGACGGCCAACGCCCAGGTCGGAAAAGGTGCCAGGCACCTTTTGTGCGAAGCACCCGAAGGGCCGTGCCGGCAAAAGGTGCCTGGCACCTTTTCCGAGCAGGCCGACGGCGAGGCCAAGATCAGCGCCGCCGAAAGCCGCGTCGCGATTTGGGTCGTGCCGACCAACGAAGAGTTGATCGTCGCGCGTCAAACCAAACAATTCTTGGAGGACTAGTACGATGTTCGTCGGCAAAGTCACCGGTTCGGTCATCGCGACGCAGAAGACCGACGTGCTCGTCGGGCGGAAGTTCCTGCTGGTCGAGCCCTACGTCCTGGGCCGCGAAAACCGCGAGACGCTCAAGACGACCGGCCGGACGTTCGTCGCCGTCGACACGGTCGGCGCCGGCGAGGGCGAGTTCGTCCTGGTGGTCCAAGGCTCCAGCGCACGCCTCACGCCCGAGACGAAGCCCTTGCCGGTCGATTGCGCCATCGTCGGCATCGTCGACTCGGTCCACGCCGAAAACCGGTGCGTCTACTCGAAGGAAGACAACGGAACCGCGGATTAACGAAAATAAACGCGGATGAACACATATTTGTAGGGAACGGCCTCCGTGCCGTTCCAAATGCGGAACGCCACCGAGGAACGCCACAGAGGGCGTTCCCTACAGACTAACCACTAGCCACTAACTAGCCATGCAAGTTGACGAAGCCGCCATCCGAACGGTCGTTCAAGAGGTCCTTAATCGGCTGGGCAACGGGGCCGGCGCGCCGGTCAGCCCAAAAAGCCACCGGGGACGGTTCGGCCAGTTCACCGACGCCAACGAGGCCGTCGCCGCCGCCCGCGAGGCCTTTGAAGAACTCTCCGGCGTGACCCTGGCCGGACGTAAAAAAATCATCGACCATATCCGCCGCATCTCGATCGATCAGTCGGTCGAGTTGGGCACGATGGAGATGAACGAGACGAAAATCGGCCGGCTCGAACACAAGATCCTCAAGCAGCGCGGCGTCGGCGAGTCGATCCCCGGCGTCGAATTTCTGCGTAGCGAGGTGTTCAGCGGCGACTACGGCCTGGCCGTGATCGAACACGCCCCGTTCGGCGTCATCGCGGCCGTCACGCCCGTGACCCACTCGCTGCCGACGATCACGTGCAACTCGATCAACATGATCGCCTCGGGCAACACGGTCGTGTTCAACCCGCACCCGGGCGGAAAACGGGTCGCCGCCGAGGGCGTTCGGCGTTTCAACGAGGCCATCTACCGCGACTTGGGGCTAGACAACCTGATGTGCGTCGTGACCGAACCGACGCTCGAATCGGCCGACGTCCTGTTCACCCATCGCGACGTGAACCTGATCAGCGTGACCGGCGGCCCGGGCGTGGCCCGCGCGGCCATGAAACAGTCGAAACGGGCGATCGTCGCCGGGCCGGGCAACCCGCCGGTCGTGGTCGACGAGACGGCCGACCTGGCCCGGGCCGCCCGCGAAATCATCCGAGGCGGGGCGTTCGACAACAACCTGCTGTGCATCGCCGAAAAACAGGTCTTCGTCGTCGCCCAAGTGTTCGACGCCATGATGACCGCCATGGAGCGTGCCGGCGCGGTCCGGCTCAACAGCCAGGAGATTGACAATCTCACCCGGCAGGCCGTGACCATGGTCGGCGAAGGCGCGAAGGCCCACGCCGTGGCCGTCAAGGAGTTCATCGGCCAGAACGCCTCGGTCCTGGCTAAGGCGGTCGGCAAGACGATTCCCGACACGGTGCCGATCCTCTTCGGCGAAACGGACTTCGCAAACCTGTTCGTCCCGGCCGAGCAGATGATGCCGTTTTTGCCCTTCGTCCGCTGCCGCGACGTCGACGAGGCGATCGCCCGGGCGAAAGAGAGCGAACACGGCTTCCGCCACACGTCGATCATCCACTCCAACGACGTCCGGAACATGACCAAGATGGGCCGGACGATGGACACGACCCTGTTCGTGAAAAACGGGGCCAGCCTGGCCGCCTTGGGCAACGGCGGCGAGGGCTACGGCTCCTACTCGATCGCCGGACCCACCGGCGAAGGCGTCACCACGCCCCTGACCTTCACCCGCGAACGCCGCTGCTCGCTGGTCGAAAGCCTGCGGATTTTGGGCAAGTAAAAACCAATTGTAGGAACTGGGTAGCACCGATAGCTCCGCTATCGGGGTCGCGAAGCGACAAGAGGTATCGAAACGCGGGACGCACTGTCCTTGACCGTTGTCAACTGATATTAACCAGAGTCCGAAGCCTCTTGGGCCTGACGGCCCCCGGATAGCCGAGCTATCCGGGCCACCCAACTATAAAACCAAGTGTCACGAGATACATAAGAGCGAAAACACGATGCACAACGCCCGAGTGATCGGAACGGCGACAGCCACGGTCAAACATCCTTCGATGGAAGGATGGCGGCTGCTGGTCGTGCAACCGTTGGCGCCCGACGGTCACTCGGCCGACGGGCACCCGTGCCTGGCGGTTGATTCGTTAGGCGCCGGCGAGGGCGAAATCGTCATGATTTCGAGCGACGGGCGGGGCACGCGTGAATTGATTGGCTGCGACAACACGCCGGTCCGCTGGGCCGTGCTGGGGATTATTGACCAGTGAACCTCTCCATCAACGAAATCGACCTGATTGTCCGCGAGGTGATGGCTCGGCTGAGCCGGACGCCCGAGGAGGACGCGCCGGCTTGCTCGACGCCGACGGCGGCAAGCGAGACGACGCCGGTGCGCGACGACCAGACGCTGGTCATCACCGACCGGGTCGTTTCGATGGCCGACTTGAACGGGTCGCTGGGCCGGGTCCGCCGGGTGGTCGTTCCGCCCGGGGCGGTCGTGACGCCGGCCGTGCGCGACCTGCTGCAGGACCGGTCGATCGCGTTGCAGTACGACACGCCGGGCGCGTCGGCCCTATTGGGCGGCTGCTCGAAGCTGACCGTGGTCGCCGCGCTGACGTCGTTCAACCCGGCGTCGCTGGTCGAGGCGCTTTGCGGCGACGGCCTGGCCGCCGTGGCTGAAACGTCCAAATGCCTGATCGAGACGACCGACCGACTGGCCGAAAGTTTATTAAAAAAACCCGACGCGTTGGCCGTCATCCTGACGCCCCATGTGGCGGCGGCCGTGTGTCTGGCCAACCGTCTGCCGAGCCTTCGAGCAGTGAGTGCCTCGGACGCCGAATCGGCCGTCGACGCCGCTCGGTCGGTCGGGGCCAACGTCCTGGTCGTTTGCCCGAAACGAAAAACGCCCTTCCAACTCCAACGGATCGTCGGCCGTTTCGCCGCCTCGGGCCCCTACGATTGCCCCGAGTCGCTGCGAGACCGATTAGGATCCGTAAAGAACAACTTTCCGAATTGAGGTCATCGCCATCACTGTAGGGAACGCCCTCCGTGGCGTTCCGTGAACCACGAGTTTGGCCCATTTTCCCCGGCCTACGGAACGCCACGGAGGGCGTTCCCTACAGAATATAGTCGGTAACTTATTCCTTGACACAGCCTTAGCATAGAGACGAACCCATGCGAATCTGCGAAGTCATCGGCACCGTGACGCTCAACCGCTGGCATCCGACGCTGGCCGGAGGGCGGTTCAAGCTGGCCGTGCCGCTGACGCTCGAGGATCTCGAAGGCCAGGGCGACCGATCCAGCGAGATGCTGGTCGTCTACGATGAGTTGGGCGTCGGCGTCGGCTCGCGAATCGCCGTGAGCGAAGGCCGTGAGGCCGCCATGCCCTTCTATCCCGACGACAAACCCCTGGACGCCTACAACGCGGCCATCCTCGATAATATTCATCTGCACAAGACTAAAAAAACATAACCGGGTAGCCCCGATAGCTCCGCTATCGGGGTCGCGAAGCGACAAGAGGTATCGAAACTCGGGGCGAATTGCCTTTGACCATGTCAACAGTTCAAACCAGAGTCCCCATAAAAACCTCTTGGGCCTGACAGCCCCCGGATAGACGAGCTATCCGGGCCACCCGTGGCAACAACTACCTACACGAAACCGACGCAAACACTGCTTCATCGCGAGAACCGACCATGCCCAGCCTTCATCAAGTCAAGCAAGAAATCTGCCAGATCGGCGACCGGATCTACAAAAAGGGCTTTGCCGCGGCCAACGACGGCAACATCAGCTATCGGATCCGCGACAACGAGGTCGTCTGCACGCCGACGATGATCTCCAAGGGATTCATGAAGCCCGACGATCTGTGCACGGTCGACATGGACGGCAAGCAGCTTTCCGGCAAGCGGAAGCGGACCAGCGAGATTCTGTTGCATCTGGCCATCATGAAGCATCGGCCCGAGGTCAAGTCGGTCGTCCACTGCCACCCGCCGCACGCCACGGCGTTCGGCATCGCCCGGGAGCCCGTGCCACAGTGCATTCTGCCCGAGGTCGAGATCTTCCTGGGCGAGGTCCCCATTGCCCGCTACGACACCCCCGGCAGCCAGAACTTCGCCGACACGATTCTGCCCTT
>JAFGFF010000156.1 GCA_016931075.1 Pirellulales bacterium | reverse complement strand
CGTGACGACCAACCGGTGGTGGCCCGTGTCGGCGATAAAGAGCCGGCCCGAAGCCTCGTCAGCCAGCACCTTGCCGGGGAACCGCAGCGGCTGACTCGGGCTGGGCTCCGGCCGGGCCATGAACTGGATCGGCTTCTCGTTCAAAAGTCCTTGCCGGCGATAGTAGGGAATGGCCTTCTTCATCACGGCGTTGATCTCATCGAACGACGCCTCGCCCCGCTTGCCCCAGATGGCCTTGCCCTGCGGATCGATCAACCAGAAGGTCGGCCAGGAGCTGGTCTTAAACCGTTTCCAGATGACCAGATCGGCGTCGTTGACCACCGGATGGCGGATGCCCAGCCGGCGGACGGCCGAGGCCAGATTGTCCTGGTCCTTCTCGGCCTTGAACTTGGCCGAATGGACGCCGATCACGACCAGCGAATCGGGGTACGTCTTTTCGAGCTTCGCCAGCGTGGGCAGGCAGTGCATGCAGTTGATGCAGCAGTAGGTCCAGAAATCGACCAGGACGAACTTGCCGTGCAGGTCGGCCAGCCGGACCGGCTTGTCCGTATTGACCCACTGCATGCCCTCGGGCAGCGCCGGCACGTCCAGACGTTGCGGAAATGGATTCTGCGACATGGCCTCGCCGCCTGGAAAGAACAGGGCCGCCACGAGCACGGTCCCGACCAGACCCACCGAAATCCACCAGCCTCGGCGCCCGCGCATCAGAGCCCTCCCCTCTGTCTCCATCTGCCCCAGGAACTCGCCCTTCATTGGCCCGGGGAATCCTACGCACCACCCCCGTTGGAGGCAAGCCGCCCGGCAACAACCCACACCCTGTAGGGAACGCCCTCCGTGGCGTTCCGATTTTGAAGGCAACAATCCTGCAGAAAACGTAGGAACGCCACGGAGGGCGTTCCCTACAGGGTGGCGATTGGCGACTCGTGTCAGGTACAGTCTGACCGACGCATTTACTCTCAATCGCGTCGGCGGCCGTGGCCCCAATACCACACGGTCACCACGCCGTCGTTTTCGTCCTCGGAATGAGAAATCGAGATGAGCCTCTCGGAGCCCACCCGGGAGGCAAACTCGGCCGCCTGGTCGAACAGGGCGTTCCAACTCGCCCAACTGCCCCGAAAAACCTCGAACTGAACCTGCATTCCATATCCTCCGTCTGTTATAGGGGCCGCCTGCTACCAGGATATTCGTCAATGGCCTAAAATCATTGTGTTTGCCCCGATCCTCAATCCCCCAGCATATCCAGGAGTCCCCGACCATGCGATCCGACACCGTCAAGAAAGGCGACGCCCGAGCCCCCCACCGTGCACTCCTTCGGGCGACCGGCGTCGGCGAGGACGACTTCGACAAGCCGTTCATCGCCATCTGCAACAGCCACACCGACATCGTGCCCGGCCACGTCCATCTCGACAAGGTGGGCCAGTTCGTCAAACAGTGCGTCCGCGAGGCCGGCGGCGTCCCGTTCGTCTTCAACACGATCGGCGTCGACGACGGGATCGCCATGGGCCACCTGGGCATGAAGTACTCGCTGCCCAGCCGCGAGCTGATCGCCGACGCGGTCGAGACGGTCGTCAACGCCCATTGGCTCGACGGCATGATCTGCATCCCCAACTGCGACAAGATCGTGCCCGGCATGCTGATGGGCGCGATGCGATGCAACATCCCGACCGTCTTCGTCAGCGGCGGACCGATGGAGGCGGGCCGCACGCCCGACGGGCGCACGGTCGACCTGATCGACGTCTTCACGGCCGCCGCCGGGCGACGCAGCGGCAAGACGTCGGCCGAGGAACTCTTGGCCCTGGAACAAGTCGGTTGCCCCACCTGCGGCTCCTGCTCCGGCATGTTCACGGCCAACAGCATGAACTGCCTCTGCGAAGCGCTCGGCATGGCCCTGCCTCTTAACGGCACGCTGCTGGCCACCAGCGCCGAACGAAAGAAGCTCTTCGAGCGCGCGGCCCGACGGGTCGTCGAGATGGTCCTCCAGTTCGAAGCCAAGGGCGAAGGCCACGGCCTGCTGCCCCGCGAGATCTGCACGCAAGACGCCGTCGACAACGCCATGGTCCTCGACATGGCCATGGGCGGGAGCACGAACACGGTTTTGCACATGCTGGCCATCGCACGCGAGGCGGGCGTCCAATACGACGTCGAACGGATCAACCAGCTCAGCCGCCAGACGCCCAACGTCTGCAAGGTGGCCCCCAGCCACCATTACCATGTCGAAGACGTCCACAATGCGGGCGGCATCCACACGATCCTCGGCAGCGTCCACCGCGGCCGGCCGGGCCTGCTGAACGTCGATTGCCCCACCGTCACCGGCAAGACGCTCGGCCAGAACATGGCCGACTACGACCTCCGGACCGCGACGGTCGCCGCCGACGCGCTCGAGCTGGCCGCCGTTCGCGCCCAAGGCCGGCGGAACAACGAGGGCATGAGCGTCGAAAAAACGCCCGGCACGGTCCGCGAACTTTCGGTCGAGCAGCTCGGCTTCGACCCGACCGACTGCATCCGCGAGGTGGACAACGCCTACAGCCCCGAGGGCGGACTGGTGATCCTCTACGGCAACCTGGCCCCCAACGGCTCCGTCGTTAAGGCGGCCGGCGTGTTGCCCGAGATGATGAAGCACTCCGGCCCCGCCGTCATCTTCGAAGACGAAACGGCCGCCTACGAGGGCATTGTCAACGGCCAGGTCAAGTCGGGCGACGTCGTCGTCATCCGCTACGAAGGCCCCAAGGGCGGGCCCGGCATGCAAGAGATGCTTGCCCCCACCTCGGCCATCCGCGGCGTCGGCCTGGACGACTCGGTCGCCCTGATCACCGACGGCCGCTTTTCCGGCGGCACGGCCGGCGCCTGCATCGGCCACATCAGCCCCGAAGCGGCCGCCGCCGGCCCGATCGCACTCTTGCAACCCGGCGACATCATCGACATCGACATCCCCGGCCACTCGCTCAGTGTCCGCCTCACCGACGCGGAACTCGCGTCTCGACGTGAAAAGTGGCAACCCCGCCCTCCCCGCTTCACCACCGGCTGGCTCTCCCGCTACGCCTCCATGGCCACCAGCGCCGACACGGGGGCGATTTTGGAGTGGGAGTAAAAGTGCAACCTCGCATTATTACCGTGTCTTTGTCGTTCAGACGAGCACACGGCCCGCACGGCGCCGGCGCCACGTCAGACAGGCAGCGAGGCCTACGAGCAGCGCGACGGAGCCGGGCTCAGGCACGGGGACGGCCGTCACGGCGAACCCGCCGGAGAATCCGTTGACCGAGAAGCTTGTATAGCCTCCGTCGCACACGAGGTCCCACGCCTCGTACTCCTTCCACTTCCCGCTGGCGTATTCCCATACGGTGACGTCTTCAGGGCGGTAGCTCGCACCGAGGTCGAATGAGAGATATGCGGGGTTGAACCCGTAGGCGCACACGATCTGCCAACCACCCAGGATCTCGTCACCGGGTTCCAAATGGGCCTCGAGGCTGGTCTGCAACGACTCGATGAGCGCCCGGGCGCGAACGACCATTGTGGTAGACTCTTCCTTGGGCAACAGGCTCACGCCGAGCTTCCAGCCCGTCACTTCGTCGCTGATGAGCACGCGTTGAATCTCGGCCGCATCGATCGTTATCCGCTCCTCGTTCCCGCCCTGGGCCACTTCGGACACGGTGAAAATCTGGTCGGTACCGCCCCAGGTTCCGCCCACGGCTTCATGGGCGCCGGCGCCGTCCCACGACCCGGCCAAGATGGGCGAATCGAAGGTTGCCCCGGCCGGCGCCGCAGCGCCGGCAACCAGGCGCACCGTGCCGTTGTTCGTAAACGTTCCGCTGCCTTCGCCGACGGTCAATCGGCTATTCGTGCCGACGTCGATCGAAACGAGCGACTCACTGTTGATGGAAATGCTCCCGGCAGTGATGGCGCCGCCGAGAGCGATACCGAGCCTTCCGACACCCTCATCCCCGACCAAGAGTTCGCCGCTGTTGTTCCACGTCGAACCGTTATCGACGACGGTCACGATACCCGAGCTGACATTGCTTCCGTTTACTTTCCCATTTGCACCGAGAACAGCACTCATGCTCATGACATTTCCGCCGTTGGCAATGGTAAGCGTTCCCTTGCTGTAGCCGCCGATGACCAATCCATGACTATTTACCCATGCGGAACCGGCGCCACTGACTATTACATCGCCTATTCCGAGATGGGGACCGACACCGCCGGAATAGACCCCGACATTACCGTACCTATCGTAGACAGTCCCACCGTTGGTGATGACCAGCATCCCGGTACTCGAATCACCGACGTTCACGGTTCGGGAATTCGCCCATGTCGAGCCAGCGCCATCGACGATTACCTTGCCCAAGGAGCCGAATTCGCAACCGATGTAGGCGTTTTTATATCCGGTGTCGATATAACCTCCATCAAAAACACTCAGCACACCCTCGCCGGTGAAGCCAACGTACAAGTCCGCATCACTGAAGGTCAGAGTCGAACCAAAGCCGCTGACTATGACTTCCCCAGTCGAACCGACTTCCTGGCCGATGTACATTTCGTACGTAGTGACAGTGACGGCGCCGCTGTCCGTAATAGCAAGCGTACCGCTGCCCTTATAGCCAACCGAAAATCCTATGGCTTGCCACTTGGAGTCGGCACCGCTGACGCTGGCGTTCCCTATCGAACCCGCACCGTAGCCGAGGTATCCTCGCCTGGAACTCACGGCTACTCCCTCGCAGATCGTCAGGGAGCCTTGGTCCCGCCAACCTGCGCCCAAGCTGCCACCCCCCGTATCGAGGTGGATGGTGACGTCCCGGTCCACGCCGTTGTTGAACCTGAGCGTTGGGTCGGCACCCGAAACGGAGTCGAACGTCAAGTCGATATCACTGATCAGTCCTTGGGTATTAATTGTGCCGGTGCCTGTCATTTGGGTTGGCAGCGCAACAAGGATTTCGGTTGTCAGGGTTCCCCCTCCGGTGCCGAAGTCGAGCAGGCCGTTTGAGGCCGCACCGTATCCCACGTACGTCCATCCTGGAACCGTGACAAGACCGCCATCGGCGATACTCAGTATTCCGTTGCCGTCGCCGCCCACGTGAAGAGAGGTGTAACAGGTCAGCCTTGAATCATTGCCGGTCACCGTCACTTCGCCCGTCGAACCAGATTGTTTGCCGATGTGCATATAATGGATCCCGGCATAAGCCCCATCAGCAACCGTGAGCCTCCCCATGCCGTAGTTGCCAACAACAAGGCTGCTATTGTATTCGTGCCCCCAATTCGCGTCGGCTCCCGTGACTATCACCTCCCCGGTGGAACCGGGGTCATATCCAAGGTAGGTGCTACGGCCATACACATTGCCGTTGGTAATGTGCAGCGTGCCGTTGCCTTCTTTACCGACATAAAGATCCCACGTCACCCACCACGAATCCGTCCCCGTCACGGCTACGTGCCCTGTCGAGCCAGAAGCGTAGCCGATGTAGCTGTAATCACTGTCGCCCCGGGCACTGTTGAGGATGCTCACGGTTCCGTTGCCACGGTACCCGACGTAGATATCGCCGTCACCCCACTCCGTGTCGCGGCCACTGGCCGTCAAGTGACCGCTGGCGGTCTCCTCGAATCCGAGATAGTTTACGTCCCACACAATGGTGCTTCCTGCATCAAGCGTGACACTGCCCTCGTCCGTCTTCCCAATGTAGGCTGTGGTCGAGGACGTCCACGTCGCCGGATCTGACGGATCGACCTGGCCGCTGGTGGTGATCGCACCGTGAGTCAATCCGAGTCCGCCGGAGCAACAAGCCACAAACGAGAAAGCCAGAAACGCCCATCGCACGGATTGCATTGCCCTTCTCCTTACTCGGAGCGAACTCTCGCGGCGAATTGCCGGTCCAAATCCTCCGTCAATCTACCAGCCGACCAACCTGGCTTCCAGAGTGCACACGGCAAAAGCCTGGGTTGTCTCTTATCTTTTTACCCGCATCGGCCAGGAACCGAGAGCTCCGCCCCCTCAGCAGCGGGTGGCCCGGATCGTTTACCAACGCTGACCTCTACAACCGATGCACCAACAAGCAACCCCGCCCCCCCTGCTTCACCACCGGCTGGCTCTCCCGCTACGCCTCCATGGCCACCAGCGCCGACACGGGAGCGATTTTGGAGTGGGAGTAGGGGGGGCGTGGAGCGGTGCGTGACAGGAGGCCGTCTAATCGGGTATGATGCGGCGTAGGGTGGGGTACACCTGCTTCACCCACACATGACGGCAAGGCAGTCCCGCAAGGAGCACATCATGACACAACAGCTATCCACGGTTGAGCAGTTGGGTTATAGCACTGTTCGCATCGAGTGCGACTTTCCTGATGGTTCACGAGGAACAGGCACCGGCTTCTTCTTCAGTTTTGCTCGCGAAGGTAACATGCAAGTGCCCGCTATCATTACCAACAAGCACGTTATTAAAGGAGCATCAACAGGGCGATTTACAGTGACATTATCTGGAAGTGATGGTCGCCCTGACTATGGCAACAACAGGCTGTGCGAGTTTGACGGATTTGAAGCCATGTGGAAGTCACACCCTGATCCAGACGTCGATTTGTGTGCAATGCCTATTGCCCCGTTATTACGGATGGCCGACTCTCGGGGAGACCCGTTGTTTTATCGCCATCTAGAGGAGGGCCTGATTCCAAGCGACACTGAGATGGACGACTTCGTTGGTCTTGAAGAGATAACGATGATTGGATATCCGAACGGGCTTTGGGATGAAAAGAACAATCTTCCCATCTTTCGGCGTGGCGTCTTGGCTTCACACCTCGCAAGAGACTGGAACGGAAAGAAGGAGTTCCTGATTGATGCGGCATGCTTCCCAGGTTCCAGCGGATCCCCGGTACTCCTTGTGAATGAAGGAGCATTTCAGACGAGAACTGCTCTCCGCATCGGATCGCGATTGAAATTGCTTGGGGTGTTGTATGCTGGCCCTCAACATACGGTCACTGGAGAAATCGAAATCGTCAACGTGCCGATTCATCAGAAGCCTATTGCTGTAGCAGGCATTCCAAACAACCTTGGGATTGTCATCAAGGCGCACCGCATCCGTGATTTCGAGTCGGTATTTAGCAATTAGCCATCCTAAAAGGAGTTGAAGACCCGATGCAATACGTTGCCTTAGTCGTGCAGATCGGGATCGCCATCGGTTTGTTTTTGCTGTGGCAATGGCTCAAGCAGCTCCCGGCTGCTATTCACAAACGCCAGGAACAGCTTTACCAACAACAGCTAGATCGCGAACTCGAATTGTTGAAGATTTCTCAATCACAGATCCAGTTGCGGAAGATCGAGAAATTCATGGACTTCGCGAAACTCCAGGCTGACATTCTTACCAACGAGGCCTTCAAAGCCAGAATCCAGAAGAACGATCCGAAAGCGGTTGCTCAACTTCGAGAGGTGGTCGTTGAACTGGGAATAGGACTCTTTTTCTTCGCGTCTGATTCAACCGTGCGCGAGTATGGCACGTGGAAGACCGAAACTGCGCAAGAGGGTGTTGATCCTATTGTCGTTCTTTCTGGTCTCGGCGCACTTATGGTGGCCCTCCGCAAGGATGTTGGCTATGAAGACACAGAATTACGGGGCAGTGACTACCTGAAGATGTTTATTACAGATTGGGATGACGTAGAATCGAAGATCGCAACATAGTGATCAAGCGGGGTGCCATGCCCATGCATTGAAAGGTGATGCATGACCAAGACAAAAGAATGGGCCCTATCGCATGGCCTGTGTGCGGATGACATTGTGCAGCCGGTTGAGGGGTATAATGAGCCGTACAAACGCACTGCTGAAGAGATCGCCATACGCACCATCATTCTTCACGCCGTCGCGGCCGTCGGTTACGGAGTCGATCCGGATCGTGTGGTCGGCTGGCTGAAAGAGCGGCGGATGTGGAGCCATGTCTCGCCGAATGAACAACGTTTCTTCGAGGCAGAGAACCCTTCGGACGAGGAACGCAACGAGGCGAAGTGGCGTCAGGAAGCGCAATGGGCGCTCCTTTGGACTATCGGGAAGATCGAGTCGTTGGGGCTGCCCACCCACACCTGCGACACGGCCCGCCTGGTGAACGAAATCATGCCCGGGCTTGGCGAGCCCATCGACGCGTTTGTTTCCTCGTCGCGTCTTCGCCCCCCGTCTGAACTGCTCGCGGAAGACGATCGGGTCTACAATCTCCACTGCTGTGCGCGACAGGATTATCAGACAAACACCGTGCCCGAGGATCTCGTCTACGGCGTTCTCCTCCAACGCCATTACGCGTTCGAATGGCTCAGCGGGGAGGACGAATGGGACAATGTCCGAACGGATACGTGACGAACAAAGCGGGTAGCCCAGGTTCTTTAACCTCACACCGCGCCAGCGGCAAGAGGTCTCGGGGCCAAGACACCGACCTCCCGTGGCTGTGCCACACTGGTTCAAGAGTTGGCGATACCCGGCGAACCCGGAGGGTTCCAAGCCATTAGCCGGGGGTTGAGCGGAGCGACACCCCCGGTGACGAGGTGCGAGAACACACGGCGACCCCGGAGGGGTCGAAGCGAGGGTCGCGGTGGCCGACACGGATTCGGCCGGTTGGAGAATCACCGGCGCTGCGACCCCTTTGGGGTCGGCCAGCGCGAGGCCATCGCGCTGCCCGGGTCGCTTCACGACCCGGGGCTAATGGCTAACATCCCTCCGGGATGTGGATGACCAGTGGCTGGCATTCTTCCGGGATAAGCGGGGCCCGTTGTGTCGCTCCTTCAGAGCTCTCGTTGACACAACACACCCCGAACCCCAGGGCGGTGCCCTGGGCTGACATGTGTGAGCCCTTCAGGCTCCTGTGTTAGCTGGCTCGATACCATTCTTTGTCTAGCAGCCGAAGGCCCAAGAGGCAGGAGAGACACAACTTGTCGAACGCGCCCGAGGCCTGAGCCTCTTGCAGCTGTGCCGCCCAGACAATTGAGTGGGCTGCGCCGACCGCGTGGCTGAAGGCTGGGCGCTCACGCGGCGTGGGTGCTCTTTTTTGCAAAGTGGCCTGAAAAAATCTCTTGACATTCGATTAGAGATTTGCAACAATACGGGCGTTGAGCGGGTATCCGCAGAGCCTGATTCGTCAGGTATCAAAAAGAGCCCGCCGCTGGAAGAAGTGTTCCGGCGGCGGGCTCTTTTTTTGACGCCCCTGACAGAGGGTCATTATAGTTGGGGATACGACAATGCGACGCAAAAAAACACGATGCGATGGAGTGGAGAACGACGTGACATGACCTATCAAGCGTTTTTCAGCCCACATCGAGCGCCCAAGGAGCACGATGCTCGACCGTTTGTGCAACGGTGTCCGCGGTCATGAAAATACCCCCCGGAATTCTAGTGTCTATGGCATATCAAGCGATTTTCAGCCCGTATGCAGCAGAGCGCCATGTTCCGACGCCGCCTGGGACGCTATCCCCTCGTTCAACAGACCGGCGGCGGATGAACATGCTGGCCGGACGTCGTGCGCGACGGCGTGCGTGCGGGAATACCCCCCGAAATTCAAGTGTTCATGGCATATCAAGCGATTTTCAGCCCATATCGAGCGTCCAAGCAACACGACGAACGACCGTTGAAGCAAATCTTGACTGACGTTGCTCGAGTACCCCCCGAAATTCGTGTGTCTATGGAATATCAAGCGATTTTTCGCCCCTATCGAGCACCCGAGGAGCACGATACTCGACCGTTTGTGCAATGGTGTCTGCGGTCATGGAAATACCCCCCGAAAATCGAGTGTCTCTGCCCTATGAAGCGTTTTTCAGCTAGGATCAGGAACGTCAGACCACCCTGGACATGGCCCTTGCCGCAATGGTGTCCTACGTCACTGGCGTACCCCCCGGAATTTGAGTGTCCATGGAAAGTCAAGCGTCTTTTTGCCCTAATTATGGATTCAATAAAAAAGTGTCTTCAAGAAGTTTAAAAAGGTGGCCCATGTTTTGGACAAACCGACTTGCTTGCTTGCCCTTGGCTTCGCTGTTTCTCCTCATCTGCACAGGCGGTTGCTCGGGCGGGACGGAAGCGGATCAGGAGTTGCCTGCCAAGTTTCGGAAGCTGCTGCCGTTGCACACGACGTTGGGCAAGCCGCAGCCGGGCGATTGGCTGGATCAGCACGAGGAGGCGGGCCAGACGTATGCGCAGTATCTCCGGTCGGACCCGGTGCGGCCGGAGGGGAAGCGGCGGGTGATTTACATCCTGCCGTTGGGCCAGTTCAACCCGACGCAGCGGAAGATTTTGGATCAGACGGCCGAGTTCATGGGGGCCTATTTCGGGCTGCCGGTCAAGACGCTCGACGACGTCTCACTCGACGTGATCCCGGCCAAGGCGCGGCGGACGCATCCGACCTGGGGCGATAAGCAGATCCTGTCGACCTACGTGCTCGACGAGCTGCTGCCGCCGCGGATGCCCAAGGACGCCGTGGTGCTGCTGGCCCTGACGGCGTCCGACCTGTGGCCCGGCGAGGGCTGGAACTTCGTCTTCGGCCAGGCGTCGCTGAACCGGCGCGTCGGCGTCTGGTCGATTTATCGCAACGGCGACCCGACCCAGGGCGACGAGGCCTTTCGGACCTGCCTGCGGCGCACGCTGCAGACGTCGACCCACGAAACGGGCCACATGTTCACGATGCACCACTGCATCCTGTACGAGTGCAACATGTGCGGCAGCAACCACCGCGAGGAATCGGACCGCCGCCCCATGGCCCTGTGCCCTGTCTGCCTGGCCAAACTCTGCCACGCCACCGGCGTCGACCCGGCCGAGCGATTCGAACGGCTCATCGCCCTGTGCAAGAAATACGGCCTGACGAAGGAAGAGGCGTTTTATCGCAAGTCGCTTGAGACGCTGAAGGAACCGTAGGGACCTAACCACGAAGGTTGTAGGGTGGGGCACACTTGCCCCACTAAAAGGCAATGCAATCCGAATCTGGTGGGGCAAGTGTGCCCCACCCTACCAGACTGACGAAGGAAGAGGAATTCTACAGAAAATCACTTGAAGTGTTCAACAAACCATAGGGACCTTCTCACAAGCCAGCAGGAGAGAGTTCTCATGCAATGCACCCACAATGGATGTGCTGAACAGGCAACGATACATCTAGCGTCCGTCCGTTCGCGCCGCTGTATCGGCGAGCATCATCTGTGCGAAGAACACGCCCGGATCGAGTTGGAATCCTATGCCGAGCGTCCGGGAAACGGGACGACCATCACCGGCGTGCTCGACCGTGCCACATGTATGGACATCGATTTGATCGTCATCACCGAAATCAACGAGCATCAGATAGTCTACCTCTGCGACGCAGAGGGTAATCACAAGATCCCGATACTGATCGGTATCTTCGAGGCGACGTCGTTGGACCGACGAGTAAAGGGTTTCGAGGCGCCGCGACCGCTGACACATGATGCGATGGCCATGATCATCCGTACCCTTGATGCAGAGGTACAAGATGTGGTAGTCGATTTGCTGCTCGAGGGGCCAGCGTGTCCGGTGTATCATGCTAAAGTACGCATACGGCACACCGGCGGTCTTCGTGTCGTGGATATTCGACCGAGTGACGCCTTCGTGATCGCAACCTTATTCGGCTGTCCCATCTTTTTCGACAACGAAGTACTACAGGCCGCCGGATCGTTAGACAGATGAGGGAGAAGAGAGGAAATGCCTCCCTTTGCTGCAGGAGATTTGTTCACGAAGTGAGCGGCCTGGAGTTCAAGGACTTTATGTACACGATCATGAGCAAGGGTCTAGAAACAATAGACATGAAATGCCAAATAAGAATGCGATGTCTGCCATCTCTCCTTGCAGTCTGTGCGGTTTTTGTCTTGGGATGCGACACAAGCAAGAATCCTCCACAAGTGTCGGATGCCGCCCGCGTTGGCGCACCCGGCTCGACCGTGGATCAGGTGTGCTCGATTGTTGCTGAGCAGATGGGCGTCAGTCGTCCTCAGATCAGTCCCCAGACCTCGCTTGGAGACCTGAAGGCGGACGAACTGGACTTCGTGGAGCTCGTGATGGAACTCGAAGAGCACTTTGACGTGTCCATCTCGGATGCGACGGCCGAAAAAATGATGGGTACGAATAACTGGCAACAGGGTATGAAGAACGTCACCATGGCGAAGCTTGCTGCCGTTGTCGACGAGCTGAAGCAAATGAAACCGCACGGGCATGTGTCAGGACAATCGACCCGGATCACGCTACTCGGCGACCGTACACGTCATGAACTGGCTCTGCAACTCAAAGGGATATTCCATGATGCAAACACGAAGAATACGTTTCGACAATTCAGCGTCACTGCGACGATTGACAGGCGATGCGTGGAAGTCACGGCAGTCAAGAGCGACAATGTGGCTGAGCAGGCGCCGTCTTGCTCAGTTGCTGACGGTGTTGCTATCGTCATGGATGCCAGGGATGGTCCGATGCCCATTCACCGAGAGCACATCGTGTTCGCCCGCCAGATGACAGTCCCGACGATCCTGGTTGTGTTTACACACACCGATGCCATCGATGATCCTGAGCTGCTGGAACTCGAAGAGCTTGAAATGCGGGACCTGCTTAATGAGTATGGCTGGCAGGGAGACGCCGCACTCGTGGTGTATGACTCGGAAAGAGCGAGTGTTGGGGATAGGGTAGGTGTACCCTTGGGACTGCGCGCCTTTGGACAGTATCTCGCTCGACTTCCCAGCCGTCCGGCCGCGCCACAAGGCGTCATGACAGCCGGGTGTTCCGCCGGGATCTACACGTTGTCCATGGAGGAAGCGTATCCACTCAAGACAACTGGGCTCGCGCCTGGTAAATATACGGTTCTTCTTGGAGACTCGACGTTCGATGTACAGGTCCATTCGGAAGGCCGGATTCGGCCTAAGCAGAATAGTACCGTAAGACTCGACTTTGGCCGGCCGATTTACCTTTACCTCGGCCAGCGTTTTGTGATCCTCATCGATAATCACATTACGGCGGTCGGATTTGTTGCAGACACTAAGCCATAGGCCCCGGCGATGCAGCCTGGCCAGAGAAAAACGGTCTGTATCCGTTGATAGAAAATAAAAAAGCAATGGGCAATCCTATTACTTGAAAGACGTGGGATTTGGAGTGGGCGGACCCGACCAGCGCCGCTCTGGCGGCCCTCTCCCAATGCTCACCGCCCGAGGGCCACGGTGGGTTACCGAGCCACATTGGGCTGCGGTGCTCTGTTGGGCAGCGGGGAGGCCGCGATGCCCGACTACAAACGCTTGCGGAGGCCTACTATGCCGGCCAGATCGAAGAAACGAAGCACATTTGAATTCAACGGCCGCATGTTCATGTGGTACGTTGACGCGGACATGTGGATTCGCATTTGCTCGGCAGATAAGAAGTACGTCGTTGCGATGCTGCTCTACGATCCACGTCTGGATGCTTCGGTGCCGTCGTTCTTGCAGGTGATCGGGCAGGAGTTTCCACCAGCCAATACCACGGAACGACCGCTGGGGATCGCACTTCCGGACTCCCTGACACGTGAACTGAAGCACTCCATGGGGGCGTTGGTCAACGCTATCCTTCAGTGGTCATTCGATCCCTCGACCCAGATCGAGCATCATCCACTCGCCGATCAGCTCAACCGGTTGGCGTGAACGCTGCCCGGCGGGTCGCCCGATGTCAGCGATAAGGAAGTCCTGGCCGTGCTTTAGCTAGCGCCTCCTTGTTGTCATCGCAATACGAACGGTTAGACGTTTTTCTGCTCGCGCAATTAGAGTGGGATGGACATGAACTCGGTGGAAATCGTACAAAATGCAGGTTGGGGATGGGTGGGGCGCACGCACCCCGTCGTCATGTCAATCGAAGCTGATCAAGAAACGCGTTTTTCAAGGGGGGATCGATTGCCGGTCTCAACGGCTGTTGCTAGATTTGCATTTTTCGGGTAACCGTTCACGCCCTGGGGACGTTTTTTGGGTGAATTGATCTGGACATGGACGCGGTTTTCGAGGACGACATATACCATGTCGT
>JAFGFF010000155.1 GCA_016931075.1 Pirellulales bacterium | reverse complement strand
ACGAAGTTCGCCGACACGGCCCTGTGGGCGGGCGATCTGACCACCGACGCCGACGGCACAGGCCAGATCGAGCTCGATATGCCCGAGAACCTGACCACCTGGCGGATCAAAGTCTGGGGCATGGGCGCCGGCACCCGAGTGGGCCAAGGCCAAACCGACGTCATCACCCGCAAGGACCTCATCCTCCGGATACAGGCCCCACGCTTCTTCGTCCAGACTGACGAGGTCGTTCTGTCGGCCAATGTGCATAACTACTTGAAGACACAGAAGAAGGTCGAGGTGAAGCTGGAACTGGACGGCGATTGTCTTCAGAACATGAAGTTGGCTTCGAGGCTTGAAGGGAGGGCCGATGGCGGTCAGTTTGAGACTCTGACCTGGGAACCGTCCGACCAGCCCGAGGCCCGAATCGCAAAGACAGCTCCCAACGGCGATATCCGAGTCGAGTGGCTGAAGAAGGCCGTCGTCGAAATTGCCCCTAACGGCGAAGCCCGGATCGACTGGCGGGTCAAGGTCCTCAAGGAGGGCGAGGCTGTCATCCGGATGAAGGCCCTGACCGATGAAGAGTCGGACGCGATGGAGATGCGGTTCCCATGCTACGTGCATGGGATGCTCAAGACCGAGTCCTACTCGGGTACGGTCCGACCGGGCCAGAAGAGCGACACGATCACGATCAACGTCCCGAAGGACCGCCGGCCCGAGGAGTCGCGGCTGGAGATCCGCTACTCGCCGACGTTGGCCGGGGCCATGGTCGACGCGTTGCCCTACCTGGTCGAATACCCCTACGGCTGCACCGAGCAGACGCTCAGCCGGTTCCTGCCCACGGTCATTACTCAGCGGATCCTCATCCGCCAGGGCATCGACCTGGAGGAAGTCCGCAAGAAGCGGACCAACCTGAACGCCCAGGAGATCGGCGACGACGTCCAACGGGCCAAGCAGTGGAAACGCTACAAGATCAACCCGGTCTTCGACCGGGACGAAGTCACCCGGATGGCCAAGGAGAGCGTCAAGCGGCTGACCGAGATGCAGCTCTCCGACGGCGGCTGGGGCTGGTTCTCCGGCTGGGGCGAAGAATCGTATCCGCACACGACGGCCTACGTCGTCCACGGCTTGCAGATCGCCAAGGAGAACGACGTCGCCCTGGTGCCCGGCGTGCTCGAACAGGGCGTCGCCTGGCTCACCCGCTATCAGAACAAGCAGGTCCAACTGCTCCGAAACGGCGAGAAGAAGCCGGAAAAGGAGCCGTGGAAGAAGGCGGCCAACAACCTGGACGCGTTCGTTTACATGGTCCTGGTCGATGCGGGCGTCAAGAACAACGCGATGCGCGATTATCTCTACCGCGATCGGACCCATCTGTCGGTCTACGGCCTGTCGATGTACGGGATGGCGCTCAACAAACAGGGCGAGAAGGACAAGCTCGCCATGGTGATGCGGAACATCAACCAGTACGTCGTCCAGGACGATGAGAACCAGACGGCCTGGCTCAATCTGCCCGACGGCTACTGGTGGTACTGGTACGGCAGCGAATACGAGACGCACGCCTACTATTTGAAGCTGCTGGCCCGGACCGACCCCAAGGGCGAGTTGGCCCCGCGGCTGGTCAAGTATCTGTTGAACAACCGCAAGCACGCCACCTACTGGAACTCGACCCGCGACACGGCCATCTGCCTCGAATCATTCGCCGACTTCCTCCAGGCCAGCGGCGAGGCCCGGCCCGACATGACCGTGCAGATCCTGATCGACGGCGAACTCCAGAAATCGGTCGAAATCACGCCGAAGAACCTCTTCACGTTCGACAACAAGCTGGTTCTCGAAGGCGAGAAGATCACCGACGGCAAGCACCAGGTTCAGATCCGGCGGCTGGGGACCGGCCCGGTCTATTTCAACGCCTATCTGACCAACTTCACGACCGAAGACTTCATCCGCCGCGCGGGCCTGGAGGTCAAGGTCAACCGCAAGTACTACCGGCTCCGCCGGGTCGAAAAGACGGTCGACGACGTTGGCCACCACGGGCAGCTACTCGATCGGAAGGTCGAGAAATACGAGCGCGAGGAGCTGGACAACCTGGCCATGCTCACCAGCGGCGACCTGGTCGAGATCGAGCTGACGATCGACAGCAAGAACGACTACGAGTACCTGATCTTCGAGGACATGAAGCCGGCCGGATTCGAGCCGGTCGACGTCCGCAGCGGCTACACGGGCAACGCGCTTGGCGCGTACGTCGAGTTCCGCGATAATCGGGTTGTGTTCTTCGTCCGCCGGCTCGCCCGGGGGAAACACAGCGTCTCCTACCGGATGCGCGCCGAGATCCCAGGCCGCTTCAGCGCGTTGCCCACCCAGGCCTCGGCCATGTACGCCCCCGAACTTCGAGGCAACTCGGACGAGATCAAGCTGCGGGTGAGGGACAAGGAGAAGTAGGACAAGCGGAAGCCAACCGAGCGTCAGTCATGCAAACCAGCGGCACAAGATGGAAACTCGGTCCACATCTTGCGGCCGGTGGGCTGATGGTTTGCCTGGCGGTCGTTGGGGCCGTGCTCTATGGTCTGTTTGGTCCCCCGCCGCCCGGTCAAGCGGGCGAAAATATCAAGCCGACTGGCCCGATTGCCCAGGGGCCGTCCGAGCCGGTTGGTCCTACTACGCCGGTGCTCGATCCACGGCCGGAAGACCCCAAGCCCGTTGAACCGAACGTTTCGCCTCCGATCGAACCGCCAAAGTTCGTGCCGCAGCCGGTCTTCCCCGAGCCGGCCGCGCCGCCGGTCGAGTTGCCCTCACCGCAAGAACCGATCGTGCCGCCGGCGCCACCCGGGCAACCGCCGGTGGTCGAACCTGAGCCCCCGGCAACGCCGCCCATGGCCGTGCCCGAGCGAGGCGAGTTTCTAGCGGCCGTGAAATCGGTTCGGCTGGCGATGGCCGACCGGGATTTGACTGCCGCGCGGCGTCATCTGGCCACGGCGACGAAAGAAGCGCAAACCGACCAGGATCGGGCCGAAGTCGAGCGGCTCGAGACGATGGCCGGTTACCTCGACGAGTTCTGGAAAGTGGTCCGAAGCGGGATGGCCCGGTTGAGTCGGGTCGGCGACCTGCCCATCGGCGACCGGATCGTCCGTGTCGTGGAGGCCTCGGCCGACGAACTGACCATCCACGACCGTGGTCGCAACCGGACCTTCCGTCGCGAGAACATGCCCGGCGGCCTGGCCTATATCATCGCCCGACGCGAGATGGCCGACGTGCTCGTGAACAAACTCATCCTCGGCACGTTCCTCGTCCTCGACCGCGAAGGCGACCGCGACGTCGCCCGCCGCCTCTGGCGCGAAGCCCAATCCGCCGGCCAAAACGTCTCCTCTCTGCTGCCCGAGCTCGACGTTCTGCCCGCCCGCCCCCCGCGCAAGTCCAACGGCCGGTGAGGCTATCCGCTGGGTGGCACTGGCGTCTCGCCAGTGCTGGTAGAAAATTATGAACACTGGCGAGACGCCAGTGCCACCCTCCGTCCTAACAGAGCGTCCTTCCCCACCGCCGATGGGCCGGTTTCGCCTTGACCCGGGTGGGCCTTTTGCTTACCCTTCCCACCCCATCTTCGGCGGGGCGGGTCACGCACGGGCTGGGAGGAACCGGATCATGAGGCGTTCGACTTCTTCATGGCTGGGAATGCTGGTCGTTCTGGCGGTTGCCGGGTGCTTCGGAAACCGGGCGGCCGCCGGCATGCTTGACATGCTCCGTAGCGACGTTCGGGCGACGTCCGAGTCGAACGAGGAAGACGACGACCGGCGAGACGACCGTCATCATGGCCGTCATCATCACGATGGCGACAATGAGGATGGGGATGATAGCCTGTTGGCCTCGATCCTGAACGACTCGGGTATGACCGAGTTTGCCTTCCGGACCACCTTGTTCACGGTCACGGCGCCATTCTGGGTCCCTACCGGTCTCACAGGTGACGACCATGTGTCGGACGGCTACTTCCGGCGGTTCCCGTACGATCACCGGTATTCCGAGTTCGGCTCGGACGGATACCTGCTTATCCGAGACCTGCCGATACACCCGCGTCGTTGGGCCGGACGGTTCCAGTTCGAACACGGCGACGACTTCAATCGAATGAACCGGCTGGGCGGCCGGCTGTTGTTGGACACCACCAGTCGCTTCGGCCTGGACATTGAGTCGCACCATTTCGAGGAGCACCTCGTCCCGACGAACCGCTACGACACGCTCTGGTTGGGCGACGCCAACATCACGTTCCGCTTTGCCTAGAGCGAACGGGCCCTGTTTCGAACCGGCCTGGGCTTCAACTGGATGGCTGACAATTTCGGCAGCGATTTTGGGTTCAACTTCACCTACGGCGTGGACCTCTTCCCCGCCAAGCCCTGGGTCTTCTCCTCCACGATCGACTGGGGCACCCTGGGCCACGCCGAGCTGTTTCGCTTCCGCGCCACCGCCGGCCTGGCCATCCACGGCATCGAGCCCTACGTCGGCTACGAATACCTCGACATCGACCGCTTCCAACACAACAGCCTCATCGCCGGCGTGCAGGTGTGGTTCTAGCGGCATGTTGAAACGGGTGCCACTGCTGTCTTGCCCAGCCGTGCCTTATACAGCGTCTCATTCTTGCCCAGTGGCGTGGTCAATCCCTAATAATTACCACGTCCAAGGTCAGCAAATTATGGGCAACACAGCTCAGGTAAACGGGCAAGCGGATCGTCAGAACGTCAGCTCCGCCTCGGCCAGGCGTTTTTCGGCGGCGGCCATCAGGGCGTCTTCGGCCGCTTCGTCGGGTGCTTCGTAGGTGACGGAGAAGCGGAGGAAGCTGCCGGCGTCGTCCCAGGGAACGGTACATATCGAGTGCCGGGTGATCAGGTACTGGCTGGCCTCCTCGGCCGTGTCGAAGGTGATGCCCTCGGCGGCGGCTTTCGGGGCGGGTGTGTAGAGGAAGTACGAGCCGCCGGGCATCTTGCAGTCGAATCCACATCGGCCGAGCATGTCGACCAGCTTGGTCAGCCGGCGGTGATACTTGTCGCGGGTGATCTGCGGGATGTCCGTGTTGTCCAACGCCGCGACAGCCGCTTTCTGGATGGCGATGAACTGGCCCGAGTCGCTGTTGTCCTTGATGTCCGAAAACGCCTGAACGATCCGCCGGTTGCCGCAGACCCAGCCGATCCGCCAGCCGATCATGTTCCAGCCCTTGCTCAGCGAATAGACCTCGACGCCGACGTCCTTCGCCCCGGGCATCTGTAGAAAGCTCAGCGGCTTACGGTCGTAACTGAGCATCATGTGGGCCGCGTCCTGGATGACGACGACGTCGTTCTCCTTGGCGAATTTGATGACCTGGCCGTAGAAGGCCGGCGTGGCTACCTGGCCGGTCGGGCTGTTCGGGTAGTTCAACACGAGCAGCTTCGCCCGACGGCGAATGTCCTCGGGAATCGACTCCAGGTCGGGCAGGAAACCGTTTTCGGCCGACAAGGGCAACCGGTAGACTTCGCCGCCGTAGTACTTCGTGTGCGTGCCGGCGACGGGATAGCCCGGCACGGTCATCAGCGTCACGTCGCCCGGGTTGATGAACGCGGCCGGCAGCATGGCCAGGGCCGTCTTCGAGCCGATGCAGTGGTTGATCTCGCCGACCGGTTCGAGGATGACGTCGAACTGCCGGGCCATGAACCGGCTGACCGCCTCCTTGAACTCGGCGATACCGTTGTCGGCATAGCCCCGGTTGGCTGGCTCACTGATCTCCCGGGCCATGACCTTGCGGACTGAGGCGTCGGCCATCTCGTCGTTCTCGCCGATCCCGAAATCGATCAACTTCCGGTCGGGGAAATCGGCCATCGCTTTCCGCTTGGCCCTTTTGATCTTCTCGAACTTGTAGATCTCCGTTCCCTTGCCGTACTCGGCCCCGCCGATCCGCTCGGCAAACAACTTTTGGAAGTAAGGATCGCCCATGGTCTGTCCGCAAAGGTTCGAGAGAGATTTCCGATTACAGAAACCCCCAGGCTACCCGAGCCCCGGCGCGAAGACAAGTGGGGGGCTGGCGGCCACCGCACAAGGTCGGTTGGTCGGGCCGGTTGGTCGGGTGCCATGCCCAGGCGTCCGCTTCAGCGGCGAATGGGCATGATGGATCGGCTCAATGTCCAACAACATGCTCATCCGCCGCCAGCCACCTTATCTGACAAGCAAACCGCATGACGGGCGTCGTCTGAGCATGGCACCCAGGTGTGGTCAATCCACCGTTTGTGTTCCCGCCTGCATCTTCCGCCGGTCGAGCATGCGGCGGATGTCGGCCAGGGGGAGGGCGACGCTGGCCAGATAGGTCGGGATGGCCACCTTCTCGCCCAGGACCCATTCGTTGACGCCTCGATTCTGGAAATCGGTGACCATGTCGATCACGGTTTGATCGGCCAGCTTGGGGTCGACCAGATCGAGCGTGTAGACGAACCAGCCGACGGGCGTGGCCCAATAACCGCCGTTTTGATAGCGGTCGCGATAGCCGGTCGCTTGCCAGTACATGTTCTGGGGCAGGTGGCGGATCTGGCCGCGCTGGACCAGCTTGGCGTAGTGGTCGCGGAAGTAGCGGGCGACGGCCAACGACTGTTCACGATCGGCTACGCCCAACGAAACGGCGAAGGCCGAGCCCCAGACGTCGGGCTGATCGCACTGGACGGTCGCCGCCCGAAAGAGGCCCCATTCGGCGTTCCACATCTGCTTGCGGATTTGGGCTGCGATACGGTCGGCTTCCTTCGCCCAACGCCCGGCGTCCTCGGGCCGGTCGAGCGCCTTGTACAGATCGGCCATCTGTCGTCCGGCTTGGACATACAAGAGCGAGCAAAAGAGCACGTCGCCCTGCTTGGGGATCGAATCGGTGAAGCCGTAAGGACACCGGTCTTGCAGTCTGCCCGGTTGGATGTGGACCAGGCCCGACTTGGGGTTGCGGGGCACGGCTCCCATCGTCCGTTCCAGCCGGTCGATAATCTGGCGGAGCAGGTCGAGGTCCTTGGTCCATTGGAACGTGTGCCAGGCGACGTCGACGGTGAACTGCGAACCGTCGGCCACGGGGTTGCGTCCCATGCTGCCGTAGCCCGGTTTGTAGATGGGCTGGCCGCTATATTTGATGCAATCGACGCCGGCGCCGTCCTTGCGGATACCGTCGACGAACGTGCGGCAGGCGTCCTTGAGTTCCTTATCCGAAAAGGCGTCGGCCGCGCCTTCGAGCATGTAGGTGTAGTCGCGGAGCCAGAAGGCCCGGTAGCCCGAGCCGACCTGGGGCGGAAAAGCGGCCACCCCGTTTTGCATCGTCCGCCGGCTCGCGCGAATCATCCGTTTCGCTTCCTTGGAAAGCCAGTCGACGGCTTCATCAATGTTCTTGGGTGGTTGTGAATCCGCGGCAGGCACACTTCTATTCGAGTCGGACGGTTCCGGCGACTGGGCAGCACAGGTCGTGAATGCGGCCGTTGAAAGGAATGCGGCCAAGGCGATCGAACCGATGGTGCGTCTCATGTCATGCTCCAAAATTGCCCGCCTTTGTGCTTTCTATTGTCACCTACGCCGTTAGTAGTGCCACTGCATTTCATCCAATGCACGATGCCTTACGGAGCCCACCCTCCGGAGGGGATAGTCATTCTTTTTCCCATACCCCTCTGTTTCAACTCGAGGGTGAGGTCCTTGGACAGGTTTCGTTTGTTGTGTAGAGTGAAGGAATGGACACATTAGACATTTTATCCAGTATCGACCAACCCCCAGCCCGGGCCGGGTTGCGGCAGGAGATTGTCCGGGGGCTGCTCCATTCGATTTTCCGCGGCGATCTGCCCGCTCAAACGCGGTTGGTCATTCTCCGTCTGGCCGAACGGTTCGGCACCAGTTCGACGCCCGTGCGCGAGGCCCTGGTCGAACTCGAAGGGTTCGGCATTGTCGAATTCATCCACAATCGGGGCGCGATGGTCAAGCCGTTCGGGCGCGACGAGCTTCGAGAAATCTATCACTTCCGACGGATTCTGGAAGCCGAGGCGACGCGATGCGCCTGCGGCCGGATCGGAACCGTCACGCTTGAGTCGCTCGAGGAAAAACTCTCGAAGTTGGCCGATCCAAGTCGTCGCCGGCAATCGTTTCAAGACATGGTCGCCGTCGACCAGCAACTCCACGCCCTGATCGCCACGGCCTGCGGCAACCAACGGATCGCTCAGGAAATCAAGAAGCTCAACACGTTGTTCCAAGTGATTCGTGAAATTGTGGGCGTTCAACGGGGCGCCCAGGAACAGGCCGTCGTCGAACACCTCGCCGTGATTCGGGCCATGCTGGCCGACGACGCCAACGCGGCGGCGGAAGCCATGGCGCGACACGTCAACAACTCGGCCGAAGTCGCCCTGGCCGCCATGTTCCCGAAGTAGCGATTTCTTCGTGCTAGTTCAGCGGCGCTGAGTTTCGTGGACGCCGGGGTAGTCGATCGACACCGTGGGCCTTGGCCACCTCGTCCAGTTCCTGCAGGGTCTGTTGGCCGACCGGGATCCCCTCGCGCAAGCGCCGTCGTCGCTCTAGCAGTTCTGGCTCGCCCGGGAAGAGAACTCGCCCGTCCAATTCTCTCGCCGGCTGAAGGCTCCAGCGGGTGAGCAAATCGTGCATGCGGTCGCAGAACTGCTGGACCGGCAGAAATCGGCCGATGTCGATCACTCCGACCAAGCCCCCGAGCAGGCGTCGTTGGCTCAGGTCGCCGTACATGGCGGGGATGTCGGGTCCGAAGGGCGCGCCGCTCAGCAGGGAGCACAAGATGTCGATACCCAGACCAAGCCCTGAACCCTTGTACTTGCCGAACGGGTAGAGGCCCACGACATCGTTCGGATCGGTTGTGGTGCTGCCGTCCTTGTCGGCTCCCCAGCCGAGTTGGAGCGGGACCTGCTCGATGCACGCATTGACGATGACGTTCCACGGCACCTTGCTCGTGGCCATGTCCAAGCAAAACGCCCCCGTTTCGAGGTCGCCCGCGCCGTGGGCGGCGCGTGGGGCCGTGATGCAAATCGGGTTGGTCCCGCAAAACGTGTTTTGGGCCGCGTAGGGGATGACCATGCGGTCGACGTGGGTGAAGACTAGGCCGATCATGCCCGCGTCGGCGATTTGCAGACCGTAATAGGCCAGCGCGCCGCAGTGCGACGAGTTGCGCACGGCCACCCAACCGGCCCCGTTGCTTCGCCCCAGCGCGATCGCCTCCTCGGTCGCCCGCTGCATGACGAGCTGACCCAGGCCGTGGTCGCCGTCGACCAGAGCAGTCGAGGGGGACCGGATCTCCGCGCGGATGCTTGGGCGGCAGTTGATGCTTCCCTGGGCAAGTCGCTTTAGGTAATGGGGGATGCGAGCGACCCCATGGGAGTCGATTCCCCGCAAATTCGAGGCGACCAAGGACTCGCTAACGAGGCGTGCGTCCGCCTCGGTAAGCCCTGCCGCCGTGAACAGCCGGATGGAAAACCGTTCGAGAGCCTCCGGATCGACCACTTGGGATCGCGCCACTACGCGTTGCATTGTGTATAGCACTCCAGACGCGGGTTTTCCCGATCCCCACGAGTTCCGGCGGCTGGCATCCCCATCGGAAACCGCAATGTGACATAATGCATCATCTTGACAACTCCAGACTAATCCCCCATACTGCGACCGTCAAGGTGATTCCCCTCGATACGGCCAATTACCCACCCTTTCGGGTGGCATATCAGTCTTTCTTCACGATTCCGTTTTCTCGGAGACTCAACCCATGAAGCTCGAAGGCAAGAAGGCCCTGGTCACGGGCGCCGGGTCCGGCATCGGCAAAGCGATCGCCGCCGCATTCGTCAGCGAGGGCGCCGACGTCGCCATGCTGGATCTCAATATGGAGAAGACCACGCAGGAAGCTGAACTCCTGGCCAAGACGGGGCCCGGCAAAACGTTCCCCATCCGCTGCGACGTGGGCTACTCCGATCAGGTCGCCGAGGCCTTCCGACAAGCTGACGAAGCCTTGGGACGATTGGACATCCTTGTGAACAACGCCGGACTCATCCGTCAGGCCCAAGTGTTGGACATGCCTGAGGAAGATTGGGACTTCATCCTGCGAAACAACCTGAAGAGCGTTTTCCTCTGCTCGAAGGAGGGCGCTCGGCGGATGGTCGACCAGGGCAACGGGGAGCGAATCATCTCGATTTCCAGCATCCACGCCGTGCTGAGCGAGCCGAGCTGTGGGCATTACACGGCGGCCAAGGGCGGCATCGAGGCGTTCTGCCGCACCCTGGCCACCGAGCTGGCCCCGCACAAGATCACGGTCAACTTCATTCGGCCCGGGGCCACCTATACGGAACTGACTGTGCCCATGTATACGGACGCTGTCGTGCGTTCGCTGTTCGAGCGGGTGCCGATGAAACAGATCGCCGAGGCCTCGTGGATCGCCGCCGGCGCGGTGTACTTGGCCAGCGACGAGGCATGCTACATGACGGGCCAGCACCTGACGATCGACGGTGGTTACGTCATGGACGGCTCATTGCCCGGGGCGAAATACTGGGAAGAGTAATTCGCTTGTACTGTTGCTCCCCGTATGATCCGTTATCATTTGGGTGCCACTGCTGGCTTGTTCGGCAGTGTGAAGTGGAAAAGCCCCGGGAGTAAAAAACATGGACCAAGAGCGGATTGGGCGACTGCGCCGTGCGATGCGTGCGGCCAAGCTGGACGCCCTGGTGTTGCGTCTGCCCGAGAACCTGGTCATGGCCATGGGCGTCTGGCCGATGAACGGATACTCGCACGGTCTCTTCACGGCGGACGAGGGGCCCGTGCTCCTGATCGCCCCGTCGTGCGAAAACGAGGAGATGGACGGCGCCTGGGTCCGGGAGATCGAGTGGTTCGTCTGGCCCCGGCTCGACATGGACGACCCGGCCGAAGTCCTTCAACGGGCGTTGCGCCAAGCGGCCAAGGCCCATCGTCTCAACCGGGCAAGGATCGGCTATGAGGGCTCGTTCGAGGCGATTGCTCCGCCGCACAACGCGGGCGAGGTCCTTGCGCCGTGTGAGAGCACGATTGCCTTCTTGAAGTCGATCCTCCCCTCGGCCCGATGGACCGACGCCACGGACCTGTTGCACGCCCAACGGGCTCAGAAGACCGCGAGTGAGATAGCACGGCTTCGGCTTACCCATCGCGTGGCTGATTTCGGTCTGAAGCGTTTTCATAAGGCCGTCCGGCCCGGCGTGACCGAGGCCGAGTTGGCGAGCATCGTCTATTCGGAATGCCTGAATCGGGGCGTGCGGCTCAAGGGCGTTCGCCACGTCAACGTCTTCCCGCAGATTTCCAGCGGTCCGAACGCCCATCGGGCATGGCGGCCCAACGTGAGCACAGGCCGACGGCGCTTGCGCGACGGGGAAATCGCCCTGCTCGAGTTGGCCGTGTGCGTCGACGGGTTCTGGGCCGACGTTACCCGAGTCGCCGTGGCCGGCAGGCCGAGCCAGGTGCAAAAAGACGCCTTTCATGCGGTCGTCACGGCCCAACAGGCGGCAATGGACTGCATGAAGGCGGGCGTCCCGGCGTCCCGTCCGCACGAAGTGGCCACCAAGATACTATGCCAGGCTGGATTCGCCGACGACATTGTTCACCTGACGGGGCATGGCCTTGGGTTCCGCTACCACGAGCCCGAGCCGTTCCTCATGCCGGGCAACCGACAGCGTCTGAAAGCGGGCCACGTCTGTTCGGTCGAACCGGGGCTCTACAACCGCGCGTGGGGAGGAATCCGCCTGGAGGACAATGTCGTCGTCCGACGCGACGGCGTCGAAGTCCTCACTAAGGCTCCCAAAAAACTCTAGTGAAGCGGAGGCCGTTTCATGAGCGACGTTGCGCTGGGGATCGTCATCACCGCCGTGGCCGGCCTCATCATGGGCACAAGCCCTTGGCCGCTGAAACTGATGCGGCGGTTTCAGTATGAGCAGTTCGGGTTCATCTCGATGTTCATCGCGCTGTTGGCCATTCCCTGGGCGATTGCGCTCTGGACCTGTCCCGATCTGTTTGCCGCGATCGGCGCCATGGATCGTACTATCCTGATCCGGGCTAACCTGTTCTCGGCGGCCTGGGGGATTGCCCAGGTGTTGGCGATGCTGTGTTTCGCCCGAATCGGGGTGAGCCTGACCTATGGGATCCTCTGTGCGGTTGGCGCGTCGGTCGGGGTGATCACACCGATGGTTTTCAAAGCCTCGGGCGTGTTTGCCCAGGCTCCGGACCTTCTTTCCAAGGTGGGCGTGATCGTCATGGCAGGCATGGTGGTCATGGTCTTCGGCGTGTTCTTCGCTTCACTGGCCGGGTTCGGAAGAGAACGACAGCAGAACCAGGATCAGCCCACGGAAAAGAGACCGTCAGGCAGCTTCGCGGTGGGGCTTGTCATGGTGTTGGCCGCGGGCGTGCTTTCGGCCGGCTGGGGATTCTGCTTCAACTACAGCCAAGGTCCTGTCATCAAAGCCTTGACTGATTGCGGGGCCAGCGACTTCGCCGCCGCCATGGCCGTGTGGACCGTCGTCCTGCCCGGGGCGGCACTGGTCAACATCCTCTACCCGGCGATGCTTATGACCAAGAATGGATCGTGGAACGTACTGCTGTGCAAGCCGGGGGATCTGCTGCTTTCGGTGCTCTATGGAGTGCTGTTCTTCATCCCCAGCGTGCTCTTGGGCAAGGGCAGCTTGATGCTTGGGGCACTGGGCGCGTCGGTCGGGTTCGGCATCGTGCAGGGGATGCTCATTCTCGGCGGCCAGGGGCTCGGATTCCTCAGCGGCGAGTGGCGAGGCGTTCACGGGAAGCCCCGGGCGCATATCTATGTGGCCATCGCCCTGCTGATCGCGTCGATCGTCGTCCTCGCGCTGGCCAACGGGATAGCGAGCGGGTGACGCCGAGCGAGAAGAAACGGCCGGTTAGTCAACCAGATCGAACGTGAAATCGTTCGGGCCCTCGGCCATGACGTTGGCCGTGAGTTTCGAGGTCTTGCGGTCGGCGTAACGCATCGGCAGGACAGGCAGGTGCTGTTCGTTGGGTGGTGTTTGGGCGTTGGCGCGAGGATTCGCCCGGTATTTCACGACGGTGACTTCGTACTTTCCAACGACCGCGCCGTCACCCACTTGGGAGGTCTTCAAGGTGAATCGGCCTTCGGTGTCCGTCGTGGCAATCGCCATGTATCCCGATTCGGGGAAGAAGTTCACCGTGGCCTCCTCGACCGGTTTTCCCCGGTAGGTCACCTTGCCTGTCACTTCCACGGGTTTCGGACGGCTCTTGCCACAACCAGGAAGAAGTAGCAGGAAGAACGTCACGGTTGCTAACAGCATGACAACTTGGCTTTGGCCTGCGCTATACCATCGCCGGGCAGCTTTGTCAGAAAAAGAGTGTTCCCGGTCGTCGGAAGTCTTCATTCCGTTTTCCTCGTGCATCAAAAGCCGTCAATGGATTGGTCGTCGAATCGGTCACCCAGTTTCTGATAGGTCACGTAGTCGATGTCTTCTAGGAGGAAGTGAACCGATCCGTCGGCAAAAACGAACTGGCAACCACCGGGGTGAGATGATTTGAAACCTTGTTCGAAGGACCATTTGGGCGTGTTCCCACCGGAGTTACTCGAATATCCCGACTCGCCTGGGCAAGAGGGATAGTTGATCGGCGCCGAGGTCGCAATCCACAGGCTGTTGACGTGCATCCAGCCGTCGCGGACGTGCCAACTGCATCGAGGTCGCACTTCGCCCAGGGCGATTGTGTTGGACGTTCCGTCGGTAATGTCCTTGATCGAGGCGCCCCAGGCGAGGTGGCTGAAGACGCCTGAGAGATGTGATCCCTCCAGGCTGTGCCCGTGTGAATCGTATCCGTTGGGATTGAAATAATTTCCTGTATACCCGGCCATGAATCGCTGGCTGCCCATGCTCGCGCCGTAGTTCGAGGTCGCCCGCTTCTGGTGCTGGGTCGAGGACGGGGAACTCCAATAGAGTTCGTTGCCGCCCCAGTATTGAGGCGCGTCGTCGCTGGCACACAGGAACACGGATACCCAGACTTCATGCACGAATTTATTAGGACCTACTAGTTTTACTGTTCCAAGCTATCGACGTTGATTTATTCGTAATGGTGGCAAACGGTTACGTGCCTTGTGGTGATAGAAGCGAGCTT
>JAFGFF010000154.1 GCA_016931075.1 Pirellulales bacterium | reverse complement strand
GAAAGAGACTATCATGAGCACCAACTCCTTTTCGCGCAATAGCTTATATCAAGTAGTGAAAAAAGCTGTCACGCTTCGGGTTACGATTTGAGACGACTGATTTCCGTTAGGCGAAGAACTAGCCCATCAGGACACTAGCAAAGGGCCGCATTTCCCACGGCAACCGTTCAAACCGAACGCGTCCCATTCTGCCAGAAAACGGGGGGCTTTTCAAGAATTTTCGCCGTTTGCCCAAGAAACAGGCATAGCAAGGCTCTGCCGAGGAGGGGGTGGCGTCGAGCACGGGACTGCCGGACAGGCCTCTCGCTGCTGGTGGGCAGCGCGTGATGAGCTTGGCGTAGAGGGTATGCAGGTTGTTGAGGCCAGCGTACGTCCTCCACAATTGCCGTCATCATTGATGGCGAAAAGAAGCGTGGATAGAATTGGGAACAGTCTTCTGCGTGACTGAAGCGACGACTGCGCGATCTGGTGCGGTGGAAATTGGCCCCGCTTGTACCAGCGACTTCCACGTCCCTGCTTCGAGTTCTCCTATGAAAGAGTCTGAGCCACTCAATACTTTTACCCAGGTTTTCGCCGACTTCCCTATCCCAGAGGACGAGTCCGCGATTCCGACCAGGGAATTGGCGGACCTACTGGCAATCGGCTTAGAGAAGCAGAGGTACGAGATTGTCAACATCGAGTGGATGGACTACGAACACGTCATCGAGGCTCACTGTGAGGGCGTTCGATATGGAATTGGAGTCGGGCTCGAACGTCTTGCTTCCCCCGTGCCGTGGAACATCATGCCGAGGTTGCTCGACCGACTTCCGAAAGACCGGCTATATGAAGTGCTTCGCCCTTTGTTGTTCTCTATTCACGAGGTAATCAGCCACTGCGATCACCTTCATAAAATACGTTGGTATCCCGGGTATGAAGACCCAGACACTCTCACGTTAACCCCCTCATCGAGAACTCCGCTGATTAATCCGGATGTTGTTCCAGAAGTACCCTGGCTCCACCGCCTGCTTTCCTGGATCACACATCACACATTCTGGATTGTAGGCATTGCCATAATCTTGTGCATCGCTGGATATCGCAGAGTGGGAGTGGTGGTTTTCTTATCGCCCTTCGCTCTCTCCATTGCCGAAGGATTCTACACGAGACATGTGGCCCGTCATCTGAGACGACAGGAGGAGATGGAGTACGGCAAGGTATCCAATACCGAGGATTGATGAACGCGGATCTTGTTCGTTTTCTTCTGAAGGTCTATTCCTCCCCGGCAACTCGTCCGACCAGTATTTGCCCCTTGCCCAGCTTGCACGTGTAGTCGTCCTTCTTGCGCCCGACGACTGGGCCGGTCCAAGTTGCGGGCTTGCCGTCGAACGGATCGCGCAGGCGGAGCGTGTCGGCTTGTTCGGCGCGGATGCGGACGAGGATCGTCTTGCCGCCGCGACGCCGGGCGGAGACGGCCAGGGCTCCTTCGGCGCGAAGGTCGGTGAACTCGACGTCCTTCCATGCTTTCGGCACGGCGGGAAAGACGCGCACGACGCCGCCCCAGCTTTGAAGCAGCATTTCATGGACCGCCTGGCCCGCGGCGAAGTTGCCCTCTAAGGTGAAGGGGCGATAAGTAAAACGGCTGTAGCCGAGTCGCTTGAAATCGCCGTTGAGGTGGAAACCGTTGCGCGAGGTGAACGCCTTGAGATAGACGTGGAGGTTTTCCAGGGTCAGTTCGGGCTTTCCGGTCCGGGCGGCCAGGCAGGCCAGCCAGGCGAAGGAGTAGCCGGTCCATCGCTGGGTTCCGTGCTGCTGGAGTTGCGCGATCGAGGCGTCGATGATCCGACGATCGTGATCTGAGCCCTCCACGTGCAACGTGCCTAGGGGATAGATGGCCATCAAGTGGGAGAAGTGCCGATGGGAGAAGGCCAGCGATTCGTCGGGCGAGATTCGCAGCGGTCCCGACTCCCCCTCCACGGCCAGCGGATCGAGTCGATCGAGCAGGTCTTTCCAATGGGCCTCGGCGGTCGCATCGCCGCGTGCATTGGCCATCTCGGCCACCGCGCCGAAGAGCCAGCGGAGCAAGGATAAGTCGAAATTCGAGTTGGGGGTCAACCAACTTGTCGGCGCGTTTTCGTGGATCTCGGGTGATGAAGAGAGAGGCAGCTTCAAATTGCCCTGTTCGTCCGGCTCCAACAGGTCTTCCAGGCATCGGGCAATGGCTTCGCAGTAGGGATACGCGCGCTCTTTGAGAAAACGCTCGTCCTTCGTGTAACGCCATTGCTGGTAGAACGAATGGGCGATCCACGCCCCCATGGTCGGCGAGAGTGAATAGGCGCACCACCCGCCGATCGGTTCGCCGGCCAACGACATCACGCCCGGCACGGCCGCGCCGGAGACGCCGAAGAAGTTTTTTGCGAACTTGCGATGCCTGGGCAGATGGTTCCACATGAAGTCGGTGAAGCTGGCCCCCTGGTCGAAACGGCCCGAGGTCCAACAGGCCCAATAGGTCATCTGCGTGTTCAGGTCGTTATGAAAATCCCCCTTCCACGGCGGCAATTTTCCGGCGTCGGCCGTCCAGACGCCTTGCAGCGGGATCGGCGGGGCGCCGCGCCGCGAGGCCGCGCCGTAGAAGTATTGGACCAGGTCGTAGTGTTGCTGAATCGCCCGATCGGGCACTGCCACGGCCGAACGGCTCCAGAACTTTTTCCACCAGTCGATGTGCGAACGTTGTAGGGATGAATAGCCTCGGTCCAAGGCCGACTGCGCGCGTTGCCGCCCCAGGGACACCGGATCGGGTCCGTCGTCGGTCGAGGCAATCGCCACCGCCAATTCGGTCATGGGTGCGTCGGAGGATGCAGTCATGCGTGTCGCGACGACCACGGCATACGCCCGCTGGTCGTGGGTTTTCTGCAAGAACCACTGCACGTTTCCTTCTTGCCCCGGCTCGACCGGCGGATAGCCCAACTTCTGGACCGAGGCCGGCGGCACGAGACGGCAGTGGGTCTCAGCGCCGGGGAGACGAATCAAGGCGACCGGCTCGGTGGCGTGAAAGAAGACCTCGACCGAACTGTTTTCGAGTCGTGCCCGACCGATGGCCGAGGCGAGATCCAGCGTGAATTCCTTGATCTGGACGCCCTCTCCGAGATCGATTTCCAACCGGCCGGCCGGGATCTTGGTTGGATAGGCGTACTTCAGGTAGGGTTGCCGGAACATGGCTTCCAGCGATTTTTGATTCTTCTCGGCAAGCAGTCTTCGCATCGTGGCGTAGTTGCGGTCGGGCCGACTCCAGACGTCCGGTTGGCGGTTGTCCCATAGGTCGCCTCGGTCGAGCGAGAGCTTGAGCGACCGGCCGCCTCCCCAGAGCAGCCCCCCGGTCAGCCCGTTGCCAAGCGGAATCGCCTCGTCCCAACGATCGATCGGCGCGCGGAGCCGAAGGTCGGACGTTTTCGCGGGCGCCGTTGGCCACGGCTCGGCAGTGGCCGGCAACGCACAACAAGAAACGGCTACCGCCAGGCCCCACCGCCAGAGTCGCGAATAGGCCGCGAAATGCATGGATCATGCTCCGGCTTTGTCATACTGCGAAAAACCGGGTGCCATGCCCAGACGTCGCTTCAGCGGCGGATGGGCATGTTGGCAAGGGTGTCCCAATCTCATGCCCATCCGCCGCCAAGGCGGTCGTCTGGGCATGGCACCCACAATAATACCGAAAGTAACTTGTTTTCAGGTTCGAATTTCCGGACACCCTTGTGCGAGCCCGTAGGCCGGGTCGTGACCCGGCGATTATGGCCTTGCCGGGTCACGACCCGGCCTACTCTCCCCAACAACTCACCACGGCAGTCTAAACAGTTTCGACTGGCCGCCGGTGCGGGGGTCGCCGTCTTTGCTGACGGTGATGCGGTAGTCCCAACCGCGGAAGCCGTAGAGGTCGACGGTGACTTCCTTCTGCGTGTAGGGAATGCCTTCGGCCAGTCGGGTGACCGTCTCGAAGCGGCCGGTCCTTCGGTTCCGGTGCTCCAGGTCGACGTTCAACCGAGAGGCCGGGTCGAGACGCCATTCGCCCTGGAGGGTCCAGGTGACCTTCCGATCCGGGCCCTCGCCGTGGAGGGTTACGTCCTTGAGGAAACAGAGGTTTTCGAGACGGATGGAACCACCGGGGTCTTTCCAGAGGTCAATTTTATCGAACCGTCCCATGAGATTGTAACGCTGGTTGCCGCCACGGTCGTTTTCGAAGTCGGAATACAACGGGCGGAACAGCTTCGAGCCGATATTGAAAACGATCCGTTTCTCACGGTGGCCGAACGCGCAGCGCTGCATGTAGCGCAACTGCGTTTGAAGGGGCGGCGGCTGGTCGTAGTCGTGGAACGCGGGCCGGGTGGGCGTGCCGTCGAAGCAGATCCAGCCGTAGTTGCTCCCGAGCCAGACCTGACTGTAGCGGTGGCCGCTGCTGCAGGCCGCCTGTTCGCCCTCCTCGAGCAGCCCGTTGTGGTTCTTGTCCCACTTGACCAGGCCCATCTCCATGCCCGTGCCCAACCATCGGGCTGGAACGCCCAAGTAACGCATCGCTCCGGCCACCATGACGCTTGTGCCCGAACAGGCGATGATCTGGTTCTTGTCGTAAGGGTGGTCCGACAGTTCGATCTTGAAGTTGCCCGGGTTGGCGTCGTAGTGCTTCCGTTCGAAGTCGACGGTCGCGGAGCGGTGGAGTGCGGGTCGGGGGTAGTAGTAGTTGTCCTGGAGGTACTCGATCATATTCCGAGCCAACCAATAGCGGTTCTCCATGTCGGCCGGCACGCCGTACTTCTTTTCGATGTGCCGCTTGATCCGGTCCTTGAATCCGTCATACGTCTTCGTGTCGGTCAGGTTGTAGAGTTCCGAATCGTCCTCCAGATAGTTCGTGCCGGCCAGGGCCGAGTCGTCGCTGTTGACCCGATGGGGATAGACGAACTTCCGCCAGGGTCGGACCCACAATTTGATCTCGTAGTGTGATTCATACTCCCGCGCTGGGGCCTCGAGGTAAACGACTGACTGCATAGTCTGCCGGCTGGAGCGGTCGCCGCCCGGATCCATGGTAAAGGGATGAATCCGGGCGTTGGGGACCTTGCTCAGGTCGACGATCTTCTCGGACTTGGGCCAGACGCCCTGGCACGGCATGGGCCCGGTGTCGTAGGGCCGGGAATAGTAATGGTAGACCTTGCCCGGCTTCTTCGTGTCCGGCTCCTCGGGCACGGCCTTCAACGTCATGATAAGCCGGCGCAGGATCTTGGGTCCGACCAGCGGGGCGTCGAGGTTCTTGGTCACGTTGACGCGATAGACCCGATCGGCGCCGCGGACGTCCTCCGCCACCCAGAGCGACCCGTCGCCGAAGGCGAGCCCATTGCAGATCCCGCCGTACGACTTCGGCCGGTCGAAGAAGAACAGCCCTCGCCCGGTCGGTTCGTCGGCGCAATAAATTAGGTGATTGCCGGCCGTACCCCAGAGGTACTTCACGCCGTCGAGCGTCATCGAGGTGACGCCGCGCGACGGGGCCGTGCCGGCGTCGGGCATGTGGCGAACGAACTCGGGGTACTTGTCGTACGGCGCCGTCCACCGCAGCCGGACCAGGCCCCGCATCACCCGGACGTTCCCGTCCGTGTAGCCGTCGGGCTTGAACGAGATCACAAGTTCATCCCCGTCCCGGTACAGGTCGAACACCTCTCGGTCGCCGATCCGGTTGGTGTATCGCGACAGGTCGATCGAGTGCGATTCCTTCGCATTCAGATCGTAACGCCAGAGCTGTGAAAGGACGTTTCTGTCGTCGTCGGTCTTGTAGGGCGAGTCGTCCCAGTCCATATAGTAGAGAACCTCGGAGCCGCCCTCCCGGGCGAACGCAAGCCCCCGGGGCGAGGCGAGAGGTCTCGGCTTGGGCTCTTTCTTCTTTTCCTTCGTCTTGTCGTCCTTTGGCTTCTCGCCCTTGGGTTTATCCCTCTTTGCCTTTTCGGGATTCGCCTTTTTATCCTTTGCCTTTTCCCCCTTGGGCTTATCCAACTCGTACTTGGGCAGTTCGATCGTTTCGAGTTGCTTGAGCGGATCCTTGGCCTGACGGGGCACTTGATAGACGAACACCTTGCCCGACTTTTCAAGAACAAACAGCCTGGCAGGCCCTTCCCGTCCTTCGTCAAACGCAATGCCTCGGGTGTTCGCGCTGCCGGGCAACGAATAGACCTGCTCAGTTTGACCGACGATCGGGGGCGATTCGCCCGAGTGAACGGTCTGGACGTTGCCCAAGATGACACAGACACCCAGCGCGAACGCAATGATCGGGACGATACGATGGAACGAGATGTTTGCCTTCATGACGCAATCACACTATCTTTCGTGATGGTTTCGCAATCGACGGGTTACTTCACCCGTTCCGCCTTCTCCTGGTCCATTTCCAGCATCTCTTCGACCCACTTGTCCATGTTTTCGAACGGGAACTTGCGGATCGACAGGATGTCGGCCGTCAGGTTGTAACGCAGCTTGCCCGTCTCGTGGTCGAACGACTCGGGATTCGAGCCGACGCAGACCAGCCTCATCGTGTGTGTGCCAGGCGTGAAATCGAACAGGCCGATCTTCCGCTCGCGACGCATCCCATAGATGACGTTTTCATGGCTGGTCGTGCGGAAGACGTTGAAGAAATCGAGCGTCTTATTGACCTTCTCGGGCGGAAGCTGATTGACCGTGCTGACGCGGTAGCCGCCGGCGATGTGCGACTCGCCCGCCTCGGGCAGGTCCTTGCCGTCGATCAGCACCTTCCAGACGCCGTTGTCCTCGCGGAGGTGTTGGAACAGCGAGATCGAGTAGCGGTCCTTCTCTTTAATCTCGAAGGGGATTTCGATCCACTCGCCGACCTTGTCGTTCTTCGCCCGGAACCAAGGCTTGTTGTAGGTCGCCCGGTTGTAGGGCAGAACCTGCAGCTTGACGCCCGGCGAATGCTTGATCGTCTTGACGGCCTGAGGCAGGTGGATCGTAATCTCGGAATTGACGCGGTCCTTGTACGGCGGGAATTCGCACCACGGCTCGGCGATCGTGTCTTGATACCAGAACGAGACGGTCGACCAGAAGTCGGGCCGCGAGCCCGACGAGGCGATCGTCCGGCCCTTCGAGTCGACGATGAACCCCCGGCGTTCGAGCTCGAGCTTGAGCGATTTGGTGAACACGACCGGATCGGCGATGTGCCAGCGGTAGGCGCTCACCCGGGCGTCGGGCGCGCGGGGTTCGAAGACCGTGCACCCGGCGTACAGGCCCGAATGCACACGCATGTTCCACGCCTCGTTGATGTAGTCCTCGGTGCCCGTGCCGACGATCGAAGGCTCTTTCTCGCCGTCGACGTACCACAGGTCGTCACCTTCGCCGAACCAGTGGCCGATGCCGTTCTGCGAGGAGAGGACCGTGCCGACGTACTGTCCTCGACCCTTGCCGACGAACACGGTGTACGGCTTGCACATCTTCGGCGGGAATTCCTGATGATACCGAGCGTGGAAGTACAACATATCCTTCGGCGGCTCGGGCAGCTTGATCCAGTCGATGTGGTAGTAGCTCGACGCAGGCATATCGGGCGATTCGTTCGTCAACATGATCTTCGCTTCTTTCGCGAAGGGCATCTGCCAGTAGCAGTTGTAACCCCGGCCGCGGGAACAGACCTTCACGGGCAGCGAATTGACGTCGGCCTGCATGCCGTTGCCCACGGCGAAGAAATCGCCCATCGGGACCTCGACCGACGGGACCTTCGCCCCGTCCCAATAGATGCGGATGACGAACGCCCGGGGGTGCCGGATGTTCATCGACGACGGCGTGAACCACATATGCGTGATCTTGCCCGGGCCCTTGAGGTGGGCAAGCACCTGCGTTTCGCCGGGGGCGAAGTCCTTGTTGTCCTTATTGTTTTCGTAATTGCCGCTGGAAGCTCGCATCGAGCGACCTGGTTGGGCGCGGGACACTGCGTCGAGCGATTGGGCCGAGGCCAGACTCGCTAAGCTCAACAGGAACAACGTCAACGAGAGAATCTTCACTGATTTGCACATCGTCATTGCATCATGCCTCTAGATTATGATTAGTGGTCCGATGAACCCGAGACAGACTACCTTGCACGCGAGACACCGCGTTTGGCCGAGGTTTTGCGCCACCCAGTGGATCGGCGATAGCGGGAGGATAATGGAAGGCGGGAGTCATTCACGACATGTCTCGCTGGGGACTTTCAGTATATCCCCGCCAGGGGGTTCCGGCAAATGCGTCCCTCCCCGCCCCGGCTCGCTCAACCCAATTCGGCCTTCCGGCAGGCACAATTGGGAAACCAGGATTTACGACACGGCCCTTTTGTTGGGCAGGTTCCCACCCAGGAGTCTTCAACGCCGCGTATTCTCGACGATCGTTGTGCAAGACGTGTTCATTCCAAAGTCCCAAAAAGGTCAAGCGAAACAAGAAACAAAGCAATCGCTGTGAGAGGATCGCGCCCTGAGCGTCCCGGAACCCCGTGCTACTTGCGTAGGGTCAGGAGGCCTTGGTCGACACATGCCGGAAGCAGGGCGGGATGTTGGTTTGGATCGCAATCGTCTGCGATCACAAAACAAACCGACGAATCATCGTAGACTGAAGAGTCGACCCGGGAATACCGAAAATGGTCTCCGTTCAGCACTTGCAGGAGTCACGGCAACCAGATCCCCCTAGCGGCCGGACATGGGTTGACCCTGCTGCGAGGGCCAGAAGGAACCGGGGTGCGGGCCCGACGGAGACGCGGCGGGCGGGGCGTATTGGCCAATCGGTTGGAGCGGGGCCGCGGAGCCCGGAGGCGGGACGGTCGATCGAACAAAATTGGAGTGCTGTTCGGCGGCCTTGCCCATGAGGGCGTCGCCTCCCTGTGCCGGCGACCGGCTGCTCAGGGCGGAGAGCTGCTGCAAGAACTCGGGCGAGGCCTTGTCGAGCACGAGGACGTCGCTGTTTGCCCGGGGATTGTTGCGTGGGCGGATGATGCAGATCACTTCCGCGCCTTCCGATTGTCGGCGGACGATCTCTTCCAGGGCGGCCTGCTCGGCCGGGCTCAAGGGGCGCGCCGGGGTCCCGTCGGAACGGACCGACGTCGGGCGAACGCCCAGGTCGGCCGCGGGCATAAGGGCCGGAGCGGCGGGCATCTGCGCGGGCAGCAAAGGCGGGCTGATGGTTTGGTTATGGTTTTGGATTTGGGCCAGGGCGGACGTTGGCCCGACGGGCGGGACGGCGCTGGGCACCGAGTTCGGGACGGCAGACGTCTCGTCCTGTTGATAGACGTAGGCCAAGCCGGCTCGATCCAGTTCTTCCTGGATCGACGCCAGCGCGGCAAACAGGCCTTGGTTTTCCTGCTCGTCCCGGGCGTTGCACACGCCGATCAACTCGCCGTCCTGGGTAAAGAGCCCACCGCCGCTGCGGCCTTCGACCGGCTGGCCGTCGGTCTGCAGGTTGGGAGGCGGCAGGAACCGGTCGCGCGAGCGGATATGCGTCCGGACGACGGTCGGGGCGGCGCCGTTGTTGCAGCCGACGCTGGCCACGACCTCGCCGACGTCGATCCAATGCCCCGCCGGGGCCACGCGGGCGACCGTCACCGGCTGCGGCGTGCGGATCCGCAATAGGCCGATGTCCCGGTCCAAATTGCACGCGACCAGCTCGCCGGCCACGCGCCGGGGCCCGCCGGGGCCAAACAGGTCGACTTCGATCCCCTCGCCGCCCTGGGCGTCGTGGTAGTTTCTCGGGTCGTGGAGGATCTGGGAATCGCGGAGGATGTGGCCGCAGGTCAGCACAAGTGCCCAACCCCGCCGGGCGTCGATGATTGTGCCGCTGCCGCAGGACGAACCACTGGGATAGTCGGCGATCCGCAGCCGGACCGAAGCGGCGATGAGCTGCTCGTCGGTCGGCGGCGCGCTGGCCGGTCGGGGCGTCCAGGAAGAGTTTGCTGAGGTCGTGCCCGAGGGCATGGTCATCGAAACGGGCCGGATGCCGCTGACTTCGGGGTGGCGCGAAATGGGCTGCAAGGGAACGGTCGTCAGAACCGGCTGGCTGGAAACCGCGGGCAAGCTCGTTGCCAAGTTCGGCTCGGAGGGCATCTTCGGCGGCATCGAAGCCGGGGCGGACGGCGGCGGTTGTATCTTCTCGGACGCCGTGCGGAACATCTCGGCAAGCCGCCCGTAGCTCGACAGGCCCACCACACGATCTACCTCGCGATCGCCGGCCATCATGATGAAGCACGGCAGAAGTTGGACGTTGTGCTTTTGTGCCAGGTCGGGCCGGTGCCCGACGTTGATTCTCTGGATCGTGTAGCCCCGCTGGGCCAGCTCGTCGATCACCGGGGCCATCCGGCGACACGGGGGACAGGTGTCGGAATAGAAGTCCAGCAGAACGGCCTGATCCGCGGACGGCGATGCCAGGGCCAAGACGGCCAACTGAAGCCACACCATCGGCTCCCTCCTTTTCAGTGACTTCCCGTCCGAGACATCCTGCTCGGACTACCGGCCGGCTACAGAGGTGAAACCCAGAGTATCTCCCATGCCGACGCGCGACCTGCGGGGGGCACGTCAAGGAGAACAGAAGACGAGACGTCTGGGCAACCTCCCTGTCACCATGACAGCCGCCGAACACGCCACGCAACAAAGACCGGCCCGGGCTTCCTGCCTGTGGAGTCGAACGCTCCGCACTCGGGCAACGTCGGTTGGCGTATGCGGCGCCGGGAACTCCCTTTCCTAAATTTGTGCTCGAAACGAGGCCGCCCGACAGGGCAACCTCAGCTTGGGTCGTTACGGCCGCACATTCTGCCCGATATGCCGATCTGAAGCAATGTCAACTTGGGGGATTTTGAGTTTGAACACGGCCTGGAGTCTTCCCTTCTTGGGAGGGGCTTTTCAGGCAATCCAGGCCTATTTCACAGCAACTCTTTCGCTTCGTTCGGCGCTGCTTATTATCCTAGAAAACCCCCGGCTTTGCCGGGGGACTGGCGGCATTTGATAGTTCCGTAGATAAGGAGGAGGTCTCTCTCTCGTGAACCGCTCAAAGCTCATCGAGAAAGGAGACCTCAATGTCAGAGTACGCAAGCCTGAACCGTACGAAATGGGAGTGCAAGTACCACATCGTGTTCATCCCGAAATGCCGGCGAAAGGTGCTTTACGGCAAAATACGCCAGAGTCTCGGTGAGGTGTTTCACGAGTTGGCCAAGCAAAGGGAAAGTATGCTGTTTCGGTATGACGTTCCTACAATCTGATCGAGATCGTTGATACTTGACGAGAACGTGTAAGCCCGTCCCGACGGCTCCAGCACACCGAGGTCTGTTATAACGTTGTCTCGCCAGAGATACGCCCGCGTGTCGTGGGCACCGGCGATGTGACCGAGTTCGTTGATCCGCATTTGCGTATTGCCGTTCGGCACGCCGTCTGTGGGTGTCCGCGTTCCGTCCTCCCACACGTACGCCCGGACATTCTGCTGTAAGCCAACCTTGCCGCTTTCCGTGATGTCTTGTGGCGAATCATTTGTGCCAGTACCGTAGCCGAGATCCGTTAGACGGTACTCAACAACGACGGTGGATGCCAGCGAAGCGTTAATAACAATTGGGAACACGAGGGCGAGAGCAATAGCAAGGCGTAGCATGTGGTTCTCCAGTGAAGTGGTCTCGTGAGGCTTCGACTGCGACTCTACAGGCTAGGACGTTTAACATAGCTAGATGGGGGTAAATGTCAAGGGACACGGGTTACCAGACCATGGATGTCCATACAGGCCCATGCAAGCGTGGACATAACGCCCGAAGATGTCGTGAATAGCTTGTTTTCCGGGCTCGAATTCCCGGACATGCTCAGCGGAGTTATCGGGGCTCCCCCCGTGAAGAACATGTTTACGCGAGCGTGAACAGGGCGCCATGTTACAGAGGTGTCACGGAATCTTGCTAAACGGCTTGGGATCGCGGAAAATGGGGGACGGGAAAACAGAAAGACGCATCTCACACCGGAGCCACCCATGTCTTGCACGAATCGACGGTTCACCCTCTTGGCGGTCTTTTTCTTGCTCGTCGTGTGTCTGGCCGGGACGGTCGTAGGGGCGGCGGATCGGCCGATCGTGTTGGAAAACGACCGTGTGTGGTTGGGCATCGATCCGGAGTTCGGGACGATTGTCCGTGTTCTGGACAAGTCGAGCCGGATCGAGTTGGTGCCCGAGGTGTCGTTGGCGGGCAACTTCCGTCTCGTTCTGCTGATGCCGGACGGCAAGACGGATACGATTGTGGGCAGGGATCAGAAACTCACCGGGGTGGAGCGATCACCAGACGTCCTTGTCCTACGCTGGAACGGGCCTCTGGTGGATACGGCGGGGACCGAGCACAAGGTGAGCGTGCGGATGGACGCCAAGGCCGTGGGCGATGCCCTGGAGTTCCGTCTGCATGCCGACAATCATTCTCGTGGCAAGATCCGAACGGCTTCTTATCCGATGATCGGTGGGCTGTCGAAGTTCGGTGCGCCCGGAAAACCGGCCGATGGGGTGATTTGGGTGCCTACCAGCAGGCCGTGGACCAGGAAGATCGAATTGCCGTTTCCCCAGGCAGCGTTTGGCTATCCGGGGCACGCAAATATGTCGTTCACCTGCATTCAGAGCACGGCGGCGAATAAGGCGCTTTATCTTGCGTCCCATGAAAAGACTGCCCGATACAAGGTCTATCTCTTCCAGGAACATGCCAACGACAAGGCGAAAGACGTTTTCGTCTGCGTCCAGCACCACCCTTTCACTCCTTCCGGCAAGGCGCTGAACGGCTCGACCGTCGTCTTGAAGGTGGTCGACGGCGATTGGCGCGCGGCGGGCCGGGTCTATCGCGAATTCTTCATCCGTACGTTCGGGCTGCCCGATCCCAAGAAAGACTGGATTCGCAAACAGTCCTTCTTTCTCATGACCATGTTCATGCTGCCCGAGGGAACGATCAACTACACGTTCAAGGACATTCCGCGCTGGGCGAAGGCGGCCAAGGAGCACGGCGTCAATGCCGTGCAGATCAGCGGCTGGCAAATGGGCGGTCACGACAATGGCTATCCCCACTACGTACCCGACCCGCGGCTGGGCACGTGGAAGGAGCTTGAGGAAGGCATTCGCGCCTGCCACGAAATGGGGTTGAAGGTTTTCTTCTTTGTCAATTATCAGCCGGTCATGACCAGTTCCGATTGGTATAAAAAGGAGCTGCACAAGTATCGCGAGTACAGTCCCACCGGCGGGCTGACTTGGAACGCCGGCTGGGGCATGGGAACGCTCCAGGCCAGGATGGAACGCCCCAAGCTGATGACCTGGGTGGACCTGGGATTCCCCGAGTACCGCAAGATCATCGTCGACCAGTTCGAGGCGCTGGCCAAGATCGGCGCCGACGGCATCCATGTCGACAAGGTGTATCCGGCCCGGATTTCGTACAACCCAAACTCGCCCATGAGCCCCGACACGTCGACCTGGGAGGGCACGATCCTCCTGTCGCAGGAGATTCGCGACGCCTGTCGCAAACACAACCCCGATTGGGCCATGAGCTTCGAGTGTTCCTGGGACCGCGCGCTGCAGTTCGGCGGCAGTACCTGGTGGGTCGGCAACCAGCGCGTCACGCGATCGATCTTCCCCGAGAACGCCGAGACCCTATCGATCACCAGCGCCTACGACTACCTCGGCATCAACAACGCCGTGCGAGGCGGCCATCAGGTCATGCTGGCGCCGAGGGCCTTTTCGAGAGGCATGGACTGGAAACCCTTCGCGGGCCTGAACGACTATATTCGAGACGTGAAACGCGTCCAGGACCAACTCCAAGATACCGTGTTTCTTGGTGAAGTCCTCCACCACGACGGTGTTCATCTGGCGGATCGGCCGGCTCACGGCGTCGAGTACAACGTCTTTCGCCATCGACAGACCGGGTTGCGGGCATGTGTGCTGACCAATGCGACGATGACGCCAAAAAGCATGCAAATCTCGGGATTCGACAAGGCACGGTCCTCACGCGCGCGAATCCACCTACCATCGCAAGAAAGCCGCGTCGTGAACCTGCCGGCTTCGATCATGATTCCGGCCGAACGGATCGTCTTTCTTGAGGAGTTGGTGAAAAACACAGAAACCGCCGAACCTCGAGCGGAGTCAAATCGACAGGACAGCCCGACGCCGAATCCCGAAACGAGGGGTGCCCCGGGCAACATGCCCAAGCTGCCGCCGTTCGACGCGGCGAAGTCGGTTAGGCTGGAAAACGACGACATTCTGATCGAAGTGAGTCGCGCAAACGGCTCCGTGACGCGCATCCATGACAAAAAGGCCGGCCTTGAACTGATTATCGAGCCGCGTCTGGCAGGAAGCTGGAAGTTCGCCTTTCCCCTGCCAGGCAAGGAGCCGTGGCAGACGATCGAGGCCAATTGGATCGTCGGTCGCCAGCAGAAGCTTTCGTCCATCGACGTGGCCGACAACAAGATCAAACTCAAGTGGAAGGGCCCGCTGATGAATTACCTCGGCGAGCCGTACAACGCCTCGGTCACCGAAACCATTGAGCTGAACCACGGAGCCCGGTTCTCGCTTACGATCGAGAACCACACGCCCTACCAGGTAGGCGAGGCCTATTTCCCCGTGTTCGGTGGCATCCAGGGCCTTGGCAACAGCCGCCGGGAGCTCCGGCAAACCGAGTTTGTTCGTCCAGCCGGCAAACAACAAGTGATGAGAACCAATATTTTCTTCAGCTTTGCCAATATGCCCATGTTCGGTCACACCACGTTTGGCGACACGGGCCCGGAACAATTCTTTGCGTACCCCAAGCCATTGCCAGAACCGTGGGTTGGATTTCAATCGAAGGAGACCAACCGCTCGGCCTCGATCGGCTGGCAAGATCCGTCCAACCGTCGGAGGATTGTGCGGCTGGAGCTCATCCCGAGCCGCAGTGACACGCCACGAGAGGACGGCAACTGGCCCCGGCCCGACGAACTGAAAGGAGACCCGGTGGGCGTTGAGCTTTCCGTCGTGGATTTCATGGGCGCGGCACCGGGCGCGAACTACTCGGCCGCTCCCGTCTTTATCCAATTCCACGACGGTGATTGGCGGAAGGCAAAGAAGATTTACATGAAATGAAGGATCGTTCACCATCGCGGACAGTCTCAGCAGAGCTGTCGGCTATCCACTACCCGTTCCCAGGCGTGCGTTTTTGGCCACGCCATCGCCTAGTTTGTGCAACCGCGCCGCGGAACGTTCACGACCCCGGGTGAACATAACATGCTGTGTGCCGGGTCGCTGGGTCTCTGGTGAAAACAGCAGGACGAAAAACAAAGAACGACCGAGTCGCGGATTTCTTATCACGACAATAAAACAGGCGGCCGGCCGGAGCCAACCGCCTGTGTAAATTTCAGGTTGCTACCCGCCAGAATCAGCCGCCGCGACGGCGTCGGACGAGCATCAGGGCGCTCAGGCCCAAGAGGCCCAGCAGCGTCAGCGTGCCCGGCTCGGGCACCGGAGCGACGTCGGCCACGAAGCTGATGTCGTAGTCCGTGCCGCCGGCGCCGACGACCAGGTTGTCGATCATCTTGACGCCCTGACCGTAGGGCCGCTCGGCCAACGCGCCGACGTAGGTGTTGTCGTAGTCGCCGTACATGCTGCCGACCGTGTCGCCCCAGACGAGGCTGATGCCGTAGTGGTTATCGGGCACGATCTGGCCCACTGCATTGATGTCGGACCAGAGGTTTTCTCCCCACGCGCCCCAATCGCCGGTCGGGGCGAATTGCTCGGTGTAGAACCCGGCAATCGTCCAGTCCTTGATGTCACTCCACTGCACGGCCGTGGAGTTCAGATTGCCGTTGACCAACACGGTCTGGTCGGTGCTCTCGTTGACCTTGCCGAAGACCGAATCGTCGGCGAACGCGGTGCAGTCCAGGCTGAGCTGCATCCAATCATCGCGTCCCGGAACGGCAGCCGTGGTGAACCCGGTACCGCCGCTGGTGGCCGACCAGATGGCGTAATGGCCCAGGCCGTCGGTGATGTGGACGTTGATCGTCGGGTAGTTGTGGAAGGGATACCCGTTGCCGTCGTCATACGTGCTGGAGGCGTACTGGAAGTCCAGCTTCAGCGACCCAAACGTCGCCCCGTAGGCCACGTCCGTCGCGGCGAACGTCTTCATGCCGTCGCGGTTGGCCGTGACGCCGCCGTAGGTGTAGGTCACGAGACTGCCGTCTTCGTAGTACCAGTTGTAGTTCGTGTCGGGCTGCACGTGGTAGAAGAGCTGCCCACCGGCATTGTTGATCGTAAAAGCATTGCTGCCGTTGGCCGTGGCCACGTAGGCCGTGCCACTTTCGGCCAAAGCGACGCCGCTTATGGCCATCACAAGACACAGAGAAAGCAGAAGACAGTACTTCATCGTGGTAGGTCCTTTCGCCTGAGTCGGACGAATCAGAGTTGCCACTGCCTACCGGCGACGCTCGCTCAGCGGCAGGAAAGGTGAGAAAACAACCGATGGCATCCTTTCCCGCACGCGTCTGGCATTCCAATCCCCGTGTGCCAGGCCCGGCGAGGCACGTGACCGATGAGGACCATCTTGGTAATTGGTCCGAAACCGGCCGCACCCACGTAAATTCGCAACATTGCCCATTTTAACTTCGCGCCGGTTCCGCATTCAATACACGGCCGGTTCATTTACCTGGTGTAAGCCAGCTTTTGCCCTTGTGTCCGGCATCTTCTGCGAAAACCGCTCCTGCCCTATACTTGTGACATGATGGCAAGGCCACATTTTGCCCCCCCGGTGGGGCGGGGCCCGGTTCGGTTGGGTTTGGCGATGGGGCTGCTCTGCGCGCTGGTCGGGCCGACCTGGGCCCAGGTGCCCACGCTGGGACCGGAGAGCCGGTACGAGCTGTCCGAAACGGTGACGCTCGATCAGGCCGATAGCCAAGTGGTGGCCGAGATCGAACGCGCAAAGGCCTTTCTGGCCGACCGGCAATGGGACGAGGCCATCGCGACGCTTCGCCAGGCGAGCGAGAACGCGGGCGAAAAGCTTTGGCCGATCACTAAGACGCGATACGTCCCCGTGCGCGACTATTGCCACATGCAATTAGCCGCGATGCCGGCCGAAGCGTTGGCGCGCTACCGGGCCCAAGTCGATCCACTGGCCAAGCGATGGTATGAGCAGGGAGTCGCGCGGCACGACGCGGGCACGCTGCGCCGTGTGGTTCGCGAATTGTTCGCCAGCAGTTGGGGGGACGATGCGCTGATGGCCTTGGGCGAGATGGCCCTCGAGTCGGGCGACGCGGCGTCGGCCCGGGCATATTGGGAGAAGATCGTACCGGTGGTCCGGCAGGACGATCGTCCGACGACGTGGTTGGCGTTCCCCGACACCAACCTGGACCTGGCCGCCGTCCGTGCGCGACTGGTGTTGGCGTCGATTCTGGAAGGAGCTTCTCAGCGTTCCCAGGCCGAACTGGCCCAATTGCGACGTCTGCACCCCGGCGCGCGAGGCCGGTTGGGCGGTCGCGAGGTCGACTACGCCCAAGAGTTGGCCGCTCTGTTGACCGAGAGCGCTCGATGGCCTGAGTTGCCCTCGCAGATCGACTGGCTCACATTCGCAGGCAGCCCATGGCGGAACAAGATCGGCCCCGGACTGGTCGAAGTGGGTCCGCCTGCCTGGCGCGTGCCGCTGGGCGATCTGGCCACGGCCGTTTCTCGCCCCGGCGGACCGAACGGGCTGGGCTTGCCTCAGGTCGGGCGATCTATACCTTATCATCCAATCACGTGGAAGGGCTTGGCGCTGGTTGCCAAGGAGGATGAGATCCTGGCCGTCGACCTCCGCTCGGGCAAACCGGCTTGGGGCACCCGGGCGGCCATCTTCCGCGACGAGTCCTATCGGTTAACGCCGAAAGAATTGCAGTTGACCGTCACCGGTTCGCCCGAGTTCACGATGACCGTGTTTCGAGGGCGACTCTACGCCCGAATGGGCAACCCGATCACGGGCCGCTCGGCCAACGAAGGGCCGCTCAGCGAGTCGAGCTACCTCGTCTGCCTGGACTTGCAGGCCGAAGGCCGGTTGCTCTGGAAGATCCCGGTTCCCGAGGGCGAATGGGCGTGGGAAGGTTCACCCGTCTCGGACGGCGAGAACGTCTACGTCGCCATGCGTCGCGCCGACGTCCGCCCGCAAACCCATGTGGCCTGCTACGACGCCCAGTCGGGCCAGCCGCGCTGGCGGCGGTTCGTCTGCAGCGCCGAGACGCCCGCCCGGGGCATCTTCGCCGAGATGACCCACGACCTGCTCACGTTGCGGCACGGGACGCTCTACTACAACACGAACCTGGGCGCGGTCGCGGCGATTTCGACCGACGACGGCCAGGTGCGATGGATCAGCCTCTATCCGCGATCGCGTGGCGGCGATCTCACGCATCCGCGTCCGCGTGTTGCTCGGAATCTCACCCCCTGCCTGTACCACCG
>JAFGFF010000153.1 GCA_016931075.1 Pirellulales bacterium | reverse complement strand
TTGGTGGTTTCTGGTCGGACATGAATCGCCTGCAAGCCGAGATGAATCGTCTGTTCGATCGTTTCGGCTTCGAGGATGGCAGACGCCCGATCGCACCATCCTACCCCGCACTGAACATGTGGCGGGACGCCGATAACCTCTACATCGAGGCCGAATTGCCCGGCATCGAGATGAAGGACCTGGACATCCAGGTCAGTGGCGGCAACCAGCTGAGCTTGAAGGGCAAACGCGAAGCACCTGCTGAAGAGAAGGGTACTTGGCACCGTCAGGAACGTGGCTACGGCACATTCACCCGTGCGATGACTCTTCCCGAGGAGGTGGATGTCGACCAGGTCAAGGCAGAGTTCAAGGACGGTGTGCTTTGCGTCACACTTCCGAAGAGTGAGAAGGCGAAGCCGCGACGAATCGAGGTGAAAGCCAGTTAATGGAGCCGAAACAAGCAGATGTAATCGACAGACAGCCAATAAATAAGCAGAGGAGACCATATCATGAGCGAATTGGTGAAACAAGAATCTGGTACTGAACTTGCCAAGGCGGAGCGAACCCGTACCGGGACAACCTATACGCCTCGATTCGACATTGTCGAACATCAAGACGAGTTGGTCCTGTATGGGGATCTTCCCGTCGTCACGCCGGACAATCTCGACATTCGTTTCGAGAACAATCTGCTGGTTGTTCACGGAAAGGTCGAGCCTCGCCATCAAGATCACGAGTTTGTGTATGGCGAATACGGCATCGGTGATTATCACCGAGAGTTCCAAGTGCGCGAGGACGTTGACCCCGACAAGATCACGGCGGACCTGAAGAACGGCGTGCTCTGCATCCATCTGCCGAAAAGCGAAACGGCCAAGCCTCGCCGCATCACCGTGCAATCGCAGTGACAATCACCGAATAGGCCGCACAGCCGAATGTGGATTCGGACTGCGAAAATGTGAGACGAAAGCAACGACAAACAGAGAATTGGGCAATTTGAAGGGAGGTGATAGGTATGGTCAATCTTATTCCGTGGAAACGCAAGGAAACCCAAAGCAACGGCGGGGCGATTGCCACGCGAGAGGCGAACCCGTTGGCCAGACTGCGGGAAGAGATGGATGCACTATTCGACCGTTTCTTCCGTGAGGGGCCCGCCTTCAAGGGACTCGGAAAAGACTGGCCGGCGCTCCGTGAGGACAATTGGTCGCTCGGATGGGGCCTGGACGTGGACGATCGCAACAATGACATCGTGGTGCGTGCCGAGGCGCCCGGGTTTGACCCCGAGGACTTCGACGTGCAGATATCGGGGAATCACCTGATTGTGCGGGCCGAACACAAGCAGGAATCGAAGAAGAAGGACGAATTCAGCTACCGCTATGGCACGTTCCAGCGAGTTATTCCGCTGCCCAACGGCATTGAAGAAGACAAAGTCAGTGCCAACTATCGTCACGGGGTGTTGCAGATAACCGTGCCCAAAGGTGAGCGTGCCAAGGGGAAACGCATCGCAATCAAAGCATCATGACAACTGTCAAAATTGACTGCTTGTTGCAGAGGGACGGTATCGTCTTGTTCGATGCCGGATTTGGTCGAAGCTGCAGCGGCCCTGTGCCTAACGGGCCGACTGCAGCCGAGGGCATTGCAAGGAAAGACCATGGTCGGGCAAACGAATTTGGTTGAGACTTCCGGAAAGGAAAGGGCGATCATGGCCCAAACCGACGTATTGATCATCGACGACGATCAGTCGTGGATCCGGTCCGTTGCCCATCTGCTGGAGGATGCCGGTTTCTCCGTTGAGGCCGCCGAAGACGGCGAGAAAGCGTTGGAGTTGCTCATGACCGAACACCCAGCGCTGGTGATTTCAGACGTCCACCTACCGGGAATCAATGGGTTGGAGTTGCTGCGCCAATTCCGCCAGCACGATCACCAGACGCCCGTACTGATGGTCAGCGCGGAGGACCGGGTCTCGATACAGGAACGGGCGATGTCCGACGGCGCCAACGCGTTCTTGCGAAAGCCGATCTCCGCGTCACTGCTGATGTGTTACGTGCGTCTCCACCTGGGCGACCGACGTACGCTCCAAAGGGAACCGGGGAAGAATTCCGACGATTGGTAGCGGCCAAGAGAACTGCCCCGCCCTCGGATGGCTCGCGTTACGTGCCCCCGGGCAGGCTCAGTGTACGTACGAGAGGACGCTGATCCGCGACCGCTGACGGGCAGCGCTCTTGACGTTGGCTGGCAGCCCACTACAATTGGGGGGATGAACGCGCGAATTACACGACCTCTCGTCCTGATTATCTCGGCCACATTCGTGGCCATGATTCTTGTACGTGTAGCGGGCACGCTCTTTGCTTGGTACGTGATACCCAGCCCTCGGGCCCATCACTTCGCCCGGCTCGCCTGGGTCGAGTTGGGGCTGGAAGCAACTGTCATTGTCTCAGGCTCTCTGGCGGTTTGGCGGGTTCTCCGCCGAGAGCGAGAAGAGGATCGCCAGCGTCTGCATCGTGACCATCTCGCCACTGTTGGAACACTTGCCAGTGGTCTTGCGCATGAAATGCGCAACTATCTCAATGCTATGCGGACGCATGTTGCCTTGCTTCGGAAGATGGCCACAGCCGACGGACAGCAATGCGAGAAGTGTGGACAGCGAATCGACCGGCTGGAGCAGACAACCAGTAGTCTGGAAGAACTGCTGGCTGATTTCTTGACCTTTGCCAGACCGCTTGAAGATAGGCTTGAAGAAATCCATATTGACGAACTGTTCCGTGAAGTAGCAGAGTTTGTCAGTCTGGATTTTGAGCAGGCGAACGTGAGGCTGCAGCTAGACATCGATTCAGGCGTCCCATCAGTTCACGCTGACACGGCTAAACTGAAGCGAGCGATTCTCAATCTGCTGGTCAATGCCCGACAGGCTATCTCCGACGGCGGTGTAGTCACCGTTCGGGTAATCGGGAAGGATGACTCCGTCGTGATCGAGATTGCCGATACGGGGTGTGGAATCTCTGAAGAAAATCGAGCCCGGTTGTTTGAGTCGTTTTTCTCAACCAAGTCAGGGGGTGTTGGTCTCGGCTTGGCTATTGTGAAGCGAACCATTGAGGATCTCTCGGGTTCGATTGACTTCGAGTCGATCGTCGGCCGTGGCACGACCTTTCGGATTACCCTCCCGTCGTCTTCTGACGCCAGAAGCCCGTTGCTGGAACGACCGAACGGGCAGGCCGACGCATCAGGTCTTGGTTCGTAGGATTTGAGCATGAGTTCCAACGAAGAATGGAAAATCCTGTTGGTGGACGATGAGCGGCACAGCCGAGAATCAATGGCCGACTGGCTTGAGTCGGAAGGGTTCAAGTGCATTGCTGTATCGGACGGGCAACAGGCAATCGAGCACATCCATGACGGCATCGCAGTCATCGTCACGGACTTGAAGATGCCGCGAACCGATGGGCTTGAATTACTTCGCCTTGCCAAGCGGCAGGCCCCCCACGCCGCGGTCATTCTCGTGTCGGGATACGGAACCGTGGATACGGCTGTGACCGCCTTGAAGGAGGGGGCGTTCGACTTCCTTTCCAAGCCGGTCAATGCCGGGGAGTTGACACAGCGTATCCGGATGGCTTTGCAGCGGCGGAGCATGGCGGCCGAAATTGCCCATCTCCATGCGCAACTCAACGAGCGGCATGGTTTCGAGGATATCATCGGCAACAGCCCGGTCATGCGCGAGATCTTCGAGAAGGTCCGTCTGGTCGCCGACACGCGCAGCACCGTCCTGATTGCCGGCGAGAGCGGCACCGGCAAGGAGCTTGTCGCACGTGCCATCCATCGACAGAGTTCTCGGCACAACGGCCCCTTCATCCCGGTCAACTGCGCTGCGATTCCGGAGACCCTTGTAGAGAGTGAATTGTTTGGATACGAGAAAGGAGCCTTCACGGGCGCGACCGGACGAAAACGTGGGCTCTTCCAAACCGCCGAGGGAGGCACTCTGTTTATTGACGAAATCGGGGAGCTGCAGCCTGGCCTTCAAGCCAAGCTCCTGCGAGCACTAGAGAGCCGAAGGATCATGCCGGTCGGCAGCACCGAGGAAATCGACGTTGACGTTCGCTTGCTTGCCGCGACAAACCGGGACCTTGCCGAGCAGGTCCAGAAGAAGCAATTCCGCGAGGACCTCTACTACCGCCTGAAGGTGGTGGAATTACACCTTCCGCCACTCAGGGAACGGCCCGATGATATTCCCCTTCTGGTTCGCCATTTCATCGACCAGATCGCCGAGGAGAATCATCGGCCCGTGCATGACATGACACCGGACGCCCTGGAAGCACTTCGCGCCTACGATTGGCCGGGCAACGTGCGTGAATTGCGCAATCTACTGGAGTCGATCATCGTCCTGTCGGTCAAGGAGCAAATCGAATTGCCGGATCTGCCCGAACAGATCAGCAAGGTCAAGTCCGCGCGAGCGATCATCCAACCTGGCATGACCATGGCGGAAATCGAAAAGGAGGCGATCCGTCGGACTCTCGAACAAACGGGCGGGCGCCGCAACGAGACCGCGGAGATTCTCGGCATCAGTGTCCGCACCTTGCACCGAAAGATCAAAGAGTATGGCCTGCCGACGTAATCGGCCAATGCTTGGCGCTCGAATCAAGGCAGCTCCCGATGGACTTGCCAAGTCAGATACCCGAGCACGATTCCGAAAACCAAGTAGGCGATGTCCATCAGTATGCTGTATCCGTGAAACGGCCATTTCGCGAACAGGTCGATGCCAAAGGCAAGTACGAGAACAACAGAGATCATGGCAGACAGCCAGAGAAGAACGGACTCACCTTTGAAAGTCCCTTGCCTGTCCCCAACCTTTTCGGCGGAATCACCCGGACGTTGTGCCAACCGCCAGACTTGATCTCCGACAACCCGCTCCGTAAGCGTCGGCTCCGAAGTGACTGGTGGCGACCTGCGAGGATTTTTCTCGGCAGGATTCGTTTGTCGTGTCGGCTTCTGAGTGGCACGATCGCCGTGTTTGACCTCTCGATCATGGAGATCACGCGGTCTCGTCTTGTCACGAGACGACCTCGCACCATCTTTGCGTTCCCGACCGGAAGTTGCACCGCGCGGCGATGACTTCGTTGGGGAGGAAGATGTTGGACGCATAACGGTTTTCTCCCTTGCTGTGTACACCAGAGTATTCACCCACAAAGGAATCACCCGAACGGACAATATGCGAACTAACGACGACCGATACAAGGATCTTGCACAACGGTTTGCATCGACGTGTCGTCACCGCATGCTCGCGGGAGATCAGATGGGCAAATGCCATGCCAGAGCGGCCCGCGTGCGAAAGCTGTCGGCGACGAGTCGAGCGTGACGGTGTCTGTTTCCGAGAGAACCGTAATCGGATTCGCCGAAACGGCTTACGGGCTTGGCGCAATCTTGCCTCGCCCTACCGCTGGCTGGCATGAACACCCGAAGCGGCAATGGGCGAACTCATCGGAGCATCGGTCAATATGTCGTGGAAACAGGGCCCCAGTCCGGACAGAATGGCATGATTTCGCCACCCTGGCCGGGCCCGGCCTACCCCTCTTGTGGGCGTATAAGTCAGGGTCCGCAGCGGTTCTGCGACGAAAGGCTCGAAAAGCTCGTCACCAGGAAGGCTGTACACGAATCTGCAAAATCAAGTCCCCCCGAGATCCCCTATCCACTGGAGCCTTGCCTTTGCCACGGATTCGAATCGTCGATCCATTCCAAACGCCTGACGGCACACGGACCGCAAGCACCTCGGGGCCTTGTTGAATTCTGCCACTGCTCTCGCAACGGCTACACAGGCCTCGGATGTCCACGCCTCGGCCGGCGCACTGCGGGCAGTCCTGGTCAAATGATATGGTGAATTGAACGATTCCTCCTTGGCGAGCCTCCTCCGGTGTCAACCTTAACTCGGCGTTGACATCCAACGTGGGCCTCGGTTGACGCGCGGTACCGACGGGCTCTGCCCATTGGGTTCCGAAGAAAGACTCCATCAGATCGTGTAAATCGCGCAAGTCACGAAACACATTAAACCGATCCAGAATGGTGTCTCTGCCGAAGCTACTGTCCGGGGCGCTCCGCGTTCTGGCAGCCCGGTGTCTCACGGGAAAGGTGACGTGTCGATGGCTTCCTGCCTGAGACACATCGTACTGCCGACGTTTCTCCGGATTGCCCAATACCTCATAGGCGTCAGCAATACGCTTGAAATTCGTGCTCGCTTGGCTTACGCCGGGACAAACGTCCGGGTGCCACTTCCTCGCGAGTTCACGAAACGCGGCCGCGATTTCCTCCGGCGTGGCCGTACGAACCACACCCAGGATTTCGTAGTAATCTCCACCTGCGTTTAGGACATCGGACATTGGACCGCTCACAGGTTGCGTGAATGCCACGACCTCTCTATCATCCCGAGTACGCAAAGAGCATGCCAATCATCGCACAACAGAGAAGCATCCGGCTTGGTTGCCACTGTATGGTAGCCTGTTTCAATTATAGGGCGGGATGCCGGCACTCGGGTCGTCAACGCGACAATCGTCTTCATGACGCCGGTATCTCGTCTGCGACGGCTGCCAAACAGCTAACCCTGCAAATGCATGTGACTCCGCAAACCGGCAAGGGCTCTCAGTTTCTCAATTTCCGTGACAATGGCACCGTTGCGAAAAATGCTTACCGTACCGGCGGATTCACTCACGGTCACGACCAGTGAATCGGTGACCGCCGTGATACCGGCAGCGGCGTGGTGTCGGACACCGAGTCCCTGAGGCAATTCGTACACGTCTTGGCTTGTCGTCTTCACGAAGGCACCGCAAGTTTCAATCACACCGTCAAGGGAACGTTCGGAACCCGTATGAACTTGGCTCCACGCGCCTCCTGTTGCTCCTGTTCCTTCAAGGTCTTGGTCAAGTAGTAGGCCCTTGGCTGGATTTCCGAGGCCAGAAGAAGTCTTCCTCCTTCCAGGGCATCCACATAGACGAACACAGCGGCGGCGCCACAGGCTTCTGCAATCGCGCTGACATGATCAAGTAGACTCTGCGTGATCCGCTTCGCGGAGTCCTTGCAGGCGGACTTGGCTCCTTGCCGCGATTGACTTTCGTCTTCTGGAAGTATGTCGGCCATCATTGAATAGCAGTCCTGTTTGGAGCAAATCGTTTCTTGCACGACAAAGTGTAACGTTCGGACCGGTCACTTGGCATCGGTACGAATCACCAAAGGTCGATCCTGGACCTGTCCATAGAAACGAAGCACCTCGTTCATGCTGGTTGTTCCCGCAGCGGCCTTTCTTAGTGCATCGATGTTTAGCGAACGTGATCCTACGGCAAACATCCGCTCTCGAATCGCCTGTTGGTGAGGTCCTTCGACCAGCCAGTTCCCCATGGCGTCGTCGATGGCGACAACCTGAAACACCCCTGTTCGGCCCCGGTATCCGTAACCATGACATTCGGGGCAACCTACCGCGTCGAATACCGAGTCGGGAGGTACAAGCTCGGCCTGCTCGAAAAGCAGACGTTCATGGGCGTTGGGCGATCTCGGCCGACGGCACTCCGGACAGAGCGTTCGAATCAGATCCTGTGCGATGACCAGCCGCAGGGCGCCCCCGAGGACATAGTAGGGCACCGAGAGGTAGTGCATTGCCTCCACCGCGATCGCCGGATCGCGGGCGTGGATGCTTGCCAGAACCAGTCGCCCGGCCAACGCGGCCCGAGCCGTGATCCTGGCCGAGCCGGCGTCACGGACTTCCCCCACCAAAACAATGTCGGGATCCAGTCGCAGGATGGTCTGTAGGCCTTCCTCCATCGTAAAGCCGTGCTTTTCGTTTACCTCCAGTTGTCTCACGTAAGGCAGGTCGTATTCGGTGGGGTTCTCAATCGACACGGCGATCTGCTGACGTAGGTCGGTCAGTCCGGTCAGTGAATAGAGTGTGGTGGTCTTGCCCGAGCCAGTCGGCCCGGAAATGAGCACGAGTCCGTGGGCATTTTGGAACGTCCGTTCCACTAGTTCGAAATCTCGATCACTGAGTCCGAGATTGCGAACGTCCCGCCAATGCTCCGGTGGGGTCAGCAGGCGCAGATGAGCCGCTTCATGTCGTGGTGCGGTAGAAACAACGGTTACTCGCACGTCTCGATACATGTCGTCCCGCAACCAGCGAAAGTGCCCCTCCTGGGGCCGATAGGCCGCCGGCAGCTCCAGCCCGGCCGCTACCTTGATCTGATTGATGAGCTTTCGTGACTGGTCGTAGGTCAACGTGTCCTTCTGATGGACCGTCCCATCGACACGGAACCTCAATGACGCTTCCGTACCCCAGGCGTCGATGTGAATGTCCGTTGCCGATTCTTCGACCGCCTGTTCGACCAGTCCATATAACGCTTGCGGCAGGCTGGCGGGCACGTCGACCACACTGGTGGCTTTCTCCTGCAACTGCTGTGTGCTCATGACGCCTCCTTCATTCACTGGCACTCAACCTGCTCCATTCCGGGACGAGTGCGACCTCTGGTTGTCTGGGCTCTGATGTTCCGATGACTGTTTCGCGCAGATCCTCCCGAGCCTGTTCAATGTCACCAACGATCTCCTCCTCTGGTCGATCCTGTATCATGGCGATTTCTGCTGCAGTAAAGCCATCCAAGGCATGATAGGTGAAAGCAAGGCGCCTCTGAGGTTCCATCCGCGCGAGGGCTTTCTCGATCTTCTCATGTTGCTCCGACGGCTCCAATGTGTCCCACGCTTGTTCATGTTCGTCGGGCAGCACATCCGCGAGCGTCGCCAGCGAATGCGCTTTGAAGAACTCAGCATACGGATCGTCCTCATCGGCAGTATCGGATTCCTCCTGCACGGGAACAACGGTGGACTCAATCGATACGCTCGCGGGCCGCGACTCCAATCGGTGTATGACCTTATTCAGCAGCCGCATAAGCCAGACGTCAGACAATCCATGCCCTGGCCGTTGGTCATACTGTTCCCAGGCGTGAACCAGCACCTCGTCCGTCAGATCCTCGACAGATAGTTCGCCGCGCCGCAGCTTGCCCTCGCCCTCCAATCGCCGAAGTGCGCGGTTGGCGTGACTTCTGATGCGCCGCATGAGGGGCCGTAGCAACTCGATGAACTCTTCGCGGCGTGAAGCTGCGCGGTTGTCCGCTAATTGAGCGTCCGTCATACCGAAGTCTCTTCGCCATCGCTTCTTGCGACGATAGATCCAGTCGGCGCGGAGTTTCTCCTTGTGCCGCTTGATCTGCCGCAACAATTCGTCAGACATCCTGTCAAGCAATGCATGCCATGACTTGTCGCTTTCCTTCACAACCAGCGTTCGCGCCGGCAAATGAACGACCAGCCTGGCTTCAAGGCGGCGTGACCGCCCGACGCGAGAAACGGTGACGTTCATTTCCTTCAGTTGGTCGGGAAAAGATCGAAGAAGCCGCTCGAAACGAGGCAATTCCTTCTCCCAATAGGCCCGCATCTTCCTACCTTGATCCGCACATTTACGAAAAGACCAGTTGACCTGCATGGGTGTTCTCCTTGCCTCCGACTCAGTCCTGGTCAGTCGAATCGGGAATCGACATCATGGCGTCATAGGCTGCTTCATAGGAATCAAACGGCCCCGGATCGATCAACAGGGCACCATGTGACGCGGCCGTTTCCTCCGGATTGCTGCTCTCCGGGATCTCCGCCACCGTCAGGCCTTCGTCGGTCTCGATGATCGCGTAGTGAATCATATCGGCCTCCTTGGATGGTTGGAGGTACAAAACAGATCGGCGAGGAACATGTTCGCTGCGTAACACGCCCCCGAGACACAAAACATCGCAAATGACGTGCCGGGCGGTGACCGACGACATCCAGTCCGCTTGGCCACCGTGCGTGCGGGCCGACGCCACGGACTGCACCAGTCGGCGTGGAAACGGACGCCACGCTCAGGGGGTCTTCGCGACGGACAAAAAGTCACCTACTCCGCCGACGCTTCGGCCAATTTGGCCGGTCGCTTCAGCGCGTCGGACAGCGTCCCGGCCGCGACCACACGGTGTAGTTGCAACCGACTTGTTCACAACGATTTGGGACTCGTGGCCGCGAGCCATATCTAAATGACCTCCGAAGGCTTTCTTTGGCACGATGTGTGCATTAACCAGTCGTTCGACGACCTCCGTCGCCTCGAATCATCTGGTTACCCTACTTGTAAGTCAGTCAGGAGGAATCCCCATGTTAGAGGCCGTGATTGCGTTCGAGCGGCCCGATTGGGAAAGGCCGTTGACCATTGAACCTATTGAAAGCAGAGATTGGTTCGCCTCATTGTTTGGCACCAAGGGAGATGGGGCGGCCCTGAGCGGGTCCGTTGCACTTCGTTGGTTGCCCCGACAATTCTGGACAACCAACTAGCGGTCCGTAAACCACCGATTGAGGTGAGAACATGCGGCTAGGGGCGCGGTGTGTTCATGACGGTGGGCCATCGCTTCATTGGGTCATAGATGAAGACTGTAGCACGTGACAAGGAAGTCATCTGTCAATAGTAGGGAAACGAAGCAAAGGAGATTAGATCATGGCGTTCAATAGAAGACGGATTGTCGTGGGAGCTGGCACACTCCTGGTGCTTATCCTGGTTTCGAGTTTAGTGCCAAAGATGCCCGGTGTTGTCACGCAACTCACCTATGCGTCCGAGCGAGGTCGGGCACTGGCTGTTGGCGAGTCACTTGCCCACGCAGAGGATCTTACCACGGCATTCCAGAGTGTGGCGAAGGCATTGCGACCTTCGGTCGTGAGCATCAGTTCCGTCAAAAAGATGAAGGCGCTGGTCCGTCAACCTCGCTCTGAATTCGGTGACTGGCCGCCAGGGTATCGCGATTTCTTCGGCGATGACTTCTTCGAGCGGTTCTTCCAGTTCCAAGTTCCAGAAGGTCGCTTTGAGCATCGCGGTCTTGGGACGGGCGTCATTGTCAGCGACGACGGCTACATTCTGACCAGCAGCCATGTTGTGGATGGAGCCGACGAGGTCACGGTGACCTTATCGGATGAACGTCGTTTCACTGCGGAAATCATCGGGACCGATGAGAAGTCCGACGTCGCCGTTTTGAAGATTAAGGCCTCACGATTGGCCCCTGCCCGCCTCGGTGATTCCGATGCCATGAAGGTGGGCCAGTGGGTTGTAGCGATCGGCAGTCCATTTGGACTTGAACAAACAGTCACCGCGGGCATCGTAAGCGCCAAGGGCAGGGCCGATGTGGGAATCGCCGACTATGAGGACTTCATTCAGACCGATGCCGCCATCAATCCTGGAAACAGCGGCGGCCCGCTCGTTGATTTGAAAGGAGAGGTAATCGGCATCAACACGGCCATTGCTTCCCGAACCGGTGGATACATGGGAGTCGGCTTTGCTATCCCGAGCAATATGGCTCGGACCATCATGGACAACATCATCAAGGATGGACGAGTCGAGCGCGGCTGGCTCGGGGCCATGATCCAGGATCTGACGGAAGACCTGGCAAAGTCCTTCGGATTCAAGTCTATCGACGGTGTGTTGATTGGCGACGTCGTCCCGGACGGTCCAGCGGCCCGCAGTGGACTTCGTGCTGGTGACATCATAACTGATGTCAACGGCAAACTGGTTCGCAAGGCTTCGCAGCTTCGGAATATCATTGCGTCGATCCAGCCGAACACGGTCGCTCAGCTCCGGGTGTTTCGCGATGGTCGATCAATGCCGCTGAACGTCAACATTGGTTTACTGGAAAGTCGGTTGTTCAGCGGAGTTGCGGGCAACTCAGCAACGGACGCCGGAATTGGAATGGTCGTTCGTACGGTGACCCCTGAGCTGGCACGCCAGGCGGGAATCGAACCGGACGAAAAGGGAGTCGTCGTAACGGACGTACAGCCAGGTAGTCTGGCCGCTAACGCCAGCATTCGCCCCGGTGACGTAATCATTTCTGTTGGCGGATCACCAGTTGGTGATGTGTCTGACTTCCGTGAGGCCATGAAGCAGCAGGATGTGAAACGAGGCATCCGAATGCAGGTCAAACGAGAAGGATTTCAGCGGTTTGTGTTTATGAAGAGCAACTGACCATCGGATGGCACAAG
>JAFGFF010000152.1 GCA_016931075.1 Pirellulales bacterium | reverse complement strand
CCTGGGCTGGGAGAACGGCTGGGCCTTCGGCCCGTGTGGCGAAGAGCCACGCTTAACACGGATCGAAAAAACAACTCAATCCGAAGGGTTAACGGCGTAGAGTGCCACCCTGTCGTACCGCCAATGAGGATAGATGATACCGGACGGCGGCGCACGGTTCAACCGAGAGACAGGTCAACCATCGCCTTGATCACCCCCTCGTGATAGCCGGCGACCAGTTCGAAGGCGTTCTGGATTTGGGCCAGCGGGAAGTGGTGGGTGACAAGTCGGCCGGGATCGAGGCGGCCTTGGGCGAGCAGGTCGATCACCGGCCGGATGCTGTGGTTCTGGCGGCGGACGTTCTTGAGGACGAGTTCCTTGCGCCGGGCGGCGTGAATGTCGAAGTCGACGCGCTCGGTCGGTGGGATGCCCACGAGAACCAGCGTGCCGCCGGGCCCAAGCAACTCGATCGCCTGGTCGATGCAGGCAGGGTCGCCCGAACACTCGAAGACGACGTCCAGGCCCAGCGGGGCACGTGCCTGCAAGTCGGCCACGACGTCCTGGGCGGTTGGGTTGCCCGTCCAGTCGGCGCCGCACGCCCGGGCGACGTCCAGCCGGGAGTCGATCCGGTCGGTCGCGGCGACGTCGCACTCGTCCAGGGCCTTGGCGCACAGGAGCACGCATAAACCGATCGGCCCAGTGCCGAGCACGGCCATCCGCGCCCCAGGCCGAGGCGACGCGAGCCGGACGGCGTACAGGCCGATCGAAAGGGGTTCGACCAGCGCGGCCTCGTCGAGCGACATGGACGGGGGCACGGGGTAGCAGTTCGACTCGGGCAGGACACGATAGTCGGCCGCCGCGCCGGGGGCCTGGCCGGTACAGCCCATGAACTGGCAGTCGCGGCACGTGTGTTCCCGCCCTGCCTTGCACTGATCGCACTGCCCACAGGTCATTGCCGGATCGATGACCACCCGATCGCCTGGCCGCACGGTCGTGACCCGGCTTCCGACCTCGGCGACCGTGCCGGCGCATTCATGTCCCAGCGTGGCCGGATAGCGCACCAGGTCGTTGCCGATCCGTCCCTCGGCCCAATAGTGAACGTCCGACCCACAGACGCCCACCCGTTCGATCCGCACCAGCACGTCTCCCTGCCCTCGCAGCTCGGGCCGGGATTCTTCGCGAATCTCGATCTGTCGCAACGCGGTCAGGTAGGCGGTTCGCATGGCCGGATTCCCTTTGGACAATTTTACCAAATCATAGGACATTGTAAGCGATTGGCCAAGTCGAGGGGGGGCTGGCCATGGCCTCCGCCGTCCTGGTTGGGTACGATGGATGGGGCCATTATTGAGTCCTGCAGGGCCCATGGCACGCCGGAGACGATATTTATGAATTGTGGTTCCACCAGTGCCCAAGAGCAACAGCCCGGCGTTAGCCGGCGACGTTTTCTCGCGACGGCATCTTGTGGCGCATTAGCGTCGCTGGCCGCGGACCGACTTTTGGCCGGACCGGCCCAGGCGACCGGCGCCGAACCGTCGACGAACACGACCTCGCGGAAATTTAAATACGTCGGCTGGCAGGTTGGCGTGACGTATCAGTCGCCCCAGCCGGGTGGGATGACCCGCGACGACATGATGCGGATGCTGGACGAGATGGCTAGGCACCGCATGAACTTCCTCAGCCTGCAGATGCTCAGCTTCGGTCATTTCGACCCCAAGCACGACGGCTATTGCTGGCCGGTGACGAATCCCAAGTTGAAACCGCTTTGGGATTCCACGTCCGTCAACGGGCAGCCCAAGACGGAGTTCGTCCGCGAGGCGATCGCCGCGGCGGCCGAGCGGGGCATCGAGGTGCAACTGTTCATGAACTGGGGCATCTGGAATCCCGGAAAGCTCCAGAAGAGTTATCCGGAGACGGCCAACTACGAAAAGCGTCCCCAGCCGGGCAAGCCTTGGAAGACGACCTGGTTCTTCTGCCCCGATTCGCCCGGCGCGTGGCAGGCAGGGCTCGACGACATGACCGACCTGCTGACCTACTACGCCCATCCCAACGTCGTCAGCTACGGATTCGAGAACCTCTGCTCGCACGACTGCTTCTGCAAGTACACCCAAAAAAAATTCCAGGACGAGACGGGCAAGTCCCTCCTGAAGGCTTCTGACGAAGAGCGCTATGAGTGGGCGAAAGCCCATGTCGCCGGGCTACTGACGAAGTACGTCCAGCACATCCGCCGTGTCGTTCCGAAAATCGACGTCTGGCTGCACACCTTCGGAGCGCGCGATTGGGCCCACGACCCCAAGCGGCTGCCCGACTGCGGGTTCAACTATCTCCTGCCGCACACGTTTCATTTCCGAACCTCGAAGGAGAAGTTTTTCGCCATGCTCGGCCGCCTGGAGCCCAACCAGTGCGTGCTGCACTTCTCGGCCCGAGACATCCGGCCGGCCAACTACGGGCTTTGGAAGCAAACGCCCGAAAGCATCGCCGAGAAGGTTGGCTGGGTGCTGGACTATCCGGGCAAGAACCTCGCGGGCGTGCTGTTCTACAACCCGAACGCTATGTCGCCGCGAAACGTCCAAGCCGTCTACGAACAAATCAAACGATTCGATTGGTGAATCCAAACCGTCTCGCGAAGCAAGGGGCTTCTCCATGACCTACCTGATCGGGACCGACGAAGCCGGCTATGGGCCGAACCTGGGGCCGCTGGTCGTGTCGGCTACCGTGTGGCGCGTGCCGGACGGGCAGGAAGAGCACGATCTGTACGAGTTGCTGGCCGATGCCATCGCCCCGACGTCCGGCGAGGCTCGAAACGGACGAGTGGCCATGGCCGACTCGAAGGCCCTCTACACGCCGGGCAAGGGGCTGCGACACCTCGAACGCGGACTGCTGGCCGCGCTGGGCGTCTTGAAACGACCGGCCAACTGTTGGAGCGAGATCTGGGCAGCCCTCGATTCAAATAACAAGGACGAGCGAGACGCCATCCCGTGGTACGCGGGCGTCGACTTCCCTCTCCCGCTGGATGCAACGGCCGAGGAGGTCAAGACCTGTCGAATATCATTGGACAAAACACTAGCCACCGCCGGCGTCGAACTGATTGAAGTGCAAAGCCGGGCCGTGTTCCCCGAACGGTTCAATCGTATGGTCGATTCGTGCGGTTCGAAGGGCCTGGCCCTGTCGCGGGTGACACTCGGGCTGCTGGCCGACGTGATGCGGCCGTTGGGCGAAGAGCCGATTCGGGTGCGATGCGACAAACACGGGGGGCGGAACCGCTACGCCGACCTGTTGGCCGAACAGTTCGACGACTGGCTGATCGAAATCCACGGCGAGAGCCGGCCCGAGAGCACCTACCGCTTTGGCCCGACCGAGCGGCGCGTCGAAGTCGCCTTTCAGGCCAAAGCCGAGTCGACCCTGCCCGCGGCGCTGGCGTCGATGGCCTCCAAATACCTTCGCGAGCTGGCCATGCGGGCGTTCAACGCGTTTTGGCACGAGCGGATTCCCGGCCTGCGCCCCACGGCCGGCTATCCCCAAGACGCCCGACGGTTTCGTGACGAAATCACCGCCGTCGTTGGAGAATTGGAGATTGCCGACAACGTGTTGTGGCGCATGAAGTAGACACAAACGTAGTAACCGTTCACGGCTTACAGAAAGGTGCCTGGCACCTTTTCCGCAGCGTTGCCCCAGGGTGTGAACGGTTACCAAACGTATAGTCAACTCCCCCTCTCCCTTGATGAAAGGATAGCGGTGCAGCCGCCGGGTGGGGGCGGTTCGAAACGGACACCGTGCGACGAATCTCCTAGGGGTGTGTCCACAAGTCCGTGTCGTGCAGGATCGGTTGAGAACCACGAGTTCGTCCTAGTTTGCCGCTTCAAAGTGGCTGAGTATCCCAGCCGGTCAACGAAACGGAGAGTTCGCTCATGTCAGAGATTGCAAACGAATCTCTTCCAGAGACTCGACCAGAACACACTACCGAAAACGGCAGAAGTCCTAGAGGTAGTTGTTGCCAGTTCACGCTGTGGCAACTCCTTGTGGCGGTGAGTGTCTTGGGGGTGTTGTTTGGACTTGGGGTTAAAGCAATCCAAACCGCCCGAGAACGTGCGAATAGACACGCCTGTCCGAACGCATTGAAGATGATTGGACTCAGCCTCTTGTCTTACCATGACCGACACAAGGCATTCCCGCCAGCAGCGCTGGCCGATGCGGAAGGCAACCCGTTGTTCAGTTGGAGGGTGCGAGTCATCGAGTCAGTGAACTACGATATTGAATTCGACAAGGGGATGGATTTTTCCAAGCCGTGGAATGCCCCAGAAAACTTGGGGTTTCTTGAGTCACTTGGCACCGAGGGCGTTTTCAAGTGCCGGCCTGGAGACCAAAGCAATCCACATACCACGCACTACGTGGCTGTAACTGGTCCGGGTACACTCTGGGCGGCCGACCTGCCTCGGATTCCCCGGTCTGCCAAAGGTCGTGCTGCGATTATTATTGTCGAATGGCCTCGCAGCGACATCCACTGGGCCGAACCCCGCGACATTACAGTCGATGAGTTCATGGCTTGGTTCACCTCGGGAGACGCTCAAAGGGAGGCACACCACCCTGGCATAGTTTTTGGTCTGGATGTCTCGGGTGAAGTCCAGCAGATTTCGCTCAACGCAGATCCCGAGGAAGTCCGCCAGATGTTCATGGTGGGCCCCGATGAGCCCAAGCCATGATGGTTTAGAGCCCTTCGACCACTTTGGCCGCATGGTCACACAGTTCGTTGGCCCGATTCATATCGGGCGCTTCGGCGCTGATGCGGATGATGGGTTCGGTGTTGCTGGCGCGGATGAGGAGCCAGGCGTCGGGCCAGTCGAGCCGCAGGCCGTCGAGGCGGTCGGCCCGGGCTTTGTCGAAGTGCCGCTCCAGGGCGTCCAACGCGGCGGCGACTTTCTCGGCCGGCAGTTCGTGCTTTCGCTTGACGATCTCGTAGCGGGGCAACTCGTCGGCCAGCCGGCTGATGGGCT
>JAFGFF010000151.1 GCA_016931075.1 Pirellulales bacterium | reverse complement strand
TGCTCTGGCTCGTCGGCATCCCCGTCGGCCTGTGGTTTCTTCTCCGCGCCGCCTGGCTCGGCTGGCGCCGCGGCGGCGTCCTCTGGCGCGGCACCCTCTACCCCAGCGCGAAACTCCGCCAGGGCGCCCGGGTGCGGTTGTTTTGATACTCACCCTCTCCCTATGGGAGAGGGTGGCGGCGCAGCCGCCGGGTGAGGGCCGTTGGAAGCAGAGGCCGTGCTGACCTTGATCCGATAAACGAACTATACTGTGCGAATACTGGCGTTAGATGCCGGGGCGTCGTGCAACGCACCCTCACCCCCAGCCCCTCTCCCAAAGGGAGAGGGGAGCTATTTGAAGTAACAAGTGTCCCGTGATAAGAACAGGGGACTGACGTCCCCCGCTCGGTTCCAATCCCCAATCCCCAATCCCCAATCCCCAATCCCCAATCCCCAATCCCCAATCCCCAATCCCCAATCCCTAGCCCCCAATCTCCTCCTCACAACGACAACACATACGCCACCAGGTCCTCCACCTCCTGCCGAGAGAGGCCCGAGGTGTGACCGTGGCGGTCGGACGGGTTGTGTTTGGTGAGGGTCTCTTTGAGAGTGCGGGCACGACCGTCGTGGAAGTAGGGGGCCGTGCGGTAGGCTTCGACAAGGCTGGGCGTGTCAAAGCGGGCGTCCGGCTCGCCGGGCGTGGGCGTGCCGACGTCGTGCATCTTCAGGTCGGTGAACAATGGGGCCGGGTGGCAGCCTGAGCAATGGGCCTTGCCCTCGAAGAGAATTTTTCCCCGCGCGGCCGCCTCGGCCAGCTTCGGCAGGTTGGGATTGGGCTCGGGCCGGACCGACTCGACGTAGGCCAGCAGATCGTCGACGTCCGACGGCTTGGGCACGTAGAAGTGACTGCCGAGGACGCCCGTCCTCATACACTCTCGCGGGTCGGGCCGGGTGGCGCGGCGGTTGTGCGGGGGCGTTTTGTGCGAGAGAACCAGGCTGATGACGTCGTTGCCGTTGCCGATCCCGTCGCGCATGAAATCCCACGTCAGCCCGTCGACCCGCGCGTCGTCCGGATGACACGAAGCGCAACTGTGCCACCGTTGAAAGCAGGTGGTCGCGTCATGAAAATAGGTCTCGCCGCGTCGTGCTGCGTCGGGCGTGGGCTGGGTTCCAACCGACCAGGAGTCGAGCAATTTACCCACCTCGGCGTCCAACACGCCGATCGTCCCGCTATAGTAGTTGGCCACGAACAACCGCTTTCCGTCGGGCGAAAGCGCCAGCCCGCGTGGGCCGTTTCCGCCCGAGGGGACCCGGCGAATCGCCTTGGCCATCGTCAGGGCAGTCAGGTCGTTTTCGAGCTTCGCCTGAAGTGCTCGATTGTTGCTGATCCGCACCCAGATGTTCTCGCGCATCCCGTCACGAAGCTGGGCAAGCCAAGGGGGCACGCGGCCGTCGAGCAATTCGTGCACCAGCCGAATGTCGACGATCGAGACCTCGTGCACGCCGCCGTGCGAAATCCAAAGTCGCGAACCGTCCGGCGAGCAACAGACCGACCACGGATCGGCCGCGCCGGCTGTCAGGTCGTCCAGGAGAACGGTGGCCAAACGGGCGCTCGAGTTCAGATCCAGAATGCTCAAGGCGTAGGTATGGACCCAGCCGCGTTCGAGCTGCGTGACGGGCATTTTGAATCGGGCCAGGGCGTGGACGACGTAGGCCCAGTGCCCGTCGGGGCTCGTACAAACGCCCGCGGCCATCGTCGAGCCGGGCGGCAGGTCGATCATCGACGTCTGCTGCAGCTTGGCCAGGTCGATCACGCTGACCGTCGCGCCGAGCATCGGGTCGGTGCCCCGGCCGTTGGGCAGAAGGTTCGTAACCACGGCCATCGAGCCGTCCGGCACGATGGCCACCGCGGCCGGGTCGCGAACCACGGTGATCCGTTTGAGTTCCTTCGGGTTGAAGAAATGATCGGATGCTGGAGGGACGCGCTCCGTCGCGTCCGAAGCCTCGACACGACTTCCGGCCACGACGGAGCGTGGCCCTCCAACGGGCTCCGTCGCGTCTGTGGAGTTGATTAGGTCAATCACCGAGACCGTGTGATCGCCCCGGTTGCAGCTCAGCAATTGTCTCCCGTCGGGCGACACGGCCACCGCCACCGGCCATGGTCCCACCGCGATCCGCCGGATGACGGCCAACTTCTCCGTATCGATCACCGCCACGAGATGGGCTGTCCGCTGGGCCACGTAGAGCAGTCGTCCGTCGGGCGAGACAGCCAGCCCGGTAGGTTGGCCCTCGACAGCCACCTCGCCGACCACCTTGCTGTCGGCTGTTGCCATCACGACGACTCGCCCGGCTGTCTTGTCCGAGACGTACAGCCGCGTTCCGTCGGGTAAAACAGCCACGTCCAACGGCGACCGATAGACAGGCCTGGTTGATGGGACGTTGGGAACTTGCTCACTCCCTAGTTCGATTGAAGGAATAGAAGCAGGACCTGTCGAGCACTGGCGAGACGCCAGTGGCACCCCGGAGCGAGACGCCAGTGCCACCTCTGGCATCTTGTTTTCTTCATGCGCAACGAGGCACGGTGCAACCACGGCCAACGTCAGGCAGGCAGCCCAGAGAACGATTCGCATCGGCAGGACCCTCTCGATGTGCGGAGCACGGCGGGGCGGGATAGGCGGGACCGATGCCTTTTACCATACACGAAACAACGGCCGCCGTCCAGGAAAGACGCATCAGGCTCGCACGGTGGGGATCAACCAACCCGCCGAAAGCCCAAGACGCACCGCTAGCGTTTCGCCCGATCGAGATTGAACGTGAAAGGTTCGTCCGAATCGGCCGTCACGTTGGCGGGTAAAGGATCGGTTTGGCGGAAGTGGATGGGGGCGGTTTCGGCCTTGGGTGGGCCGGGGGGATTCTCGATCATCCGGCCGGTCTCTTCCCAAGCTTCGATCTTGGCCAGGTACTTGCCTGGCTTGAGGCCTTTGTCGGCTAGAATCTCGAACTTGCCGTTGCTGATCGGGCCGCCGGTCGTCGTGCCGTCCGTGCCGGGGGCGGGGACGAACGTGATCTTCCCGGTGGCCAGCGGCTGATCGTCGAGTGTGACGGTCCCGCGAAGGGCCCGCCGACCGTCCGCCCCACCGCCGCACCCGAGCACAGTCGCGAGCAGGAGACACAACAGAGTTCGCATACCCCAATCAATCGCAGGACGAGACGCGGTCATTCGTTTGCTCCTTGTTGAATGTCCCCGGGCCGTGGTCGAACGGCCCTGTTGTGTCCGGCACGATGCAATCCTCGTGGACCATTGACCTTACCAGGAAACCCGACCAGTTGTCAACCGAACCGTAACCGTTCACCGCCTGCGGAAAAGGTG
>JAFGFF010000150.1 GCA_016931075.1 Pirellulales bacterium | reverse complement strand
CAACACTCGCGACCCTTCGCTTCCAGCCCTGACCGATTGGCTCGTCGAGCAAAAGGCCTGGAAGGTGCTCCAGACCGATCCGGTCACGCTCGCCGAGCACATCGCCAGCAACCGGACCAACGTGCTGTTGATGCTGGCCGAAGCCTATCGCGACGCCGGCCAGGCCAAGCTGTCCGACGCGGCCGTGCTCAAGGTGCTGGAATTGGTCCACGGCAGCGCCTCGGGCAACAGCTCGTATCACTACAGCATGGCGATGAAACTGCAATCCTGCGGTTTCGTCTCGGCGGCGGAGCGGGAGTTCCGCAAAGCTATCGAGCTGTCCCAAGCGACCAGTTCGACGTTCCGCCGGGCCACTTCGTCGCTGGCCTTGATGTTCTACGAGCAGGGCGATTTTTTGAAGGCGGCTCAGGTCTACGAGGCCTCCCTGAAGCCGCTCGAAACGGCGGCGCTGGCTTCGACAAATCCGAGATCATCGGCGGCAATGGCCCCGGCCTTGTATCGCGAGCGGATGCACACCCATTACGCGCTTCATTGGGCCTCGGTCGGCGACCGGGTCAAACAGCGCGAGGCGCTCGAAGCGGCTCTGGCAACGACTTCGGCTCTCGATTCAACCTCGTTTCTGAAGGCCCTCAACCGTGCCAAGAACTTGGCGAGCGAGACCCTGCCATCGGCCGACACGCTGATCGCCTGCTACCAGCTTCCCGACCCTCCGCCCGCATTCCGCGAGAAGATCCTCAAGCTGATCAAGAACCAGGTCGCCAAGACGCGGAGCGAAATCGCCGTTTCGCAGCGAAGCCCGATCCCTCGCAACCGGCTGGCTTGGTTGGTGGCCAACACCGAGGGCGACTTGGACGAGGCCCTTCGGGCCGCCAAAGAGGCCACCGCTCTTCAGCCAAATAACAGCTCCTACCACGACACGTTGGGCCACTGCTTCTTCGCCAAGGGCGATTTTGCCAACGCCGTCAAGTCCCAGATCCGAGCCGTGGAGATGGAACCGTACAACCTCGGGATGCGCAAATCGCTGGAGCGATTCCGAAAGGCTTATGAGAAAGAGACCGGCCAGCCCGCCCCCAAACCGACGCCGAAAAAGCAGCCGAAACTCAAGCCGATCCCCAACCGATCGCGGGCCTCGAACACCTACCAGCCCACACCGTTTGGCCCGGGGGGCATCGAGATCGAGTTCTTCCCTCGGTGACGCGCGGCGGTCCGTGACGCGAAAGGCGAACCATGCAGCGTGCGACTGTCAACGACGTTGAACTGGCTTATGTGGATCAAGGCACAGGCCCGGTCGTGCTGCTGGTTCACGGTTTCCCGCTGGACCACACGATGTGGCGGAGCCAAATCGACGCCTTGGCCGAACGCTGCCGGGTGCTGGCCCCCGATCTCCGCGGATTCGGCCGCAGCGGCCCCGTCGATGAGCAGACGACCGTGATCGGAATGGACCCGTTCGCCGACGATCTGGCCGGGCTGCTGGACGAAGCGGGAGTGCGAGAGCCGATCGTGCTGTGTGGCCTGTCGATGGGCGGTTACATCGCCCTGGCGTTCCTCCGACGGCATGCTGCGAGGCTGGGCGGTCTGATCCTTTGCGACACCCGGGCGACGGCCGACACGGCCGATGGGATTGCCGCCCGCCGCCAGACGGCCCAACGGGTGTTGGATGAAGGGCCTGGCTTTCTGGCCGAGACGATGCCGTCGAAGCTCTTCGCCCCGGCCACGCTCCAAGAGCGGCCCGAGTTGGTCGACGCCATCCGCGACGTCATTCTCCACACCGACCGGCGGACGATTGCCGCCGCCTCGTTGGGGATGGGCCAGCGGATGGATTCGACTGACCTGCTGCCCACGGCACCCTGCCCCGCGCTGGTCCTGGTCGGCCAGGAGGACGTCCTGTCTCCCCCGGCCGAGATGCGTGCCCTGGCCGACGCCCTGCCCCAGGCCCAATTCGTCGAAATCCCCGGTGGCGGCCACCTGGCGCCGCTGGAGAATCCCGAGGCGGTCAATCGAGCTATTCTGTCGTTCGTCTCTTCTCTGGCCCTGCCGGCACCGGCGGATGGGCCTGGTCGATAGGTTTTCGCCCGACGCTTGGGCAACAGCCAGTCCGTTCCTTTGCGAAAATCGCCCAGCCGAGCGTATGGGAGGGGTTGCGAGGGTCCCACCCCGCCGGGAAAATGGGCCGTATCGCGGTCGATCCGAGGGCCATCTCCCTCGTCAGATCGGGCGGCTAGGCCCGCCTTCGGACCTCCAACCAGACACCACCGTCCCGAGGCACGACCCGTGCAATGCCAGCCTTGGGGAAGAAGATCCGTCTATCTTCGGTGGGTACCCATTTTCCCAGACGTGAGAGAAAGCGAGAAAACTGATGAAAGTCCTGATTGCGGATAAGTTGTCCAGTGAGACGGTTTCGGCGTTGGAAGAGCTGGGCTTGCAGGTCGACGTCCAACCTGACCTGTCGGCCGAGGACCTGCCCGGCGTGATTGCAGGCACTCACATCCTGGTCGTCCGGTCCACCAAAGTGACGGCGGCGACGATCGAAGCGGGAGAGGACCTTTCCCTTGTGATTCGCGCCGGCGCCGGCGTGAACACGATCGACCTGGCCACGGCCAGCGCCCGGGGCGTCTACGTGGCCAACTGCCCTGGCAAGAACACGGCCGCCGTGGCCGAGCTGGCCATTGGGCTTCTAATCGCCGCCGACCGGCGGATCTGCGAAGGGACCCTCTCGCTGCGCGACGGTTCGTGGAAAAAGAAGGAGTTCGGCAAAGCCCGCGGGCTCAAGGGCCGGACACTCGGCATCCTCGGCTTCGGCGCGATCGGCCGCGCGGTTGCCCAACGGGCCCTGGGGCTCGATATGGACGTGCTGGCCTGGTCCCGGAGCCTTACGCCCGAGGTGGCCGAAGAACTCGGCGTCGGCTACGCCGACTCGCCCGAGGTCCTTGCCAAGGAATCGGACGCCGTCAGCGTCCACCTGGCCATGACCCCGGACACGAAGCATAAGGTAAACAAGGCGTTTCTCGACGCGATGAAGCCCGGCGCGATCCTGATCAATACGTCGCGCGGCGAGTTGGTCGACACCGACGCCCTCAAGGCGGCCATCGCCGAGAAGAACCTCCGCGTCGGTCTGGACGTCTATGAAAACGAGCCGACCGCCGGCATGGCCGACTTCGACCAGACCGATCTGGCCGCGATGGTCACCGGCACCCACCACATCGGCGCGTCTACCGACCAGGCCGCCGAGGCGATCGCCCAGGAAGTCGTCCGGATCGTCGACGTTTTCCTCAAGACCGGCCACCCGGCCGGCACGGTCAACCTGTGCAAACGCTCGCCCGCCACGCACAGCCTCGTTGTCCGCCACCTGAACAAGGTGGGCATCCTGGCCGGCGTGCTGACCGGGCTGCGCGAAGAAGGGATTAACGTCGAGGAGGTCGAGAACACGATCTTCGAGGGGGCCAAGGCCGCCTGCTGCGCGATGCTGTTGGACCAGGCCCCGACCGACGCCCTGCTCGCCTCGTTCCGCAACAACCCAGACGTCCTGCACGTAATGCTCAACAAGCAGGAGTAAAGCAGCACGATCAATGGAGTATCGAACGCTTGGCAAGACGAAGATGCGGGTCTCGGCCGTCGCGCTGGGGTGCTGGCCCATCGCCGGCATGACCAGCCCGGGCGCGACGGACGAGAACAGCATCGCCACGATTCGGGCGTGCCTCGACCTGGGCATCAATCATCTCGACACGGCCTACATGTATGGGGCTCAGGGCCAGAGCGAGCGGCTCATCCGTAAAGCCTTGGGCCCTCGGCGCGACGAGATGGTCATCGCCACGAAGGGAGGGTTGCACTGGAACGAGCAGGGCGAGCGCGTGCCCGGCGGCCGGCCTGACACACTCCGGCGGGAATGCGAGGAAAGCCTCCTGCGGCTGGGGACCGATCGGGTCGAGTTGTACTACCTCCACGCGCCCGATCCGGGCGTGCCCGTGGCCGAATCGGCCGGCGAACTGCAGCGATTGGTCGACGAGGGCAAGGTGCTCAGCGTCGGAGCGTCGAATCTCGATGTTCCTCAACTCGAAGCGTTCCATGCTGAATGCCCCTTGACGGCCTTTCAACCGCTTTACAACATTCTGCAACGCGAGATCGAGGCCGATACGCTCCCCTGGTGCGTCGAGCGCGGGATCTCGGTGCTCGTTTATTGGCCCCTCTTGAAGGGGCTTCTGGCCGGGGGGCTGCGGCGCGACAGTGTCCTGGACGAGACGGACAGCCGGTTGAAATATCCCATGTTCCACGGCAAAGAGTGGGAGAAGAACCATGACCTGATCGACCGGCTCCGCCAGATCGCCGCCGAGGCGGGCCGCACGGTCGCACAGTTGGTCATCAACTGGACGATCCACCGCCCGGGCATCACGGCCGCTCTGTGCGGCGCGAAGCGTCCCGACCAGATCCGCGACACGGCCGGCGCGGCCGACTGGCGCCTGAGCGAGGATCAACTCGCCCAGATCGACCAGGCGCTGGCCGAACGAGGCCCCCCCGCCGCCGAGACGCCCATCTGAGCCGTTTGATGAACGGATCGTGCGTCTTGGTTTGACTGCGTTCCTCTTTCGCTCTGCGTAAAGCTGGTAAAGAGTGCCGCTTGGCTCGGTCATTCTCGACGGGTCGGTTGCATTCGTCCCCAGGGTCCGAGCGGATAAGTCGGGACTCGTTACGGCCGGTGCGCCCGCCACGTTTTACGCAACCGACGTTGGCCGACGTCCGAATGCGATTTTGGCGACCAAAGACGGTCCGATCGGCTTGCCGCCGCATCGGCGTGGTGTATGGTTTCTTCGCCAGGAAGACGTAACCGTTCACACCTCGGGGCAACGCGGCGGAAAAGGTGACAGTCACCTTTTCCGCGAGCCGTGAACGATTACTAAAAGTCGTTCGACGAAGGTCGAAGGAGGAAACCATGCCCAGGATTGCAGCCGCGGTGGCCGTAGTGGCGATTGTCGGCGTTTCGATCGGGATCAACATCGTTCGGTTTCCGGTCGTTCTGGAGATGATGGGCGCCCCGCCGCAGGCCGTCGAAACGGCCCAACCGGAAACGACGCCCGAGGCCGTGCCGTCGGAACCCGCGGTGGATCTCTCGCGGATGGCCCCGCCCGACCTTCCAGATTTCGCGCCGACGAAAACCACGCCTATCCCCGTGCCGGCAGTCGACCCGATTGCCCCGGTTCCCCCAGCGCTAGCCGAAGTCTATCGAGGCGTGGAACCGGTAGGCGATCCGCTGCCGGCGCTAATCCAGACGGAAACGACCGAACAGCCTTCCACGTCGACGGAGGAGCCTTCCTGGACGACCGCCCGGGCGGACGAACCGAACGCGTCGCAGGTGGCCTCCTCCGACCATTCAGTCGAACTCGAAACCCGTTGGCCGGCCGAGGACGCTCCGGCGATGGACTACGCGTCGAAGACATCGGCCGCCGAACCGACCTTCGCCGCCAGTCAAACCGCCTGGCAGGCCGAACGACTGACGGAGCCCGTGGTCTGGGCCAAGCGGCCAGGCAAGCTCATCACGCCGAAGCTCGTGCCCGTTTCGACCAACTCGACCGTCCGGCGTCTTCCGCCCGTCGATCAGACGTTGGGCGAAATCTCTCGAAACCTGTCGGACGAGCCGCTTCCCGACTATCCGAACACCGGGCGTTAGGCTTTAGAAGTAGCGGGGCGGCTGAACCAGCCCGCCGACACGGCTGACATGGCAATCCGGTCTTCCAGGTTTGGCCGGAAGATGGTCAGCAGCAGCAAGGGCAGAAACCACGCCATGTGGTAGACGCCCCCGCCCGGATCGTACCAGAACGTCACGCCTAGCATCAGGGCCGCCGAGCAGCTCAGGAGCGTCCCGAGGTTCTTCTGCGCTGGCCAGAGAACCATCAACAGCGAGACGACCACGAACGCCGCGGCTACGGGGATCCGGAAGACCGGGTTATAGAACCTCCAAAAACCATCGACCGGCTGTTCGAGAGAGAACACCCCAGCGCCCAGCAGTGCCTGGACGTGCGTCATCAGGGCCGCGGTGTCCTTATGCGGGATGGCAATCAGCGAGAGCCCCAAGACCAGCACGGCGACGACGACTCCGCCCAGGAATCGAATCAGCCCACGGCGCCAGTAGAAGCTGCACCACAGGGGCACGAGGAACCACGGATAGAAGATCATCCCGGCCGCCAGCCCCAGGAGCACCCCGGCGACCATGGGGCGGCGGTATGCCTCGATCGCCCAGACGAGCATCGCGGCCGGCAAGACGTGATCGACGCGCGAGATCATCTCGTTCGTGTAGGGCAGCAACAGATACAAGACAGCGGCGGCCAGGCCCGTTTGCAGGTTGTCGAAATGCCGGTAGCCGATCAGCACGATCCCGAGCACGATGGCAAAATGTGCGAAAATGACGGTCGCCCGAGTGACCACGGCCCGGACCAGGGCCCGGCGGGGCAGCGGCGGTGCTTCGGCCTGGGCGTCGGGAACCAGGGCCGTGTTCGAAAACGTGGCAAAGACGTGGAACAATGGATAGCCCGGACTGCGAGGCGCTGAATCGCCAAGCTCGTCGAGCGTGATCTCCCCAGCCAGCAGCATGTCCATGCGCCGGGCGACGTCCCGATCGCTTTCGGTCAGTTTGCCCGTGACGACGTTGGCCGACAAGAAGATCAGCAGCGCCACGCCCGCGAAAACCAGTCCGTCGACCGACAGGTTGGGTTCCAACAACGGGCGCCGCACCATTACCGGGTCGAGAAGCAAGCGGACCAGGTAGGCCGCGCCGACGATCAAGAGCCAGACGTAGCCGAGGTGCTCTTGCCCATGGCCGACCAGCAACAATCCGGGCGCGAAGGCGATCAGGCCGATGAGGTCCACGTTCCGCACGCTCCAAAACCGGCGGAACTTGAAGTAGATGCCGATCGTCACCAGCGACGATAGGTAAACCCACGTCGTCGGATCCAGCGAATACTCGAACAGGACGCGTTGCATCGGCTTCGACCTGGTCGAAAGGAACGACTCGCCGGACGGCCCGTGCGACGACCGGACTCGGCCACCAAGTCAACCGGCCGTGGAAATCTCCGTGGAGGCAGAACTCCACCGTGGGATCGACACCGCCCCGGATATTCAGGATACCCCACGGAAGTTGATTTACAAGACCCCCTTGCGGCCATGCCGGATGGTGCATCGGCGAGAGAATCGCCGGCAGGGTCAACCCATCTTGCCGGAATGCAACCCGCCTATCGAGGCTACCGCGTGGGACGCTTCGTCGGCGTATTGTGCATGAACCAGTGGTCGCCGATCTTTTCCAGCGACAGGTCGGGCACGCCCGAGGCTCGCGCGTAGGCCGTGGTCTCGCGGATCGTCCAGGCGCCTTGTTGGAGTTGCTGCTTCAGGGCGTCGACCATCTGTTTCGACTTGGCCGGCGTGGCCTTGGCGGCCAAAGCCTTTAGTGCTTGCGTGTCGCCGCGGAACTTCTGATCGACCTGCGAGGGCGAGATCAGATGAGCCAGCATATAGTCGATCTGGCCCGCTTGGGTCGCCTTGATCACCGAGCGGATCGTCTCCTTGGGATCGCTCTGGGGATAGCGTTTCAGGTCGACTTCGATGCCGTAGCGGTGGACCAGTCCGACCGCCCGGACGCCCTCGTCCGCCCCCACCTGCCCGGCGACCGCCACCAAGCCCAACACCACCAGCACGCCACACGTCCGTCTCATGGCACTACGTCTCCCGAGGATCGAGGCCCGAGAAGAGAAAAAAGACGCGGGATTGTAGCGTCCTGCTCCGACCGAGAACAGGCCAATTCACTCCCTGCCCTGCGAGCGGTAACCGGGATTTGTTCGAGACGTAAGTTCGACTAGAATAACGCGTTGCAGTCATTCATCCTCACCCGCCTCGTCAGGAGTCCGTCATGGAAAATCAACCTTATCCGCCGAGTCAGCCCCCGATGAATCCACCTCCCCCGGGCTACGGCCCCCCTCTGGCTCAGCCGCCTCGACGCCGGTCGGTGTTCGCCCGGGTGCTGATCGGCGCGCTCGTCGTTTCCCTGCTAATGATGCTGGGATTTTCGATGCTGGTGGGCATGGTGGCCCTGAGCACGGGCGGGCTCGGCTCCGAACGCCGTGTGAAGGAAAAATTCTTCTCGCATAATCGAGACGGACAAGACAAGGTGGCCATTATCACGCTCAACGGGGTCATTCTCGAAGGCGATGGGTTCATCAAGCGACAGATCGACCACGCCCTGGAGGACGAAAACCTCAAGGCGGTCGTCCTGCGGGTAGACTCGCCCGGCGGAACCGTCTCAGGCAGCGACTATATCCTGCACCACCTCCGCAACCTGGTCGCCGAGCGGAAAATCCCGCTGGTCGTGAGCATGGGCAGCATGGCCGCCAGCGGCGGGTACTATGTCTCGATGGCGGTGGGCGATACGCCCAACTCGATCTTCGCCGAGCCGACGACCTGGACCGGTTCGATCGGCGTAAAGATCCCTCGCTACGATCTTTCAAAACTGTTGAAGACGTGGGGGGTCGAGGAAGACACAATCGCCAGCGGGCCGTACAAGACGATGGGCAGCCTGGCCAAGCCCCTTTCGCCGGAAGAAAAGAAGATCTTCCAGTCGTTGGTCGACGACATGTTCGGCCGCTTCAAGATGATCATCCGCGAGGGCCGGCCCAAGTTCGAGAAAGACCCGGAAGCCCTGGATAAGCTGGCCACCGGTCAGATCTTCGATGCCCCGCAGGCCCTGGAGAGTGGGCTGATCGACAAAATCGGGTTCGTCGAAGACGCCGTGGATCGGGCGATCGAACTGGCCCAATTGGATCCCGAGACGGTTCGCGTCGTGCAATACAAGCCCGAGCCGACGTTGGCCTCGGTCCTGTTCGAAGGAGAGAGCCGGTCACCGCAACTCGACCCAGCGGCTTTGTTGGAGATGGCCTCGCCGAAGGCCTACTACCTGTCGACCTGGCTCCCCTCGGCCCTGCCGGCCAAGCAATAGAACGAACTAACCCGCGGCCTCTTTTAGCGCCTGCGGTCTCGTATCTCCCTGGAGAGACTCGGATGGGTCGGAAGCCTTCTTGGACGAGGGAGGCCCGAAGCGCGAAGACGAGTCGTTGGATCGACTGCGACCGAAGGGGCGGCCGTCGGGCCCCGGGCGATGAGGCCCTCGAGGACCGCGTCCGCCCGGGCCAAACCGCGTCTGACGCAGGTACTCGTCGCGCAGCCGGCTGTACATTTTCTTGCTGGGCATCTGCAAGAGGGAATCGCGGGCCTTGTCGGGAAGGGTCTCGAAAAACTCGGCCAGGTCCTTGTCGCTCACGTCCGGCGGACCTCCCCCGATCGTCTGCTCACGATGCTTCTGGAACACCAGGGCAAACCATTTCTCGCCAACCCATTTCCATTGTTCCTTGGGCGGCATCTTCTCGAGTTCCGCTGCGCTTTCCTTAGAGAGTCGGCTTCGCAGATCGGCCAGGCAGTTTGGATCGGCCAGAAGTCGAACAATCGCCTCATGGCCGGCCAACTCCGGAAGGATGCGGCTCCAACGCTGAGCCGCCGGCATCCGTTCCCACTGTTTCTGTTTCTCGGGCGACGCTTGGTGGCGAATCTTTGCTTCCAAGGTGCGGAGTTCCATGAAGATCCGGCCTCGGCGCTGTTCGAGGGGCAGGCGGTCCCACTGCTTCTGCCTCTCGGGCGGAAGGCTCTGGCGAATCTTCGCCCCCAGGGCGTCGAGCCATGCGCGTAGCCCTCGGGCATCTTCCTCTTCGCGCAATAGTTTTTTAACTCGCGTGATTCGCTCATCGGGCGGAAGGCTCATCAGTTCGAGACGTGTAATATTGGCCAGTCCATTGAGCCAATGGCTGTACCGGTGCATGATCTGGCGGAGTTCAGGGCCCTGGGGATCGTCGTCCAGGTCGCGGTTTAACCGGCGAAGGGCTTCCTGTTTGGCCTGGTCGAGAGCGTTGAACCGAACCTGCGCGTCGGCCAGTTCGGCCTGTTGCTGGTCGGTCATCTCCAGCACCCGCTGCCGCCGGGTGGTCAGGTCGACGTTCTCGGCCGTCCGAGGGCCGGCGCAGACCAACAACACGACAAGCAGGAGCCCTAGGGCCGCCCATCCTGGCTGTTTCGTGGAATTACCGTTCATCGGGCGGGTTCTCCGTGAACAGGCCGGCGTCGCGAAGCTGATGGAGGAACTCGACCTGGCCGATTTGCTCGTATTGGTCGAGGTTCTCCAGGACGGGCAGGTCCTCGAGAAGCTGCCGATTCGGATCCGGCCGCGCCAACGCCACGCCCAGGAAACCTACCGCGCCGGCCGCGACCAGACTGCCGATCACGACGGCCCATTGACGCCGGCGGCGTCGCGGCGCTTCGGCCTGGCTCTTCTGGACGTCCTCGTCAGCCGCGATGGCGACTAGTTCGAGCGTCGTCTCGGTGAACGTGTCGTCGATCTCCGGCCGGTCAAGCGTGTCCAGCAGACTCCACGCCTTGTTCATCCGCGCAAGCTGCTTGCGCAGCGCCGGATCGGCGTTGAGCATCGCCTCGACCTCTTCCCGAGCGGCGTCGGTCAATTCGCCGTCCAGGTAGGCGACCAACTGCTCATCCAATGCGGACGGGCCGGGGGTCGACGGGTCGGGTTTATTTGGCGTGGAGGCCATGGGATCGATCAGTTTCCGTTTCGCTTCATGTTCGGGTGGTTGCCGTCCTCAACATAGGGCTCGAGCACCTCGCGCAGCGTCCCTCGTGCGCGGCACAAGAGTGATTTCACGGCCTGGGGCGACAGGTCCATCACTTCGGCAATGTCCGCGTAGGCCAGCCCCTCGAACTTGCTCAAGAGGACCGCCATCCGCTGACGTTCGTTCAAGGCTTCGAGCGCGGCGACGACGATCTGGCGCATCTCAGCCTTGGCCAACAACCGGGCAGGCATCTGGCTGCTGCTGGCCTGGGCGATTGCGTCGATCGGATGGGCGCCCATCGGGCCGCTGGCCCGCCCGCCGAGCTTTACTTCGTGCCGCCGCGACCGGCTTCGCAGGGCGTTGGAGGCGACATGGTTGGCGATCGTGAAGAGCCACGTTGCGAACTTGGCCCCCGGCACGTACCGCTTCCGCGCGCGATACACCCGCAGGAAGACCTCTTGGGTCAGATCCTCGGCCAGATCGCGGCTGCCGACCTGGTGGGTCAACAAACCGACCAGCCGACCCTGATACCGCAGCACGAGTTCCTCGAAGGCGGCCGCGCTGTCGTCGCGGACCTCGAGCATCAACTGCACGTCAGGGTCGGACAGCGTGTAGCGCTGGACCGAGGACTCACTGACTACCAAGGAAGTCACCGCATAGGACGCCCGCCGTGTGTCCTCCCGGCCGGCCCGAGAGGCTTCCCTCTCTAGTCTAGGCCCGGCCGAACCTCTTCACAATACAACCCCGCCGGGGGCCGAAGGTTCCTCCCGATCCCCGCCACCCCCAGGATGCCCAAATAACAAGCCCACCGCACGCATGGCGTGGGTGGGCTAATGTGTTCATTTCCTGGGGGCGGTTGCCAACCCAGTATTGGTCTTAGCCGCAAGCTACGGCAGGACGGCGCGGACCGCGTTGCGGACCGGGCGGCCTGGCACGAAGACCTTCGCGCGAACCGCGTACGGATACGGGTAGGCATACGGGTAAGCGTACGGATACGCAACCACGGTGCGTGCGGGGGCGTAGACCGGAGCGGGCACCGGCACGACAGGTCGGGCCACGACCACAGGGGTCGGGTACGAATAGACCGGTCCATAGCCGTAGACCATCGGGGCCGGCGCGACATAGGCCCAGCCCGCCGAAGCGGTCGCGCCCAGCAACAACACGATCGCTAACGCGGCAAGAATTCTCTTCATCGAAGCGGCTCCCTGTTCGGAGGAAAGCAATGCGGGCGCGCGTCCCGGCACGTGCGCCACCGGGTGTGTCCACCTTGGGAATCTTAGCTCACAATCGGCCTACGGCAAGTCGCGACCCGCCGATCGGGTGAGTAGGAGGCCCAGGAAGAATGGGCCACCTAGCAAAGCCGTAATAATCCCCACCGGAAGTTCGATAGGGCTTGTAGAAACCAGCCCCATGACGGTCCGGGACGCTGCGTCACAGGCCACCAGAAAGGCCCCCCCGAAAAGGCATGTCGCCGGGGCCAGAAACCGATGGTCGGGTCCAATCAGCAACCGGCAGATATGAGGGGCCATCAGGCCGACAAAGCCGATCGGTCCACACACCGACACGACCGCGCCGACCATGAGCGACGCAGCCAGGAAGAGCATCTTCTTTGTCCGATCGACCTCGACGCCCCGGCTGGCGGCCAGTTGTTCGCCCGTGGCGATCAGGTTCAGTTCGTGAGAAAGGTAGAGCACGATCAGCGTCCCGGCGACGACGAACGGCAAGACGGTCAGCACGTCGGCGAACTCGACCGTCCGGTTCAGCCCTCCCATCACCCAGCGGAGCATCTGGTACGTCTGCGTGAAGTCGCTGACATATTGCAGGAACAGGATGACGCTGGAAAAGAAGAAGCTGATCGCCACGCCGGCCAGCAGCATCGTGCCGGTCGAGAAGCCCCGCTTCGCCCGAGTGAATCCATAGACCAGCAGCACCGTCAGCACCGCGCCGGCGAACGCGCAGATCGTCACCGCCGGGATGCCGGCCAGGGCGAACACCCAACCGAGGTGGATGCACGCGGCCGAGCCCAACGACGCGCCGCTGGCAACTCCCAGGGTGAACGGCGTGGCCAACGGGTTGCGAAACATGGCCTGAAACGCCATGCCGCTGACAGCCAGCCCCATACCAGCCAGAAAGCCCATCAGCACCCGGGGAATACGGAACGACCAGAGGATTTTTATTTGGATCGGGTTGGCGTCCGAAGACCAGTACGCCTGCCAAGAGATGTTCGACGCGCCGATCAACGGCGCGACGCACAACAAGGTCACCGCCACGACGGCCAGCGCTGCCAGGATCCAGCCGCGTTTCATGGCGCCTCCCTCGTCACCGTTCGAGGAACCACCATCGGGACGCCCGTGTCGGGATGGTCGACCAAGAGAAAGGGTGTTCCGAAGATCGTCTCCAGCACGTCAGGCCGCATGATCTCTTTCGCCGGAGCGTCGAACCGGATGCGGCCGTCGACCAGGGCGAGGATCCGCTGACTCTCCAAGGCCGCCCGATTGACGTCGTGGGTGACTGAGATCGTGGTCAACTCGGCCTGGTTGCCGTGATGGGCCAGCAGATGCCCAATCTCTGCCTGGTGGCGGTAGTCCAGAAACGTGGTCGGTTCGTCCAGCAGCATGATCGGCGCGTCCTGGGCCACGGCTGCCGCCAGGTAGGCCTTCTGGCGCTCGCCCCCGCTGAGCGTGTCCATCCGCCGGTTGGCCAAAGCTGTCAAACCGGTCTGAGCCAGGGCCTCAAGAGCCGTCTCGCGGTCCTCGGCGCTGACCGGCGAGAAGGGACTTAAATAGGGATACCGGCCCATCAGGACGAACTGCTCGACGGTGAACGCGACGACTTGCCCATCGGCCTGGGGAACATAGCTGATCTGTTTGGCCAGTTCTCGTCGCGCGTAGCTTGCGACGGGCCGGCCGTCGATCTCGATGTGGCCCGAGCCTCCGGCCAGCAGCCCGCCGAGGCATTTTAGCAGAGTCGTCTTACCGGCCCCGTTAGGACCCACGATCGAGACCGCCTCGCCCCTGGCCACCGCAAACGACACCCGGTCCAACACCTTCCGCCCGGCAAACGCGAACGAAAAGTCCCGCACGCGGACGATCGGGTTGTCGAGAGCGTGTTGTTGGCCCATGCGCATGCAATTTCGGGTGCCATGCTCCACGCTTGCGTGGGCATGTGAAGCTTGAATATGCCGTGAAAACATGCCCACGCAAGCGTGGAGCATGGCACCCTGTCCGCTTTTTCAACAGGCTGCTAGCCCCCGAGTCTACCACAACCGAGCGGTCGGGGCGAACCCCCCGGAACCGGTCCGCTGGGCAAAAGAGGGACGAAACGGTACAACTACATAATAGATGCCTTCCTCGTGAATGACTTATTGACGGAGGGTGGCGCTGGCGTCTCGTCAGTGTGTTTCTCCAGCAGCACCACTGGCGAGACGCCAGTGCCACCCCGCGTCACGGCAGCCGGTCTTGGAGCAAACCTTCGGTATGATCAAGTTGACAAACCATTCCCCGCCCGTGTGGGAATATCCGAAATACGAGCCGGGCGAGCCCGTCGGGCTGTTCATCCCGTGCTACATCGACCAGTTCTTTCCCGCCTCGGGCGAGGCAACCGTCGAGTTGCTCCGCCGGCAGAACGTGCCGGTCGAGTACCCGAAAGAACAGACCTGCTGCGGGCAACCGGCGTTCAACTCGGGCTATTGGGACGAAGCCCGGCGCGTGGTGCGCCATTTCTGCGACACGTTCGAGCCTTACCGGTGGATCGTCGGTCCCTCGGGCTCGTGCACGGCCATGTGCCGCGTGTTTTTCGAACAGGTCGATCCCGACCCGCGGATCGTCGAGATCGGCCGGCGCGTGGTCGAGCTGACTGAGTTCCTGGTCAACGTCCTGGGCGTGACCGACACAGGCGCCCGCTATCCGCACAAGGTGGCCTTGCACATCGGCTGCCATACGCGGCGCGAGTTGGGCGTGGTCGATCCGCCGATGACCCTACTGCGAAGCATCCGCGACCTGGAGTATCACGAACTGCCGAACATGGAAGAGTGTTGCGGGTTCGGTGGGACGTTCAGCGTCAAGATGGCCGGCACCTCGCTGGCCATGGGCCGGACCAAGGTCGAGAACCTGGCCAAGTGCGGGGCCGACGTGCTCGTCTCGCCCGACACGAGTTGCCTGATGCACATTGAAGGCCTCCTGCGCCGCGACCCGGCCACCCGCCACATCCAAACCAAACACCTGGCCGAAATCCTCGTGGCCGACGAATAAGGTTTTTGAAAACAAGAGACGTGTTAGGTGGAAAAGAAATCGTCCGTTGAAAACACGCGAAAAATCCTCACGCAAAGGCGCCAAGACGCAAGGGAAATAAGATGTAATGGACAGGATGAACAAGATTGTTGTTGGCGAATGCCGTTTAGCGGGGGGACAAGAGAAGCAACTCGTCGGGTGAGTGAATCAAGAACCGGGCCGCACAATCACTTATCCTGTCAATCATGTAAATCATGTCCATTTCGTCCTTCTCCCTTTGCGTCTTCGCGCCTTTGCGTGAGCCTTGACGAGGTTGAGCGTTCCTGAAGAAAAGGTTGTCGAGAGTCCACTCTTCGCTTTCCAACTAAATTGAAAACCGGTTTTCATAGCGAGATTGCAAAAAACGTGAGCGACACTTCCCATTTGCACGGCGCCGAGTTCCTGAAGTCGCAGACCGCTGGGCTGAGCGAGCCGGCCGGGTCGAAGGCGCTGGGCGAGTCGACCGAACGGTCGGCCAAGCAGGTCCGCGAGATGGCGGCCACCATTCCGCAGTGGCAGGACTGGCGCGAGGCGGCCCATCGGATCAAACGTTACGCGGTGGCCCATCTCGACAAGCTGCTGGCCGAGTTCGAGCGGAACATCTCGGTCCGAGGCGTCACGGTCCTCTACGCCGCCGACGCCGCCGAGGCCAACCGGCTGGTCATCCAGATCGCCCAGGAGCACGGTGTCAAACGGGTGGTCAAGTCGAAAACGATGGTCAGCGAGGAGATGGAACTGAACCACGCCCTGGCCGACGTCGGCGTCACGGCCCTGGAGACCGACCTGGGCGAGTACCTGGTCCAGCTCGCCGGCCAGCGGCCCACGCACATCGTCACGCCCGCCTTGCACCTCTCGGCCGAGGACTGCGGCCGCCTGTTCGCCGACAAGCTCGACGAACCCTACACGGCCGAGCACAAGGCTCTGACCGACATCGCCCGACGACACCTCCGCGAGGAATATCTCCGTGCCGACATGGGCGTCTCGGGCGTCAACTTCGCCGTCGCCGAGACGGGCACGATCGCCATCGTCGAGAACGAAGGGAACGCCGGGCTGTCGACCTCCGCCCCGCCGGTCCACGTCGCCCTGATGGGTATCGAAAAGGTCATTCCGCGGATCGAACACCTGCCCGTGTTCTTGAACCTGCTGGGTCGCAGCGGCACGGGTCAAAAGCTGACCAGCTACACGCACCTGATCCACGGGGCCACGCCGGGCAAGAAGATGTACGTCATCATTCTGGACAACGGCCGCACCCGGGCGCTGGCCGATCCGAAGACGCGGGTTGCCTTGGCCTGCATCCGTTGTGGGTCGTGTCTGAATAACTGCCCCGTCTACCGCCGCGTGGGCGGTTGGGCCTACGGCTGGGTCTACCCGGGCCCGATCGGCTCGATCATCACGCCGCAATTGGTCGGCTTGGAGAAGGCGGGCAAGCTGCCGTTCGCCTCGTCGTTGTGCGGGGCCTGCGCCGAGGCCTGCCCGGTGAAGATCGACATCGCCCATCAGTTGGTCTACCTCCGCCATCGGGCGGCCAAGGAACCCTCGCCCGTCCGCTCGATGGCCGAAAGGCTGATGTGGAAGAGTTGGGCCTGGTCCATGAGCGGCCCGCTGCGTTACTGGCTGACGATGACGGCCGTGCGGATCGGCGTTCGCCTGGCCAAGTTCCTGCCCTGGCACCCGCTTCAACTGGGGGCCTGGACACGCGGCCGAGAGCTACCCCGGGTGCCTAAAGCTACCTTCCGCGGGAATTGGCGGCATAATGAGAAGTAGGCAAGATCAAGAAAAGGAACGCTAATCCGCGCTAATTAACGCTAATCAACAGAAGTAAAGTTGGACTTCACCAAAGAGATTATAGGGAATTAGCGGAGATTAGTGGCGATTGGTGTTCTTTTTTTAGAGTGCATCACCCCACGAGAATCTTGGCGAAGATCATGAGCAGTCGTGACGTGGTATTGGGTCGGATTCGCGAGGCCCTGAGCGATCGGCCGAGAGACGAGTTGCCGCCGACGCCCGAGGTGTGGCCCGAGACAGGCGCCGACGTGGCGACGATGGCTGATCGATTCGCCTCAGAACTTGAAATCGTCCAAGGTGAACTGATCCGCTGCGAATCGATCGAATCGGCCCGGCAGGAACTTGGCCGGCTCGTCGAGCAGCTTCACGGCCGGCAGGGCGATTCAGTGAGCAAACCCGGCTCGGGGCCCGATGCGTTGATCGGCGCGGTCGATCAGCCGGCGCTGCGCCAGTTGGCCGAAGGATTGGACGCACAAACAGTTGCTTGGGCAGCCGACGACTGGACAGCCCCGGGCATGAGCCACCTAGCGGCCGGATTGGTCGAGGCCGAGTATTTGCTGGCCGACACGGGCAGTTGCCTGGTCGCCAGTTCGACATCGCAAGAACGTTTGCTGTGCTACCTGCCGCCCGTCTGCATCGTTCTGGCCCGCTCGGACCGGCTCCGCGAGCACTTGCCCGCTGCCTGGAAGGAAATCGCCCCACGTGTGGCCGAGCCGGAACGTCGCGGCGAGTTCGTAATTATCACAGGTCCCAGCCGCACGGCCGACATCGAGAAAATACTCATCTTGGGCGTCCATGGTCCGAAACGGGTGGTTGTCCTGTTGGTGGATACCCCGTTGTAAGACTAAGACAAGGAGTTGTAATGCTGTTGAAACGACTCACGGTCGTTCTCTTGATGGTGATCTTGCTCTATGCGGCCGGCGTTGCCCAGGCGGGCGGCGGTCCTGAAAACGTCTTTCTCGTGGTCAACCCGAAGAGCCCGACGTCGCAGCGGATCGCCAATCATTACGTCGCCTTTCGGAAGATTCCCGCCGGTAACGTTTTCGAACTGCCGTGGGACCCGGACGTTGGGGAGACGGACGTGAAGACGTTTCGTGAGAAGATCCTCCGTCCGATTCTCGAAGAGATCAATCGGCGCCGTCTGGCCGGCCAGATCGACTACGTCGTCTACTCGAGCGACTATCCTTGGGGAATCAGCCTGAAGCTCGACATCGATGCCTACTTGAAACGCCTTCCCGAGGCAAGACAGAAAGACAAAAATGCTTGGCCTAAAGTTCTGACCAGGGTTGGCTCGCCAACAGGGCTCACCTACTTATGGCAGGCGACCATGACAGGTCAGCCGGTCTATGTCCAGTTGACGTCCAACCGTTACATGCGAACCATGTCCAAGGACCACCAGCAGCAACAGCCGACCATCGGATTCAATGGTCGCCTCCGATTTGGCCCGGACGGAAAGACTGACGCGGCGGAAGGCCGGCAATATTTACTCTCTGTAATGCTCGGCGCGACTGTGGGCAAGGACCGGCGAGGAAACACACCGGAAGAAGTTCTTGCCTATCTCGAGAAGGGTGTCGGCGCCGATGGCACCTCGCCCCGGGGTACGGTGTATTACGCGAAGACGGCTGACGTTCGCAGCAAAACCCGTGCCGACCTCTTCCCAACGGCCGTGGCTGAACTGAAGAAGCTGGGGGTGAACGCCGAGATCATCAAGGACGTGGCACCGAAACAAACAACTAACGTGTGCGGCGTCACGATGGGAACGGCTGCCTTCAATTGGGTGAGCTTCCACAGCCGTCTCCTCCCGGGCGCGATCGGCGATAACCTCACCAGCTACGGAGGCGTCATGAAGGCCAACAGTAGCCAAACCACGCTGGCCGAGTATCTTCGCTACGGCGCGGCCGGCGCCAGCGGTCCGGTCACTGAACCGTACGCCTTTCCCCCCAACCCCAAATTCCCCAACGCGATGCTCCATGTCCACTACGCCCGGGGATGCTCGCTAGCCGAGGCATATTACCAGGCGGTCCATGGTCCGTATCAACTCCTGATCGTCGGCGAACCGCTCTGTCAGCCTTGGGCCAAGATCCCCAAGGTGTCGGTGACGGGCGCCAAGCCGGGGGAGACCGTCAAGGGCCTGTTGACGCTCACGCCCTCGGCGACGATTCCCGGCGGAGGTCAGGTGGATCACTACGAACTGTTCGTCAACGGTGTCCGATTGGGCAAGGTGGACCCTGGCGTCCCGTTCTCGCTCGACACGGCCAAATTGATCGACGGTTACCATGAGTTCCGCGTTGTCGCCGTCGGGCCCGCGCCGATTCATACGCAAGGCCGCGCGATCCTGCCGCTGAAGACGGCCAACCACGGCCGCACGATCATGGCCCGATACAGTCCCCCCGGTGGAGTCCGGCTGGGTGGGCACTTGGACGTCACGGCCAAGAGCCCTGGCGCCTCGCAGATCGACGTCTATCACCGCCGACTGCACTTGGGCACGATTCGAGGCGAGTCGGGTCAACTGGCCATCAACCCCGACCGGCTTGGCCAAGGGCCCGTCCAACTCGACGTCATCGCCGTGCATGGCGCCGGCCTCGGAGGCCGTGTCCGGGCCGAACCGCTTTCATTCGAGGTCGGCCCGGCCAAGCCATAATTGACCTGTCGGCTCAGCAGGTTGACATCGACCGGAAGGCCCGTTAGGGTGGTGGCGATTCGTTCATCCGTGGCCGGCAAGAAGCGTCGACGGATCCGCCATGGCCAATCGCGACAACCACTATGAAGCGGCGTTCGAGGCCTACCTGCGCGGTCGGCGTCTGCCCTACGTGGCAGTCGACGAGGCGAAGCGGAGCCTGTTGTCCGACGGCCGGTCGATCAAGAGCCTCGACTTCATCGTCTCCTCGCCCGGCGAAACGGTCTGGCTGGTCGACGTCAAGGGCCGGCGATTCCCGTCGGGCGACGATCAAAAGCAGTACTGGAAGAACTGGTCCACGCGCGACGACCTGGACAGCCTGGCCCAGTGGGAGGTCTTGTTTGGGGGGCGATTCGTCGGGCTGCTGGTGTTCGCGTACAACATCGTGGGCGATCGAGCGCCCTTGCCGGAGGATCAGTTGTTCGAGTTTCGCGAGGCCCTGTACGGTTTCGTGGGCGTCCCCCTGGCCGACTACGCCGCGTCGGCCCGGCGCATCTCGCCCGCCTGGGACACCGTCGCCATGCCCACCGCCGATTTCCGCCACGTCGCTAGGCCTCTCGAAGCGTTCCTCGAGAAAGAAACCATACATCAAGAGGCCACGGATGAAGAAAAAAAGAGAAGAAGGGAACCGCAGATGAACGCGGATGAACGCAGATAAATGATCGTTTTTCGAAATTGGTCCAGCTTGTTCCAAGGGTGCCACTGCTGGCTTGTCCAGCAGTGTGAATCGCGTTTTTCCAAATACACTGCTGGACAAGCCAGCAGTGGCACCCTTTATTAAACACGTTCTTCCATTTGCGTTTATCCGCGTCCATCGGCGGTTCCCTTCTTTTTCAATCCTCTTCATCTGTGTCCATCTGTGTTCATCTGTGGCCCCTTCCTTTCGTTTTTTAACTGACTCGCCATGCCCCCCGAAAATGCTACCGCAATTGTGCTGCGGACGATCGAGTTCAGCGAAACGAGCCTCGTGGTTTCGCTGTTCACGCGTGAACATGGCAAGCTGGGGGTTCTGGCGAAAGGAGCCCGACGGCTTAAGGGCCCGTTCGAGTCTGCTCTTGACCTGCTGGCCGTCTGTCGAATAGTCTTCCTCCGCAAATCGTCCGAAGCACTCGACTTATTGACCGAGGCGAAGCTCCTGCGACGGTTTCGGATGGATAGTCGGTCGCTGGCCGGGCTGTACGGCGGCTACTACGTCGCCGAGTTGTTGTCCGAGCTGACGCACGAATACGATCCCCATCCGGAACTGTTCGATCTGGCTGACCAGACGCTGGTCCGGCTGGCCGAAGGGGTCGCCGTGGCCCGCGACGTGTTGCGGTTCGAATTGCACTTGCTGCGCCACTTGGGCTTGCTGCCCTCGCTGGAGCAGTGCGTCGGTTGTGGGTGTGACGTTCCGGCGGGGGGCCGTGTGGCGTTTGGACATTGGGACGGCGGAGTCTTGTGCCCGAAGTGTCGGCCCGGCAAACGCCAGGTCGCCTCGGTCCGTTCGGACGTCTTGCGCACGATGGTCCAATTGGCCGAGTCGGGCGAACCATCAACCGAACCAATGGACAATCGAACCCGCGGAGAACTTCGCGGCCTGATGAACCACTATTTCGCGCATTTGTTGGGCAAGAAGCCCAAGATGCAGGCGTACTTGGGTTGGGACCAGACGTAGTCGGGCAGGAACGGCGGAAAAGGTGCCAGGCACCTTTTGTGCAAAGCACCCGAAGGGCCGTTCCGGCAAAAGGTGCCTGGCACCTTTTCCGCGTCGGACCTTCCCAAGGGCTTCTCACGAAAAAACCACCAAAGCAACCGAGGACAAGGATGTCCGACATCAGGTCTGCTGCACGGCACATTCTCTCACTACTGCTCGTCACGGTCGTGTTCTTGGCCGGCTGTCAGTCGGTTCCTCCGGCTCCGACGGGTCATCAAGTGCGGCCGTCCAATGCCGTGACCGACAACAACCGGTATGACGACGACAGCCAGGACAGCGGAATCACCTTGTGGCCGCCGGGCAAGCGCAAACCCGCGACACCCGGGGCGACCGATCCGGCCGCCGGGCCGGGGCAGGTCCAACAAGCCTCGCTGGTCCAACCGCTCCCGCCGGTGGAGAACCTGCACAACGCGTCGCCCATCCCCGTATTGGACGCCGACGACTACGACGAGGGCCGCGTGCCGGCGAAAAAGAAGGACGGCGACTCGGCCTCCTTGCCGGATAGAGTCATGGCCAGCGTCAAATCGATGGCCGGCCTGGGCCCCGATCGAAACGTTGCCCGGCAAGATCTGGCCAAAGGCAAGGAACTGATGAAGGCCAAGAAGTACAAGGAGGCCGCGTCGAAATTCAAGTCGGCCGCCAGCCGCTGGCCCGACTCGACTCTCGAAGAGGACGCCATGTTCTGGCAAGGCGAATGTCTCTTCTTCGCCGACGAGTACGCCAAATCATACGATGCGTTCAGCATGTTGCTGAAAAAACACGACAACACGCGATACCTCGACACGGTTTCGCGGCGGCTCTTCGCCACGGCCCGCTACTGGGAGCAGGCCGCCCAGGCGACCGGCCAGTGGGCCCTCACCCCGAATTTCACGGACGCGAGCCGGCCGCGATTCGACACGTGGGGGATGGCAATGAAGGCCTACGAGATGGTCACCACGCACGACCCGACTGGACCACTGGCCGACGACAGCCTCATGGCCCTGGGCAACGCCTATTTTCTCCGCCGACGCTATGAGGAAGCCGCGTCCTATTACGACCGGCTCCGCAAGGAATATCCCAAGAGCCCCCACCAACTCCAGTCTCATCTGCTGGGCATGAAAGCCCGAGAAATGGTCTACCAGGGCTCGGAATACGACCGCCAGCCGTTGGACGAGGCAGCGAAAATCGCCGAAGAGACACTGCTGCAGTTCGGACCTGAATTGGGCCAGCAGCGTGACGAGTTGATCAAGACGCGCGACCGGCTGGCCGCGAAACGGGCCGAGCGGGACTGGGAAATGGCTCAGTTTTACGAATCGAAACGCGCCTACGGCGCCGCCCGATTCTACTACCGCGAGATTCTCAAGCTCTATCCCCACACAGCGATGGCCCGGCAGGCGGAGACACGGCTGACTGAAATCAAGGACTACCCGGCCAAACCACCCAACCGGTTGAAATTCCTGACCGATCTGTTCCCGGACGGGACACGTAGATAAGACTCGGTGGCCGAATCATGCGCAAGATAACCTGGATCCTGATCGTCAGCCTTTTGACGCTCGGGGGCTGCGCCGGCTACCGGATCGGCAACCAGGGCCTCTACCCGACCCATATCAAGACGATCTACGTGCCCACCTTCGAGTCGGCCAGCTTCCGCCGCCATCTGGGCGAGCGGCTGACCGAAGCGGTCATCAAGGAAATCCAGCTCAAGACGGACTACGTCGTCGTCAACACGCCGGACGCCGACAGCGTGTTGACCGGTCAGATCGTCAACGAGGGCAAACAGGTCGTGGCCGAGAACCGCTACGACGATCCACGCCAGGTGGAACTCAAGATGCTCGTTCAGGTCCAGTGGATCGACCGTCGCGGACAGCCGCTGCGGCCCGACGGCGCCGTCCCGCTGCCCCCACCCGCCGTGGCCGTGACCGGCACGGCCGACATGGCGGCCGAGATGGGGCAATCGATCGCCACGAGCCAACAAGAGACCATCCAGCGCGTCGCCGAACAAATCGTCGGCATGATGGAAGCCCCTTGGTAAGGCACTGTCAAGGAAGGAGTTGCCGACTATGTTCTGTAGGGAACGCCCTCCGTTGCGTTCCGCGGGCCGCGGATAATGGGCCAAACTCGCGGTTCACGGAACGCCACGGAGGACGTTCCCTACAGGCCATGCCCATTCATCAGATTGCCCTGGGTTTCTCATGAGTCGGTCCCCTTCGAACAAGATGAATGCAATGCCCAGCCGCGCGCGGACGTGGCGACTGCGGACACGACGGCTCGACTTCGGGCAGGTTCCCAGCCTGATGGGCGTGGTCAACGTCACGCCCGACAGCTTCTCCGACGGTGGACGCTTCCTGGAACCGGCCGTGGCGGTCGACCACGGGCTGCGGCTGGCCGAGGAGGGCGCAGCCGTACTCGACATCGGCGGCCAGAGCACCCGGCCCGGGGCCTCGCCCGTCGACCCGGATGAAGAACTCCGCCGCGTGCTGCCGGTCGTGGTGCAACTCTGCCGGCAGGCTTCGGTCCCCGTCTCGATCGACACGTCCAGCGCCCAGGTCGCCCGGGCCGCGCTCGACGCCGGCGCCGAGATCGTCAATGACGTGACCGGTCTGACCGGCGATCCCGAGATGGTTGACCTGGTCGTCGCCCAACAGCCGGGCGTGTGCGTCATGCATCTACAGGGCACGCCCCGCTCGATGCAGGACTCGCCGACCTACGAAAATGTCGTCGAGGAGATCTTCGCGTACTTGGGCAAGCGGCGCGACGCCCTGACCGCGGCCGGGCTCGATCCGTCTCGAATTGCCCTGGACCCAGGCATCGGCTTCGGCAAAACGACCGAGCACAACCTGACGCTGCTTCGCCAGATCGGCCGGTTTCATGACCTTGGGTGCCCACTGCTGGTAGGCCCATCACGCAAACGATTCATTGGCCAGGTGCTCGACAACCCGGACCTGCCGCGTGACGCCGGCACCTTGGGCGTCGTCCTGACCCTGGCACGGCGAGGCGTCCAACTCGTCCGTGTCCACGACGTGGCCCCCGCCCGGCAAGCCCTGGCCCTGTTCGCCGCCTCTGGAGGTCTCGATTGACGGCTTTGCCTATTATCAAACCCCGTTTTCACAGGCACCGTACATCACCCATCCACCCTATTCTCCGTTGACTCGGTAAGCATTTCGAGGGATACTTTCGCCGGGCGGTCGGCAGCGGTCCGCGCGCCTGGGGTTCGCGCTGCGCGAAGCGGAGCGTGGACGAATCTGATCGAGGAGTAAGTATGGGCGTCGAACAAGACGACCTGAAAGTGTATTGTGTCGAGACGGCCCGGCGGGCGAAGGAAGCGGCTGCCGAGTTGGCCCTGGTCACCGGTGCGCAGAAACAGGCCTGGTTGGAACGGAGCGCCGCGCTGCTGGTCGAACGATCGGCGGCGCTGGCCGAGGCGAACCGGCTGGACCTGGCGGCCGCGCCCGACTTCGGCCTGACCGACGCCCAGATCGACCGGCTGCGTCTGACGCCCGAGCGGATCGCCGCGATCGCCGACGCCTTGCGCGAGGTGGCCTTGCTGCCCGACCCGATCGGCGAGGTGATCTCCTCCTCGGTTCGCCCCAACGGGCTGGACGTTCAGAAGGTCCGCGTGCCGCTGGGAGTGATTTTCTTCATCTACGAATCGCGGCCCAACGTGACGGCCGACGCGGCGGCTTTGTGCGTCAAGAGCGGCAATGCGGTGATCCTCCGGGGCGGGAAAGAGGCGGCCCATTCCAACCGGGCGATCGCCGAGATCATGGCCGAAGCCGGTTCTGAAGTCGGCCTGCCGAGCGACGCGGTCCAACTCGTGGCCACGACTGACCGCGAGGCCGTGGGCCACTTCCTCAACCTGCCGCAATACATCGACGTGGCCATCCCGCGAGGCGGCGAGGGCCTGATCCGCCGGGTGAGTGAAGAGGCCAAGATGCCGGTCATCAAGCATTTTGCCGGCAACTGCCACGTTTACATTGACCGGACGGCCGACCCGGAAATGGCCGTGCGGCTGACGGTCAACGCGAAGTGCCAGCGGATGGGCGTCTGCAACGCGGCCGAGTCGCTGGTCGTTCACGCCGGTGCGGCCCCCGAGCTGTTGCCCCGGATCGGCCAGGCCCTGGTCGAGAAGGGAATCGAGCTGCGCGGCGACGCGGCCGCCCGAAAACTCTTGCCCCAGGCCGCCGAAGCGACCGAAGAAGACTACGGGGCCGAGTACCTCGGGCCGATCCTTTCGATCAAGGTGGTTGGGTCGTTGGACGAGGCGATCGCCCACATCAACCGTTACAGCTCGGGCCACACCGAGGCGATCGTCACCCGCGACCTGGACTCCGCCCGGCAATTCGCCGCCCGGATCGATAGCTCGGCCGTGATGATCAACGCGAGCACGCGGTTCAACGACGGCGGCCAATTCGGCCTGGGAGCCGAGATCGGCATCAGCACTGACAAGTTTCACGCCCGGGGGCCGTGCGGGCTCCAGGAGTTGACCAGTTACAAATACGTATGTTACGGCGCCGGCCAGGTGCGGGAATAGAAACGGCGGAAGTAGGAATGGCGGTCTGACCGTCCAAACGAGGATGCACAGATGGGTGGAGACGTACTGAGTCAGGCGGAGGTCGAAAGCCTGCTCAACGCGATGTCGTCAGGCGTGGAGGCAGCCGCGCCGGCGGCAGCAGCGGCCGAGCCGGCCAAGTCCGCGTCCGGGGCGCATCCAGCGATGCAGCCGATGCCCGGCCGACCCCGCGAGAAAGTTACGCCCTACGACTTCAAGCGACCTGAGCGCGTCGGCAAGGAGCAGATGCGGGCGTTGCAAACGCTGCACGAAGGGTTTGGGCGGAATTTCGCCGCGGGACTGTCGGCCATGTTGCGAAGCATGGTCGAGGTGAAGCTCACCAGCGTCGACCAGCTAACCTATAGCGAGTTCGTCTTCAGCCTGGAAAACCCAACCTGTTTCAACCTCCTGAAGGCCGAGCCGCTCGAGGGCAACCTGATCCTGGACATCAACCCCTCGATTCTCTATCCGATCATTGATCGACTCTTGGGGGGCGGTCGCGAGGGCGGTCCGTTGGCCCGACGACCCCTGACCGAAATTGAACTGCGCCTAGTCTCGCGCATCACCAACCTGTTCCTCGAAGAATTGCACCACGCGTGGGAAAACGTGCTGGAGTTGGATCTCGAAGTGGTCCGGGTGGAAAGCAATCCACAGTTGGTGCAGATCGTCCCGCCGAACGAGGTGGTCGTGTTGATCAGCTTCGAGTTGACCATCGGCGAAGTCCGCGGCATGGTCAACTTGTGCATCCCGTACAACTCCATCGAGCGAATCAGCAGCAAGCTGTCGGCTAACAGTTGGGTGACCTACGGCCGTTACCAGGCTACACCGGAGAGCATCCGCAAGATCAGCCAGGCACTGAATAACTCGCTCGTCCTGGTCGACGTACAACTGGCGAAGACGCGGATCAGCACGGGCGAGCTGCTCGGGCTGCGCGTCGGCGACATCATCACGACCGACAAGGACGTTCGCGACCCGCTGCTGGTTACCGTCGAAGACCTGGCCAAGTTCCGTGCCCGGCCCGGCGTCTTCAAAGGCCATAAGGCAATCTGCATCGAAGAGTCGATGAGCAAACCGTCCGAATAACGCCCGCCCTCTCAAGCGGCGCCCCGCCGAGAATCAGCCCTCCTTTGGGACGATCCAGACGTTGCGGAACCGGACCGGGTCGTGATGGTCTTGGAGAAACAACGGGCCGCCTTCGGGGCTCTCGGCCTGGGTTCCACCCGGCGTGGCCGAGGGGATCTCCACGTTGTCGTGGATCACCACGCCGTTGTGCCGGACGGTGATTCGGGCGTTGGCCGTCTTCTTCCCGTCACGAAACGTGGCAGCGGTGAAGTCGATGTCGTAGGTCTGCCATGACAGGGGCGGCAGGCACATGTTCACGGCCGGCCGGGCCACTTTGTAGATCCCGCCGCATTCGTTGTCCTTGCCCTCCAGACCGAACGAATCGAGGATTTGCACTTCGTAGCACCCTTGGACGTAGCATCCGCTGTTGCCACGCTTCTGGTCGCGTCCGTCCGGGGTGAAGGGAGTGCGGAACTCGACGTGGATCGTCGCGCTGCCGAATTTCTGTTTGCTAACAGCCCCCTGTTGGAGCAGCCCGTCTGGGGTCTTGCGTCCCTTCTGAAAATGCTCGGCTGTCGCGCCGTCGAACAGCACGACCGCGCCGACCGGCGGCTTGGCGCCCAGCGTAGGGCTCTTGCGGAACGTCTTCTTGAGCGTGCCGATCACCTTGCCGTCGGTGTCGGTGACCGTCAATGCGCCGTCCTTCAGGGTGACCTTTGCCTCGTGAGCGGGCGAAGCAAACTGGACGACCCCGTCAACCGCCTTGCCGTCGGCCTCGAACTTGTCGCTCTTGTCCCAACCGGCCCCGGGCAGACCGCCGTGATAGGCCACCAGGTGGAACTCCCCCTTACCCAAGGCGATCACCTGGGCGCCGAACTTGGCTTTGCCCCCAGATGTCTCCACGCCCTTGGCTGTCTCCACTAACCCAACATACTCGCCCTGGACGGCGAAATCGGGCCCTGCCTTGGCCGGATCGGTCTGCGCCGCGGGCTGGGCATGAGCCGAGAGGGAAAGGAACAACAGGGTCAAGAGAGCAGAAAAGGTCCGGAAAGACAACATGGCGGGCTCCTTCGTCTAGGGTGGGATCCGACCCGGCCGCGAAGGCGCTTGCCGGGCCCTTTCATTGTGCGTCCGCGCGAAGCCCAATGCAAGCGACTAGCTTTGGCTCCAATCCTCGGGCACGTAGAGCATGCGGCCACAGCTACGGCATACCAGCGGCTTCGGCTCGGGGAGCAAGACGCAATTGATGGCGTTCAGGGGTACTTTCTGATTGCAGCCGCCGCAATACTCGCCACGGACGGGGGCCAAGGCGTCCTCGCGTTTGGCGGCGACCGCCCGTCGGTAGATCGCGATAAAATCCTCCGGCATGCCGGCCTCGGCCTCCTTCAACTGACCTTCCAGCTCTTCGATCTTGGCCTGGGTTTTGGGGGTTTCGTCGTTGACTTCCTTTTTGACGCGATCTCGCTCGGCCTGGGCTTTGGCAACCACTTGCTCCGTCTCGCCGATCTTGGTCGTGAACTCGTCGAGCTTTTCAAGACCTTCGAGAATCTCGTCGGCCAGGACGCTGTTGGCCATTTCGACCGCGGCGATCTGATCCTTCAAGGCTTGATACTCGCGGTTGCTGCCGGCCGCGTTGAGTTGTCCTTGGATTTTTTTGACCTTCTCTTCGCCGTCTCGCAACTGACCCTGTTTGGCGTCGGAGGCCATTTTGGCTTTCTTGGCCGTTTCGCGGACGTCGTTCAACTCGGCTTCACGTCGTGCCACGTTGGCGTCGTGGGCCGCAACCACGTTGGGACCGCGACGCAGGCGGCTTCTGTAGTCGGACAGGTCACGGAGGATACGGTGAAGCGTGCGAAGGGATTCGGTGGCAGCATTCGTCTGAGAGGAAAACATGGGCTTTTTTGTATAGGTGCGAATAGCGCGAGTGAAGGATGGGAAACTCTACAGACTCACTAGCGGAAAAGGTGCCAGGCACCTTTTGTGCGAAGCACCCGAAGGGCCGTTCCGGCAAAAGGTGCCTGGCACCTTTTCCGCGAGCCGT
>JAFGFF010000149.1 GCA_016931075.1 Pirellulales bacterium | reverse complement strand
GGCGGCACGTTCACCTGGAAGGACGAGCACGAATTCACCTGCCCCGACCAGGTCCAGGCCACCTGGGTTTATCCCGAGGGCTTCCTGGTCAGCTACTCGACCAACTTCGGCAGCGCCGCGGGCAACCGGATCCTCTTCTCCGGCGAACACGGTGTGCTGAACCTTACGCCCTGGGATAAACCAACCGTCAGCGGCGAGGGCGCCCGGGTCAAGGGCAAGCTGGGCGAGGAGGTCCCGATCGTGCCCGTCGAGGGCCCTGACCATTTCCTCGACTGGCTCCAATGCATGCGTACCCGCCGCACGCCCAACGCCCCGATCGAAGCCGGCTATCAGCACTCCGTGGCCGTCATCATGGCCATGCAGGCCTTCGACACGGGCCGACGACAGATCTACAACACAGCGAAACGGGAGATTCGAGAGGGGTAGGGCGACCCGGCGGCTTGAAAGGTTTGCCAGAAGGATCTACCCTGGAACTGGGAGTTGCCCATGGCTACAGAAGCCGAACCCAGCCCTGATTTGTGGAGGCAGCACGTCATGGCCTTGGAAGACGTGACCCAACGTCTCTATCGGATTACTGGGGCTCTTGAACGGGCCTCGGTTCCTTATGCCCTGGTTGGCGGCCAGGCCGTAGCTCTTTGGGTCGCCACCAAGGAGCCGGCAGCCGTCCGGACGACCAAGGACGTCGACCTACTCCTAGGCCGGGTCGATCTGTCCAGAGCTCTTGCGGCCGCGCGCTCCGTCGAAATGGACTATTTCGAGGTCCTGGGTGTGGGCATGTTCCTCGACCGCCAGGATCCCCATCCTCGCCATGCCGTCCATCTGGTCTGGGCGGGCGAGAAGGTCCGCGCCGACTATCCCTGCCCTTCGCCGGGCGTCGACGAGTCGGAACCCCTGGCTGACGGCCTGCGTGTCGTCTCGCTCGCCGGGCTGGTCCGCATGAAGCTGATGTCCCACCGCGACCAGGACCGGGTCCATCTGCGCGACTTGATCGACGTCGAACTGATCGACCGCGCCCTGCTCGCCCAACTCCCATCGGAGCTTGCCAGCCGCCTTGAAGCCCTGCTGTCCGAGATGGGCCGTTGAGGGCTTGTTCCGTGGAGTCCGACGGCCAAACGCACTGAGTGGTTTTCCCCTCCCGCCTTGATTCTCAAACAAGTGGAATGGCGGCCATGGCGAGCGCGTTTGGCAGATGACGCTTGGGCGACGGCCTACTCGTTCGCCAGAATGGACTTCACATCACTCGCGAGGCTTGACAATCGCGAGAGTGTGTAAATCATGTCGATCAGTCCCTCGTTCTGATAGTCGACGAGTTTTTCAGGTCGCTCTGGCGGTTGTGCCAACCTCGGCCGTCGGTCACCAGGAAGAAGTACATGTGGTACTCTTTCGCTTCGCCGATCTTGAGCACGTCTCCGAGGAAATCGGTTAACTTGCTTCCCGTCGCCTCGAATCCCTTGGCCTCGATGACGATCTTGGGATGATTCTTCTCTGGAATGGCGAAGTCACACTTCGCCTGCGCGCCTCGCTTTCCGACAAAAGTCACTCGCGGCTCGAACGGCGCCCCGTTCTCTTCGAGAATCCGTTCCACTTCATCCTCAAGAGCTCGGCCTCGCTTCTGGCCGGCGATTGCCCGACCTCGTCCCATCCTGTAACGCTCGACTAGGATGTCCTCCATTTCCCATTGTCGGTTGATCTGTTCGTCGATCATCCTTGTGACGCCCATCGCCGACAAGGCCGCCGCCATCGCTTTCGGCTCCCGTGTGGCCATTCGTCGGAGCCGTTGCCAAGTCATTCTGGGACCTCCCAACTGATCGCAGATCATGTGCGCGACGGGCTCTTGTCCTTGCCCGATGAATAGGCGACACACGTCGAGAAAAGTCGGGGTTTCGGCCAGGGCTGCTTCCAGGTCTTCCGTCGTGAGCGACCGTCCAAGCTGTCGAAAGTGGCTGATGCTAGCGCGAATCTGTCCAACCAAAGCATGCGCGGCCTCGTCCATCCAATCGGACGGGAGCTCGACCAGCTCATCCAACATGCCATGGAGGTTCAGTTTCGTGAATTCCATTCATTCTCCCACGATCAGATACTCGCGAACGTCCGCGCGAGACTGCTTGACGTTGCGGTGGGTTCCAAAATGATATCGATGATCGCGCTCATGCACTTTGACACGGCGCTTGTGCCGCCGCATTATTTCAATTAGCGTCTTTAGGTCCGGATATCCGTTCGAGGAATAGGAGAGGACCAAATGGCTCTTCCGGAACCGAGTGAACAGGGCGTTAAACGCTTCGAGGGCGGACCGGCGATAGGAGAACGGGGTGAATCGCTTCGGGATCTTCTTCACCTTCGTCTCGTGCATGATCTCGGTTCCCGGCTCCTGCCAGTAGGACGCCAGGCCTTCCAGGAAATGATATCGCTTGATATAGCAGTTGTCGTCCGCGCGAGGAACGTAAGGCGGATCCATGTAGACCAAGTCGTGGCCGGCGACGTCGATCTCCAGCGCATCATGCTGCGTCGAACGGTTAGATTCACCGTTGTCGAAAACGACGCGATTGTATACCGCCACGGACTCAAGAAAATGTTCTTGCAGGGATAGACGCAAATCACGGCGACCGTCCTTGTACCGATCTGGATCCCCCGCCACGGTGAAGACGCCTCGGGGCTGTCGCTTGACGCAGCTTCGTATCAAAGCCGTGATGGCCAGAGCACGGTGATACCGAGTTGGCAGTGACGGGATATTTGCCCAGATGTTGTCAAGAAACCGTAAATCGGAATCCGTAAAGAAGACGCCGGAATAGGTACGCTCGATGAAGTCATCGCGGGACGGGTTCTCGCAAAGCAACATTTCACAATGACGTTGCTGCAACCGATAGCGAGGATTTTCGATGACCGCCAGACCGATCTGGGAGGGAAAGAGAAGGAAGTCGTTCGCCACCACTCGCTTTCCCATCGACTTCAAGAGATAGCTGACGCATCCGCTTCCTGAAAAAACATCCAGCGCGGACGAAAAGTCGAGTTGTGCAAGAACCTCGTGAAGCCACGGAAGAAGGCGGTACTTGCTGCCCATGTACCGCAGTTGGGGAAAGGCCTCTACTCGCTCCGGATACTCGTCAAGTTCGAAGAGTGTCGGCTGCACGGCCGTTCGTAGACTGCTCATGAGAGCCCTCGTTCCTTCGTGACGCGCCGTGACCAGCAAGAGTCCTTCACTGTCAAATCCAGTCTACTTGAGACCCTCGGGGTCTTCAAGGCACCCGGCCGAGGGCCTTGGAAGGCCCCATCCCCGTCATCAAACACTCAAGGATTACCTTTCAGCCATAACCTCGCCACCACCGTCGCCGCCAGCGGGATGGCTAGCGAGGCGGCGAGGGCGATGGGCAGGCGGACGGCGGTTCCCAACAAGGAGTAGGCCAGGGCGATGCCCAGATTGGCCAGGGCAACCGGCACGAAGAACCGACGCCACGAGAGATCGGTCGTGCCCAGCAGAAGGACACTTGCCTCGGCCAGCACGGGCAGCGGTCTTGCAACGACCAAGACGAACGGGCCGAATCGCGCGGCCAGCGCGTGCATCCGCGCCAGGTCGTCTTTGTTCGAGAAGCGCAATGCCAGCGGTCGGCCCAGCCATCGGGCCAAGCCAAATCCGATCGCCGCGCCGAGCATCAGACCCAGCCACGAAGCAGCCGTTGCCCCAGGCACCCCCAACGCCCGGCCGGCCACGGTGCTCACTAGACTGGAGGGGACCGGAAGGAGTAGATCACCAGCCAGAAGCCCCACCACGGCGGTGGCCATCATGGCGGGTGAGAGCGAGCCTTCCAGCCACGTTTCCAGGCGGTCTTCGAATCCTTGCCCCAGGATGGCAAACGGCACCAGCGGGACCGCCAGAACCCCGGCAATCAGCAGAATCGGCCTGATCAGCTCGCGCATCGCTTGACTCGGTTGGGGAGAACGTCCTAGCATTAAGTTGGGTGCTGGCTTCATCCTACGCGCCCAGCCGGTCGCCGCAAGTGGTCCGTTTCCGCTCGGGGCGAACGTGCGGCGGGTGTGTGGATTCGGCCGATAGCAAAAGAAGATCCCCCGTCCTCCGGGTACGTCCTCCAGACACGGCCGATCGTCCTTTCGGCCGAGGAAAATCGAGCCATGTTCCGAACCTGGGCAGCGTTGGTATTGTTTCTGGTCTTGCCGTTGGTCTCTGCGCATGGAGTCGAGACCGCGTCCAAGAGCCTGCTCCCGCGCCCGTTCGCCCAGCAGTTGGATCGGGCAGGCCGCGAGGCGTGGATCCGCACAATGCTGGGGCGGCTGGATCGGGCGAACGAAGCGGTCCTCGAACCGACGGCCGTCGCCCGGCAACGGGCACATTACTGGCACGTCCTCGAACCGTTCCTCGAAGCGCGTCCCGGCTGGGAATCGGCCGTCGATGCTTTCCTGCGCGAATTGAATCTGGCCGAAGAGGCGGCGATCGAACCCTTGGCTCGGCAGTTCCGGATCACGATCTATCGTAATTTCCGCCAGGACCGCGACGAGTACATGCAACGTCAAGCAACCAGTGCCGAGATTCTGGACGAGTGGCACGCGGCCGGCAAGCCCCCGGCCGAGCAATATAAGGTGATCGACTGGCTGACCTCGGCCATCGCCAGTTCGACCTCGCCGGACATCCAGCCGATGCCGTCGCTTCCAACCTTCACGTCCGAACCCCTGCCGCCGCTGATGATTGCCCAGGACCAGTCGACCGACCGGCAGATCGTTCGGCAGCCCGAGACGGTGCCGACCCCGGTGGCCGTCGACCCGATCCGCCCGACGGGCCCCATCCTCCGCCCGTCCGTCGGGCCTGCTCCCGAACCAACGCCCGTGCCGTTTCACCGGGACACGGCGACCGGCGATCTGGACCCGATCGGCCGACCCGGCACGCCCGCCGCGCCGGACGAGTCGCCCACGCTTGCGCCGCCGAGCCATGTGGCCGAGCGTCCGCTGGGCACGCCCGAGCCGGCCGCGCCGCCAATCGGCCCCAGGACGCACGAGCCGTCGCTCCCAGTGGTCGTTGGGCCGACCATGACGCCGACGGTTGAGCCGGTCACCGACCCGGGCGAAACTCCTTCGGTGACACCGAACCTCGACCCAGTTCCGCTCAATCCGCCCACCGTGGCCCAGGGGACGCCCGTGTCCCCCGGTCCCGACGTGTCTCCCGTCAATCCGCCCGTCGGCCCGACCACCGACGTCTCGCACTCGACGCCCGACCCGAACGAGAAGCCCATCGCCCCCGGGGCGAAGGTTAATGAGAAGGAGCTGGCCGCCCGGATTGCCGGCAACAACCTGGCCCTGCGTCGGCTGACAGCCGAATTGGACGGCCAGGAAACGTGGGACGCCACCTCCCTGTCGAAGCTCCTCGACAAGCTCAAGCCGCTGGTCGCCCGGAAGGACGATCTCCAGATGTTCCGCGAGCTGCTGCCCGAGTCCCAACGTGCCCGGGTCGGCGCGCTCGACTCGCCCGGCGAGTTGATCTCGCAGCTCGGTTCCCAGATCTCCAAAGAACGAAGTCGCCTGGACAGCGAGGAGTTCAAGGGCACCCAGGCCCAGCGCGACGCCGAGAAGAAACACCTTGACGTCCTCTCGAAGAAGCTGGCCAACCTCGTCTTCGGCGGCCGGTAGGTTCCGAGCAGTCGGCAAAGCACGGCCAGTTGCTTCCATTCCTTCGTAGGAGGCGACTCTCGTCGCCGAAGGTCTATCAGACGGCGTCCCTTTCGGCGACAGGAGTCGCCTCCTACAGGGTGATTTGACCGGATTCTCGCCCGCTCCAAGGCCGATCTTCTGACGCCTCGAAAACACTTTTCCGAAGACCTGTTGACGACCTTGCCGCGCTGTGTTAGCAATGGCGTTTTGCTCCTTCCCCTCCCCCATTGACGTCTGCATCGCCAATGAACGTTTCCCACGGCCCATCGGCGGGGAAATGTCTGCATTGACCGCGCGGAAATCAATAAAACTCCCAATATCAAAAACGAGGGTGCGATGGCCTACGATGTGACGTTGATTACCGGTGACGGCGTGGGACCCGAGCTGGCCGAGGCGGCTCGACGATGCGTGGATGCGACAGGCGTGGCGATCAACTGGGACGAACAAGAGGCGGGCCTCGACGTCATGGAGCGGACCGGCACCCCGCTGCCGGATGCCGTCATGGAGAGCATCCGTCGCACTCGATGTGCCCTGAAGGCCCCCATCACCACCCCGGTGGGCACCGGCTTCCGGAGCATCAACGTCCATCTCCGCCAGGAATTGGGCCTGTTCGCCTGCGTGCGACCCTGCAAGTACTACCCCGGCGTGCGGAGCTTCTTCAGCAGCGTGCCCGTCGATTTGGTCATCGTCCGCGAAAACACAGAAGACCTCTACTCGGGCGTCGAGTTCGAACAAGGCCAGCCGGTCACACGTGATCTGATCGAGTATATCAACAAGGTCTCGACCGATAAGAAGATCAAATCGGGTCTCGACGAGACGGGTGTCTCGATCAAGCCGATCAGCATCTCGGGCACCGAGCGGATTGTCCGCTGTGCATTCGACTACGCCCGGGAGAACGGACGCAAAAAGGTCTCGGCCGTCCACAAGGCCAACATCATGAAGTACAGCGACGGTCTGTTCCTGGCCACAGCCCGCAAGGTTGCCGAGGAGTACCCGGACATCGAGTTCGAGGACCGGATCGTCGACAACATGTGCATGCAGTTGGCCCAGAAGCCCGAGCTGTACGATGTGCTCGTCCTGCCCAACCTCTACGGCGACATCGTCAGCGATCTGGCGGCCGGCCTGGTCGGCGGACTGGGCGTCGCCCCCGGCATGAACGTTGGTCCCAACGGCGCCGTTTTCGAGGCTACTCATGGCAGCGCTCCGAAGTACAAGGGCCAGAACAAGGTCAACCCGACTGCCGTCATCCTCTCCGGCATGCTCATGCTTCGCTATCTCAAGGAGATGGACGCCGCCGAGCGCCTCGAAAAGGCCGTTGCCGACGTTATCGCCGAGGGCAAAAACGTCACCTACGACCTCAAACCCCATCGCGACGACCCCACCGCCGTCGGCACCCGCGAAATGGCCGACGCCATCTGCACGAAACTGGCGGGCTGAGTGTCGGATTAACTCAATAGCACCTGACTGCAAACTCGAACCGAGCGGGGATGTCCGTCCCCTGTTTTGCTGCGCTGCGCGCGGCCCTGGCACTTGCGATTCCCGTTTTGATCGAAGCGGCGGTTGCTGTGAAGTAGGCAGCGGTTGGAACAACGGCGTTCTTCTGGTTGGTAGGCCCTTCCTATTCTTGGGTACGGTGGATCGAACGGTCGAAAGGCCAATCGGGCCGTCCTGAAGACCGACAAACATAATATTAAGGCGTGTCGGCCGAAGCGGGGCAACGACGACGTGAACGAAATTCTGTTCCGGCCAACCGCGCAACTTACTTAATTGATCGTGAAAATGGCCGCGACATCGAAATACCTGTGTCATGCTTGAATCGATCATCATTTCAAGTGTCTATGCCATGGGTGTTCGGTTTCTCAACCCGCGCGCACGGGCAGTGTAGGCCGTGATAACGACCTCGATCGGCGCCGCTTTAGAGCGGACAAACTGGCATGAGATATGACCCGTTCGGATGGTCCCAGGTCATGCCAGATATGGGTTTCTTGCGAGTACAAAGGCGGTCCGCGCGGTGCGTTTAGGTTGAGCTGAAAGAGGCGTGACTTGGGATGAACGCTTGAGATCCAGGGGATTCTAATGCACTCTCTATGGAGTTCCGCCGAAGCAGTTACACACCACGAATGGAGGGCCACGCTCTGTCGTGGCCGGGTGTCCCGAATGACGCGGCCACGACGGAGCGTGGCCCTCCAGTCCGGCCGGGTGCCATGCCTAGACGTCGCTTCAGCGGTGGATGGGCATGCTGTTCGGGATGGCAGCGCCGACATGCCCATCCGCCGCCGGCAGGCTGCCCGACAAAGAGACCGTGTCCTGGGCGACGTCTGAGCATGGCACCCAGTCGGGATTCGCTTGATATACCATAAGCACGCGACTGCCGTGGGTTTTTTTCGGCCGCAGCAGATGCTGACTCCGAGTTGATCCTTCGGCGGCGATGCCCACACGCTGAATGGTGGCTGAAAACGGCTTGATATTCCATCAACCCACGTATCCCGGGGGTTTTTGAGGGTACTCGCAGACAATATTTCCGGAACGTGGATGCATGGTTCTCCCTGAGCGCTCGATCCTGGTTGAAAACCGCTTATCTTCGCATGGACACTGAAATTTCGGGGGGGACCGAGCGTCAACCGACGCCGATCCCGAACCGCTCCACCACGACCCTGTCCAGGCACTACATCTGGGCTCAAAACCGCTTGATTCGGCCAGCGCCCTCGTTCCCTCCAGTCCGCTGGGCATGCCTCGAGCCAGGAGGGCTCTCTGTTGGGGGGTTGGCATAGGTCGAGGAACATCTTCCGGTCTTTCATCCTCTCGCCGGGCACCACAAAAAAAGAGCCCGCCGACGGAGAACTCTCTCCACCGGCGGGCTCTTTTTGATACCTGAAAACCAGGCTCTGCGGAT
>JAFGFF010000148.1 GCA_016931075.1 Pirellulales bacterium | reverse complement strand
GGGACCGAGGGTGACGAGGGTGAAGTTCAACGGCATAACGGTGGTCACCGTGTCGGTGCCGCCCGCCGAGGCGGTCGCCTGGACGAAGGCGAAATCGTAGGCGGTGATTGACCAATTGACGTTGGACAATTGGGCCGTGTCGCCGCCGGCCTGGAGATGATCGTCCAGGGGCGAGTCGACCATATACGCCGCGTCGTTAGCCCCCGAAACGGCATAGGCCTCGTTCGTCTCGAAATACCGGGCTAGAACATAGAAGCCCGTGCCGGTCAGCTTGGTGTAGTCAGGCGTCACCGTCAGCACGTCGTTGCCGGTGGAGCCGGTGAGCCGGGCCGTGTCGTTGCCGCCTTCGATGGCGTAGGCCATCACCTTGTCGAACGACTTGGCCTGCAGGTAGTGTGCCGGTCCGTCAATTTTGCCATAGGTGGGCGTGGAAACGAACGTGTCGTCGCCGGGTGAGTCGAACAGGCTGGCCGAGTCGGTCCCGCCCTTGGTGCTGTAGGCCCAGACATAACGGAAATCGTTCGCCAAGGCGTAGAACGACGTGCTGTACATCTTCGCGTAGTCGTCGGTGCCGACGAACGTGTCGTTGCCCGACGAATCGAACATGTTGGCGGAGTCGGTTCCTCCGGCGCTTGAATAGGCCTTGACGTAGCGGAACGTGTGGGCGTTGGCGTAGTAGTTCGGCCCGACGATGCGGCCGTAGGTCGTGGTGGTGGTCAACGTGTCGTCGCCAGCCGAGTCGTACAAGTTCGCAATGTCGTCGCCGCCGTTTTGTGAGTAGGCGTGGACATACTCGTAGGCGTCGAGTCGGTTGCCATAGCCGGTGCCAATCATGGTCGAACCGGCCACGGAGGCGTTAAACGTATCGTCGCCGGTCGAATCGAAGAAGAAGCCGACGTCCGAGCCGCCGCCCGAGATGACCTGGCTTGCCTCGACGCTGGACCAGTACACGCCGAAGTTCGTGCCGGTGACCGAGCCGGAGGTCGGATAGACCGACGCGCTATCGTCGCCGGCCGTGCCGGTCACGATGACCGTGTCGACACCGCCGTCGCCTTCGAATTGGAACGAATCGACCACGGCCGGATCAAACGTATAGGCGGTGCCGTTGATCGTGACCACGTGGTTCACGCCGGCGACGACCGTGAACGTGTCATCGCCTGAGGTGCCCCAGAAAATGGCTCCCGAGCCGCTTCCGGCTTGCAGCAGGACGTCGGTGGCCGTGCCGGTAACGGTGAACGTGTAGGTCACCCCTTCGCCCGAGGCAAAGTCGAGCCGCTGGGCGAACTGTCCGCCGCCCAGTGCGATGCCATTCGACGTGGCCAGGGCCGCGCCGGTGGCCGTCTCGTCGTACAGGGTGATCGTCACGTCCCCGATCGCGCCGGTGAAGATGGCCTGAAGGCTCAAGAAGCCGTCGGCCGAGGTGTTCAGGGCGTACCAGTGAGTGTTGGCCGAGGAATCGACGTGGTTGAAGTTGGCCGCCACGGTCGTGTCGAGGAATCCGTTGGCCAGCACAACCGAGGCCGTATTGTCCTCGCGGTTGGCCGTCACGATATCGAGTATCCCGTTGCCGTCGAGGTCCCCGACCGAGGCGCTCAGCGGATAGGTGCCCACGTCGACGAGCATGTCGCCGGCGAAGGTCCCGTCGCCCGCCCCCAGGAGAACCGAGACACGATCGGTGCCCGGATTGGCGGCAACGATATCCAGATAGAGGTCGCCGTTCATGTCGGCCAGAGCGACAGTGTACGGATTCTGCTTGGCCACCGAACGTTGGTAATCCTCGAAGGTCCCGTCGCCGTTGCCCAACACGGCGGAGAACGAGCTGTTGGGATTATTGGCCGTCACGATGTCGAGGTGCCCGTCGTTGTCGACGTCGTCGATCTCCACGAAATAAGAGTTCTCACCCACCTCGATGTCGTCTTTATCCAAAAAGCCGCCGCCGCCGGTGCCCTCGAACCAGGCGACGTTCACGGTCCGCTGGCTGTCAACCACTAGATCGACGATCCCGTCCTCGTCGAGGTCTCCGACGGCAACCGTGGTCGGCATCAAGTTTGTCTCCAGGTTGGCGACGAGGTTGAACGCCCCAGTGCCGGTGCCCAGGGCGACGACCACTCTGTCGCTCCGCTGGTAGACAATAGTCAGATCGGGAACGGTGTCGTTATTCAGGTCCGCCAGGTTGATGAATGTCGGATAGTCACCAGGGGGGAGGAAGACAGGCCCGGCGGTGAATTGGCCCGTGCCGTCGCCCATCAGGACCGATATGCTATCGGCGCCGTTGTTGGCGGCGGCGATGTCAAGGTTTCCGTCGCCGTCCAGGTCGGCCACAGCCAGGGCCTTGGGCCGGCTGCCCACGGCAAAGGCCGTCTGCGCGGCGAACGTGCCGTCCCCGTTGGACAAGAGGACCGAAACGGAGTTGCTCGTCGCGTTGGCCGTCAGGAGGTCCAAGTCGCCATCGTTGTCAACGTCGGCTAGGGCCGTGGCGTAGGGATGGGTTGCCGTGGCGTAGGCGACCTCGGGCCGGAACCGGCAATTGCCCAACAGGATCGAGACCGTGTCGTCGAACTGGTCGGCCGTGACGATGTCCATGAACCCGTCGGCGTTCATGTCGCCGACCGCCACGGAGTTGGGATAGTCGCCCGTGTCGTAGGCCACCAGGTTGCCGAACGTCCCGTCGCCGTTGCCCCGCAGGATCGAGACGGTGTTGCCCGCCTGATCGGCCACCACCGCATCGGGGTTTCCATCGCCGTTGATGTCGCCCAGGAACACCGAGGCGGGCCACCCGCCGGTGGCGTAGGTCACCTCGGCGCCGAACGAACCGGTCCCGTTGCCCAGCCGCACGGAGATCGTGTTGTCGAACCGGTTGGCGGCGACGAGGTCCAAATCGCCGTCGCCGTCCAGGTCGCCCAGATCGACCGACTCGGGCCCGTCGCCGACCGCATAGTCGACTTTCGTGCCGAAGAATCCCGAGCCATTGCCCAGCAGGATCGATACGCTGTCGCCAACCCGGTTGGCCGTAACGACGTCGGGCACGGTGTCGTTGTTTACGTCGCGAAGGGTCAGGTCAGCCGGGTTGTTCCCGACAGGGTAGGTGACCGGGGTGGAAAATGTGTGAGTCTCCGTGCCTAGGAAGACGGAGATCGACTGCTCGCCCGTGTTTGCCACGACGATGTCGGGATAGGTGTCGGCGTTCAGGTCGGCCACGTCGACGGACTCGGGTCCGTCGCCGACGGCGTGGGTGACTTGGGCGGCAAATGCGCCGTTGCCGTCGCCCAGCAGGACGGAGATCGTGTCGGCATCCCGGTTGGCCGTCAGGATGTCGAGGACAAGGTCGCCGTCGACGTCGGCTAGAATCACTTGCTCGGGACTCGTGCCGACGCTGTAAGTTACCTGGGTGTCGAGCGTGCCGTCGGCGTTGCCTAGGAAAACGGAGACGTTGTTATCCAAGAGGTTGGCCGCCACGACGTCGACGTTGCCGTCGCCGTCCAGGTCGCCCAGGGCCACGCTGACAGGGCCGTCGCCGGCGTCATAGGAGACGGCTGGAGCCAAGCCGAACGGGTTGGGCACCTCGGTCACCGCGGGCGTCACGACCGCTAAGAGAGCCCGTTGTTCCAGTGGCTCCATCCGCAGCCGCCGCCCCCGGGACACCGTCCTTGCTATTGTCCGCTTTGTTGTCCGATTCCGTCTCGCGGAGCCAAAATGCCAGATCCTCATGGCAGACCTCATGTCGACCAACTCGAATAGGGGGGCACCTTCAGCGCCCATACAACCGTTACAGATAGATCGACCCGCAGAACCGGCATCTTTTGCCAATTTTGCCTCGGCAAGGGTCTCCGGCCGAAATACGAGAGAAAACTGAACGGAAGCGCGATACCGAGGCAAAGGCGGTGCCTTCAGGGCCACGAGAGAGGACTGGCTTCTCCGTCCATGCGAGGGGATTAGTCCTTTGGCCTACGAATCCGCCTGACGGGATTCCTCGAGCGACTTGGCGATCAAGGCCAGGAATACATCGCGTTTAATGGGCTTACTGGCGTAGTCGTCGCAGCCGGCCGAAAGGCACTTCTCCCGGTCGCCGCCCATGGCGTGGGCGGTCAAGGCGATGATCGGGCGTTGGAAGCCTTTTTTACGTAACCGGGTGGTGGCGGCATAACCGTCCAACTCGGGCATCTGCATGTCCATCAGGATCAGGTCGAACGGATTGCCCTCCGCCTCGGCCGCCGCGACCTTATCGCAGGCGATTTGGCCGTTCTCGGCCACTTCGACTTCGGCCCCGGCTTTCTTGAGCATGAAGGAGATGAGTCGCTGGTTGTCCGGCCCGTCCTCGGCCAGGAGAATCCGTCCGTCGATCCGGACCGCCTTGGGCTCGGTCCGTGTCGGCTTCGGTTCGGTCGTCTGGTGCAAGGCCGGATCCTCGACCAGCCGGATGCCCTCAAGCGACCCGGTCGGCACGGTCAGGGTGAATGTGCTTCCTTCGCCCAGTGTGCTCGTGGCCGTGACGTTTCCGCCGAGTGCTTCGGCCATGCGGCGGCTGATGGCCAGTCCGAGACCCGTGCCGCCGAACTTGCGCGTGATCGTTTCATCGGCCTGGGTAAACGGATCGAAGACTGTATCGACCTGCTGCTCGGCCATTCCGACGCCGCTGTCGATGACGTCCAGCCGCAACCAGGATGCGCCGGTGTCTTCTTCTCGATCCAGTTGCGCCTTGATCTGGATTCCACCCTTCTTGGTGAACTTAATCGCGTTGCCGACCAGGTTGATGAGGATCTGCCGAAGCCGGGTGGGATCGCTCTGAATCGACTCGGGAATGGCGCTGGCGAACTCGACTTCAAGTGTCAAGCCACGATCGGTCGCCCGCTCTTCCATCAGGGATTTCACATCGGCCAGGATATGGATGGGCGAGCAGATGATGGATTCGAGTTCGAGTTTGCCCGCTTCGACCTTCGAGAGATCGAGGATGTCGTTGATCAACCGGAGCAGATACTCGCCGTTTCGGAGGATCGTGTGCAAGGCGTCGTGTTTGGCCGTTTCGTCCAGCTCCGGCTCGAGCAGGTTTTCGGCGAACCCGAGGATCGAGGTCATCGGGGTGCGGATCTCGTGGCTCATGTTTGCCAGGAATTCGCTCTTGGCCCGGGTGGCTGCGTCGGCCGCTGCGCTGAACTCCTCGAGCGCCTGGTTAGCCGTTTCCAGGGCAGTGGCGTAGTCGCGGGTTTCCTGTTCGGCCCGTTTCCGGTCGGTGATATCGACATAGCCCTTGACTGCGCCGAGCAATTCCCCGTCGGCGCCGAAATAGGGCGTCGAACTGATGAAGCAGGTGATCGTCTGGCCGTCAGGCAGGACCTTGTCCGCTTCGTATTCATAGCGCTTCTGGTGGTCGATGATATGGCGCACCGGGCAGTTGTCGGAGAAGCACGACGGGCTCATCGGCCAAATGTCCCGGCACTTTTTCCCGACGACCTCTTCACGGCGAAAGCCGAAAAAGTCGCAGAAGGGATCGTTGACCTGGAGAATCTCGAACGTCTTGCTGATCAGGCACAAAGGCAGTGTCGCGTTGAAGACCTGATCACGTTCCCGCCTCGCTCGGGCAAGGCTCCCCTCCACCTGAGCAAGCCCTAGCAATCCGGCCAGCAAGGCGCCGATGACGTCCATCGGGCCGAGCAAGTCCTCGGTCCATGCAGGGCGAGGCTGGGTGCCGCCGATCGCCAGGAAACCAAGTAACCGGCCCGCGCCCATCATCGGCACCAACAAGGCGGATTCCGTGGTTTCGGTCAAGAGGACCCTCAGGGCGAAACGGTCCTCGGTCGAGAACGCGTCGGGGGAAAGGAAGCTTACGGTTTTGCCTGTCGACAAGGTCTCCAACCACGACGAGAAATCATCCGAAGGGAGATCCGACAAAGGATCCCAAGCCGGTTCCTTGCCCGGTGGATACCAACGGTTGAGCATGCGGAGCCGGGCCGCTTCCGGGCAGTATTCATAGAGGAAGACGTGGTCGGCGTCGGCATGGGCTCCCACCAAGGCCAACACGTCGGCAAGCACTTCTGTCGAATTGTTCGACCCGGCGGTCGCCACGCGCGCGACTACGTCGCGCGCAAGCTGCCGGAACGAAATCGATGCCTGTCGGGGATCCTGAATCAAGTTGTCCGTCATGGGAGGTTTTTGCCTTTCCTCCGCCCCACGCGCAAGACGCCCGACACGGCATACCGATACCGCAAAGCCAGGAAGCGTCCCGCTCAGGGAAATATAGGTTTGGTCGCTTCCTCGCGTCCGATTGACCGGACGGCCTTTTGCCACTCCAGGGCCGTGCGCGGCACGCATGACCGACACAACCGGTCCCCGCCTCCGGAAGGCCCCCCTTGATGCCCGGTTTTCTTGGTCGACCGTGCGATCTGGGGGCTCTCTACGGCCGGCCAGGTAGCCCGAATACGCGGGATTCTGCGACCCAACCTGGGTGAGTGGGGAATCGCGAGGGATTACGGGGATCAGACTCCGCTTGAGGGTGGATTGGTTTGAGTGGATCAAACGTAATCGCTGTGTAAAACCAGCTCTGAATTGGCTTTCATGGCGTGGGAGTCTGCTTTACTCCCCTGAGGCGATTTGGTAGGGTGAGCGACGGAGTCCCGGGGTTCACGCTAGCCCACGCTGCGGGGATTTACATCGGTGTGCCACGAGGGAGCCGACCCCGCGTTGCCTGTCGGGGCGTTCGCGACAGACAGCCCGATACACTTGTGCCAAGGGGAATACCCATGTTGGAACATGGCCATAAGGCACTGGTCGAAGACGTCGAGCTTCGGCCGATCAAACTCAGAGGATGCGAGTTGGACCTCTATGTAGCGCCCGGCTCGCTGTTTTTACCCAACGCCGTCTCTCGCCTGTTCGCGAAGGTCGTCGAAATCCGGCCTGGCGACATCGTTTTCGATATCGGCACAGGCACGGGCGTGCTGGCCGTCTGGGCGGCTACACAGCCGTCGCAGCAGGTCCATGCCGTCGACCCGGTCAAGGAACACTGCGAGCTGGCCCTGCGCAACGCCACCCGCCACGGCGTGGCGGATAAAGTCAACGTCTATCAAGGCAGCCTGTTCGATCCGCTCCCGCTGGGACTGCGGGCCGAGGTGATCATCGGCGACGTGTCGGGTATCGCCGACGGACCAGGCCGCGCTCTGGGGTGGTATTCCTCCGATGTGCCAACCGGTGGCGGGGACGGAACCGAAGTCGTTATCGACCTGATTCGTCAGGCCCATCGACGGCTGCAGCCGGGCGGCCGGCTCTACTTCCCGATCGCGGTGGGCTTGTCGGACGGCGACAAGGTCATGGCCGTCGCCCGAGAGTGCTTCACCAACTTGGTCAAGAAGGTCGACGTCTGGTTCCCCCTCTCCGACGAGGAGTATGACTTGGTCGCCTGTTGTCTACCGCCTGCCCTACTTTCCAAGATCTGCCAGCGTGGCTCCCGCATGGCCTGGAACGGCCTGATTTACGAAGCCACGAAGCCCACGGGCGGGTAGCACGGGCCGATCAAGAAACCTCGATCCGGTTCGTCAGGCGGTCGCCCGAAAAGACCATGGCGGCCTGTTGGGCAAGCTGCTTGCAATAGTAGGTCGTGCACCGGCCTTCCAGGTAGATTCCGTGGCCGTTGACCTCGACGCGGAGCCCTCGGACCGCGCCGCTCGTTTCTCGCTGGACCGCTTCCTCGATCGACGCGGCCAGTCGTTCGGCCTCTTCCAGCGTTTCGGGCAGCGGGTGGTCAAAACGGCCGCCTGCTTGTGCCGTTTCCTTGGCGCGATTTTCCATGGGTATCTCCCCACGCGAAGTGGAGTTGCGTTCCGTGCTCGATCCGGTCGAACCCTTCTTGCAGGAACGTCCTTGCCCTGGTCGTATCACTACCCTGGCTGAATCAACCTCGGGCCGCCACCCGACATGGCCAGCGTTTTATCGAACGCTGATCGCGTTGACCACGTCGTGGCTGGGGCAGGCCGAAAAGATGAGCTCCTGGGCTAATTGCTTGTAATAGAATCGCGAAACGGAGCCGGATAGCACGATCCGACCGTCCCGGTGATCGACCTGCAATACGCGCAGATCGTATATCTCACTCGACGCCAAGGCGGATTGGGCCTTGGATTGAATCGAATCTGTCACCACGTTCGACATGAGTTGCCACTATCCTTCCATGGAAATTCAAAGATGCCGACGACAGCCGACTCTGGTCCGACACCAGAGACGCCGGGACGTCGCCACCGCCAAGACGGGCAAGCGGCCAATGTGGGTGATAACGAAGCCTTGGCGGATGAAAAGACGCCCCTACAGACTCACCCAATGTACGGCCATACCCCTACACAGTCAACCCCCTTTGCATTTCAGGCACTAGCCGACTAATTGGAAACTAGGCGATTCGGCCGGTTGATTTAAGATGGGTAATTACCTCATCGGCCAATGCCTCGGCCGATTTGGCCCCGGCGTCCAGGACCAGTTCGGGGTTCTCCGGCGGTTCGTACGGGTCGTCGATCCCGGTAAAGCCCTTGATTTCTCCAGCCCGGGCTTTTTTGTACAGTCCCTTTGGGTCTCGTGCCTCACATACCTCCAACGAAGCATCGACGAAGATCTCGACGAAGTCACCTTGGCTTACGGCCGCCCGGGCCCGATTGCGGTCGGCCCGATAGGGGCTGATGAAAGCCGTGATCGCAATCATGCCCGCATCACAAAACAACGCGGCCACGGTCCCGATCCGCCGTATGTTTTCCTCCCGGTCCTGGGCAGAGAAACCCAGCCCGAACCGCTTGGCATACTCCGGAGTGTGCTCCTTTTCGAGGATGCCAGGCCCCGCGTTCAGGCCATGGCGGATATTGTCCCCGTCAAGCACGAAGCTCCGCACGCCGGCCGAGTGGAGCTTGTGGTCCACTAGGTTGGCCACCGTGCTTTTTCCGCAGGCACTTAGGCCCGTAAACCAGACCACACACCCCCGGTGTCCGTTGAGTTGTTCCCGTTCGGCCCGCGACACCGCGTGCTCGTGCCAGTGGACTTCAACATTCGACTCGTTGCTCATCATTTTGCGATGCTCCCTGCCGCCCCGTTGACCATCGGACCAAACGGGCCAGTATAGGGAGCTGGGTCGCCCGACGCAACGCTGGGGTGGACACAACAGGAAACCAACATCCCGGCTTGCCGCTCAGTGAACAGGACAGTCGAGTGATCGCCCAGTAAGCAAACAGTAACAATAGGAAAGCCAGGTGGGCCTGTTTGACCCACAGATTGGGGTCGCCTTGTCGCGGGTAGAGGACTATAATCCGTTACTTTGGTCCAGGATAGTCCTATTGGGGAGTGCGCGAAGGATGAGTCAGACCGACATGGTATCGACAAAGGCTGATCTGCCACCGGCGCCGACCGGGTTGAGCCCTGACGCCTTGTTCGACAAGTGCAACGCCCTGGCGCGAAATCTCTGGTGGAGTTGGCAGCCGGAGGTAATCAACCTGTTCCGCGACCTGGACCCGATCCGCTGGCGCCAATTGGATCACAATCCGATTGCCCTGCTGTCGGAATTCACGCCCGAGCGGCTGGAAATGAGGGCGGCCGAACTGGTTCTGTTCAGCCGGATCAACCACGCCTTCCGACGGCTGAAGGAATACATGACCGAGACGGCCACCTGGGCGCGGACCCACGTCGGCGTGCTCGGTTCCAAGCCGGTCGCCTACTTTTCGCTCGAATTCGGCGTCCACGAGTCGGTGCCCATCTACTCCGGCGGCCTGGGCGTCCTCTCTGGCGACCATATCAAAAGCGCCAGTGGACTAGGTGTTCCGTTGGTGGCCATCGGGCTCTTCTACGACCAGGGCTACTTCAAGCAGCACCTGAATGCCGAGGGTTACCAGCAGGAAGAGTACCTCGACACCAAGGTTGAGAATCTCCCGATGGAGCCCGCCCGAGGGACGGACGGAAAACCCATCACCATCGAGATCCCCACGCGCAATCGCCCCCTGCTTGCCAAGGTCTGGCTGATGCACGTCGGTCGGGTGGAACTCTACCTGCTGGACTGCGACGTCAAGGAAAACAGCCCGGAGGACCGCGAACTGACCTCCCGGCTCTACGGCGGCGACAACCGGACCCGAATCCGCCAGGAGCTGGTCGCCGGCGTGGGAGGCATCCGGGCGTTGAAGGCCTTGGGCATCAAGCCGGGTGTGTACCACCTCAACGAAGGCCACAGCGGCTTCGCCACGCTCGAAGCGATTCGCGAGCGGATGAGCGACGACGGGATGAGCTTCGACGACGCACTGCGCAACGTCGCCCGACACACCGTCTTCACCACCCACACGCCTGTGCCCGCCGGCCATGACCGGTTCGACGGTGGACTGATTGAAGAACACCTTGGTCCTCTGCGCGATCAGTTGGGGATCTCGTTCGATCAGCTCATGGGCTTGGGCCGGGTCGAGCCGCAGAACGGAAATGAGACCTTCTGCATGACCGTCCTGGGCCTGAAGCTGTCGCGCCGGGCCAATGCGGTCAGCAACCTGCACGGACACGTCAGCCGCCGCATGTGGGCCCACTTGTGGCCTTGGCGCGTCGAAGAGGAAATTCCCATCGGCCACATCACCAACGGCGTCCATGTCAAGAGCTGGCTCGCCTGGCAGATGCAGCAGCTCTACGACCGCCACTTCCCGGCCAATTGGATCAAGCGGACCGGCGAGCCCGAAGTCTGGCAGCACATCTACGACACCGATCCGGGCGAACTCTGGGAAACCCACAACGCCCTGAAGAACCTGCTACTGGCCTTCGTCCGGCGGCGCGTCAGCCGGCAGTGCCGCCGTCGAGGCGAGAACGACGACGCGGTCGAAGCCGCGCGGAACGTGCTCGATCCGAACATCCTGACGCTGGGCTTCGGGCGACGATTCGCCACATATAAGCGGGCCGACTTGATCCTCCGCGACGCCGACCGCATGGCCAAGCTGGTTAACGATCCGAAGCGACCCGTCCAGATTATCTTCGCCGGCAAGGCACATCCGGCCGATGAGCCGGGCAAACAGCTCATCAAGCGGATCGCCAACATGCGGCACGACTCCCGGTTCGCCGGGCGGATCACTTTCGTCGAAGACTACGACATCAACGTCTGCCGCCATCTCATTCAAGGCGTCGACGTCTGGCTGAACAACCCCCGCCGGCCGCTGGAAGCCTCGGGAACCAGCGGCCAGAAGGCCGTGCTCAACGGGGCGTTGAACCTCTCGATCCTCGACGGGTGGTGGGCCGAGGCCTATGACGGCTCCAACGGATTCGCCATCGGAAAAGGCACCCAGCACGTCGACGATACCTTGACCGACTCCCGCGACGGAAAGGACCTCTATCGCGTCCTCGAGGAAGAGGTCATTCCGCTCTACTACGACCGGGACATCGACGGCCTACCCCAGCATTGGATCCGCCGGATGATGAACTCGATCAGTTCGTTGGCCTGGCGATTCAGCGCCGACCGCATGGTCGCCGACTATGTTCGCACCGCCTACCTCCCTGCTGCCGGTGGCCTCAGTTGTGAGATGAACATTCACTGATCGTCGCCTTCCCTCTTCTACTTGTGGGAGGGAGGCCGAGGCTGAAGGTGTTCAGTACTCATGTCTGTAAGTTTACCTTGCGCAAGGCATTGCACCACCACAATCTTGCTGGTGCTCTCACCGGATTCAGATAGGCCACGAAGAATATCATCCATTACTATTGGGATGATTCCTGGGCCTCGAGCACGTTCCGGATCAGTGTATCGGGTTTCCAAGGGTGGGACTGACATCTCGCCAGTGCCACCCATTTTCCCAAAGTGATCAGTCGGCCTCGCCGTAGCGGTAGGCGATCACTTGGGCCCGTTCCAGGGTGATCAGGCCTTCTTCGATCATCTCGTCGAGTTGCGGCAGAAACGCCTCGATCCGATCGGGCGCATCGACAATCTCGATCACCATCGGCAAGTCCTCGGAAAGACGCAGGATCTTGGCCGTGTGCATCCGGCTGTGGGCCCCAAAGCCCATCACGCCCCGCAGGACCGTGGCCCCGGCCATCCCCCGCTCGCGCGCGGCCAGGACAATCGCTTCATAAAGCGGCTTGCCCTGGTACCGATCGCTCTCGCCCAAAAAAATCCGCAACAGTTCCGCCTCGGAAGGAAGCTTCATGGCTAGGGAATCCTTACTTTGGGAAAGCTCTGGGTGCCATGCTCCACGCTTGCGTGGGCATGTTTTCGTGGCACTTTGAAGTTCCACATGCCCACGCAAGCGTGGAGCATGGCACCCAATAG
>JAFGFF010000147.1 GCA_016931075.1 Pirellulales bacterium | reverse complement strand
GCCAGGCACCTTTTGTGCGAAGCACCCGAAGGGCCGTTCCGGCAAAAGGTGCCTGGCACCTTTTCCGCGGGCCGTGAACGGATACCAGTCGACACGTTGGTCGTTGCCGGGTGCTTCCCGCCGTTCAACCTCCAGTTCGACCACGAGAATGTCCGCCCGATCAAAGAGGCCTACGCCGACTGGTTCGCGCGCCATATTCCGGTGCAACCAGTGCAACGCCCCTCGGGCAGAGCCGGCCAGCGCGGCCGGGTCGGGTTCGTGTTGACCGACCGGTTCGAAGTGCCCTTCTTAAAGGCCCTGGGCGGGGTGCTCGGTCGGCTCGACACGGAGCGAATCGAGCCGGTCGTCTTGTGTCGCAGCGCGGCGGTCGATCGGGTGCGGCAGGCGATCGGCCGGGATTCGCTCCAGATCGTGCCGCTGGACCCGCCGCTTGCGAAAATGGCCCAGGTCGTCCGCGAGACGGCGTGCGACGTGTTGTACTACCGCGAGATCGGCCTGGACGCGCTGGGCTACTGCCTGCCGTTGATGCGGTTGGCCCCGGTGCAGTGTACGTCAGCCGGCGTGCAAGTCACCTCGGGCATGCGCCAGGTCGACTACTATCTGTCCAGCGCGGCGGTCGAGCCGGAAGACGCGGCCGAGCACTACACCGAAAAGCTCATCCTGGCCGAGACGCTCTTGACGTGGCGTCGCCGGGTGGCCCTGCCTCAGCAAGTGAAGACACGAGAAGACTTCGGCCTGAGCGCGTCGGACCATGTCTACGTCTGTGCCCAGCATCTGTCGAAGTTCCACCCCGACTTCGATCCCCTGTTGGCCGGCATCTTGCGTGAAGACAGGCAGGGGAAAATCGTCGTGACGGCCGACCCGATCGGATACCGGACCGAGCGGCTCCGCCAACGCTGGACGCGGACGATTCCCGACGTGGCCGAGCGGATCTTCATGCTGTCGCACTTGGAGACGGACGACTACCTGTGTCTCCTGGCGGCGGGCGACGTCCTCTTGGATCCGCCCCACTTCGACGGCCTGAACTCGACCTACGACGGGTTTTCGCTAGGCCGGGCGATTGTTACCTGCCCTGGGCGGTTCCGCCGAGGACGTTTTACCACCGGCTGCTATCGTCAGATGGAGCTGGACGACCTGGTCGCCCGGGACGCCGACGATTACGTCCGCCGCGCGGTGCGGCTGGCGACCGAGCCCGACCACCGGCGCGAGGTCGAAGAGCGGATCGCCCAGGCGAGCGACGTCCTGTTTGAAGACGATCGGGCGGTCGCCGAGCACGAGCGGATTTTCGAACAACTGGTCGAGGAGGCCCGACAACGATGACAACCTACCAGACGCTCGAAGCGGCCCTGACGCACCACCAGGCCGGTCGGCTGGACGAGGCGAAACGGGCCTATCAGGAAGTCCTGCGGGCCGAGCCGAAGCACCCCGACGCGTTGCACTTGCTGGGCGTGGTCGCGCATCAATCGGGCGACAATCTGCGGGCGGTCGAGTATATCAAGCAGGCGATCCAGGTCTGCCCCTCGGCCTCCTTGTATCACAACAACCTGGGCATGGTCCTGCAAGCGCTGGCCCAACTGCCCGAGGCGGCGGCCAGCTACCGCGAAGCGTTGCGAATCAATCCCCAGTCGGCCGAAGCGCACAACAACTTGGGCATCACGCTTTATGAAGAGGGCCGGCTGGACGACGCGATCACGTGCTATCTCCGGGCCCTCTCGATTCGGCCCGAGTATCCCGACGCATGCACCAATCTGGGCAACGCCCTGCAGGGACAGGCGAAGTATGGCGAGGCGGCCGCCGCGTACCGCCGAGCACTGACGATGACGCCGCAAGAGGCCGACACGCACTACCGGCTGGCGACCGTGTTGTTGATGCAGGACAAATGCGAAGAGGCGGCCGCCGCGGCCCGCGAGGCGGTCGCCCTGAGTCCTGACACGGCGAAAGCCCACGCCACATTGGGCAGCGCCTATCGGGGCCTGGAGGACTGGGAGCAGGCCGAGATCTGCTATCGCCAGGCCGCCCGGCTACAGCCCGACATGCCCGAGTATCAACTCCGCGCCGCCACGCTCTGGCCGACCGTTTTCGATTCCCGCGAGCAGATGGACGAGTGCCGAGCGCGGTTCGAGGCCGAGATCGAGCGGTTCGCGGCCACGGGCGCAGCCGGCAAGGGCGTCGAGACGCCGATTGCCGCCGGCGAGCCGCCCTTCGCACTCCAATTCCTTCACGGCAACCTGCGACCGATCAAAGAGGCCTACGCCCGAGCGATGGCCGGCGCATTTGAACAGTGGGAACCCCCGTACAATGCGGGTATGCCGCGCGTGGGGATCGTCGTGACCCACGGGCACGAGAGCGTTTTTCTCCGGTCGTTGCGCGGCATGATCGAAGAGATGGACCCGAGCCTGTTCGAAATCACGGTCTTCTGCTCGCCGGCCGCCGTCGAGCGGATTCGCTACGCCATTCGCCGGCCTTGGGTCTCGGTCGTGTCGATGGGAGGGAAATTGGTCGAGGCCGCGCAAATCATTCGTCAAACGCGATGCGACGTGCTCTACTACCGCGAAGTGGGCACCGACCTGTGGAACTACTACCTGCCGTTTTACCGCTTGGCGCCCGTGCAGTGCACGTCGTTCGGAATCCAGGTAACCTCGGGCATTGCGACGCTGGACTACTATCTGTCGAGCCGGCTAGTCGAGAGCGAGGAGGCCCAGGCTCACTACTCGGAAAAGCTCGAATTATCCGAGACCCTGCTGCCGATGCGCGTTCAACAGCCGCCGCTCCAGATGGTCAAACGGCCCAGCGAGTTCGGACTCGACCCGAATCGCCGCTTGTACCTTTGTCCTCACCAGTTGGGCAAGTTCCACCCCGATTTCGACCGCATTTTGGGGAACATCCTGCGACGCGATGAGGCGGGCGTCCTCGGCGTGCTCGAAATGGGAACCGCGAGGGCAGTGAGCCGGTTGCAACGGCGATTTCAGCGGACTATGGCCGACGTGGCCGATCGGGTCGTCTTCCTGCCGAAGCAGAAGCAGGCCGACTACCTGGCCCTGATCGCGGCAGCCGACGTGCTGTTGGACCCGATCCACTTCGGCGGAATGAACACGAGCTACGACGGGTTCTCGTTCCACCAGCCGATCGTCACGCTGCCGACGGCCTACCACCGGGGCCGGTATACGCTCGGCTGCTACCGCAAGATGGAGATCGATGACTGTATCGCCCGGGACGAGGACGACTACGTCGATCTGGCGGTCCGCCTGGGCATGGATCGGGAGTACCGCCGGCACGTGGTCGAGAAGATCCGGCAAGCCGCCGGGCGGCTGTTCGAGGACCGGCAGACGGTTCGGGAGCACGAACGGATCTTTCTCCGGTGGATCGAGGCGGCCCGGCGCCGATAAACATTAAAGATGACCGATCATTTTCATCCTTTTTTCCCGGTGAGCACCCACCCATGACTACGGTTTCCGAGGCCCTGGCCCAGGGCGTGCAACATCATCAGGCAGGCCGGCTCCGCGAGGCGGAGTGGATGTATCGTCAGGTGCTGCGGGTAGATCCGACGCACCCCGATCCTTTGCACCTGATGGGCCTGATCGCCCACCAGATCGGCAAGCACGAGAAGGCGGTCGAGCTGATAGGCCAGGCGATCGAGCAGCGGCCCGACGTGCCCGAGTTCCACGAGAGCCTGGCCGCCGCTTGCTTGGCCGCTGGGCAGCCCGAGGAGGCCGAACGGCACGCCCGCGAGGCCCTGAAAAGCAATGAAGATTCGGCGCAAACCCGGCTCACGCTGGCCGGGGCACTGCGAGAGCAGGGCAAAATCGTGGAGGCACAGCAGGAATACTCGACCGTCTTGCGTCAGGCGCCCGAATTGGCCGAGGCGCACAACGGCCTGGGAATGGTCCTTCGCGCGCAGGGAGAATTTGAGGACGCGGTGGCGGCGTACCGCAAGGCGGTCGAGCTTCAACCCGACTACGCCGAGGCGCACAACAACCTGGCTAACGGGCTGCGGTCAATCGGCCTGTTGGAGGAGGCGCTGACGTCTTACCGTCGCGCGATCGAGTTGGATCCCGAGAATGCCGAACTGTCCCTCAACGAGGGAATGGCTCTGGCCGAGGCCGAACGGGTCGACGAGGCGCTCGAGGCGTATCGTTGTGCGTTGGAGAAGAATCCGGATCTTGTCAACGCGCGAAAGAACGTGGCGATCATTCTGCGAGGCCGGGGGCTTCTGGATGAATCGCTCGCTGAATTGACCAAGGCACTGGCTGTGGAGCCGGAATCGGCCGAACTGCACTACTATGTCGGGACGGTCTGCCATCGGCAAGGCCGGTTTGCCGAGGCCGAGGCTGCCTATCGCGAATCGCTGCGGATTGCGCCCGACCGGTCCGACGCGAACAATAACCTCGGAAACGCATTGGCGTCGTTGGAACGCTACGACGAAGCTGAAGTCAGCTATCGGCGGGCGATCGAACTGGAGCCGGATTACCACATGACGCATGGAAATCTGGCCAATATCTACAAGGTCCGCGAAGAATGGGACGACGTCCGCCGGTGCTATCAACAGGTCCGCCGGATTCGGGTGACTGAACCGTTTTGGGAGCTTCGCATCGCCGCGCTGTGTCCTACCGTGTTCGACAGTACCGAGCAGATCGACCGGTATCACGAGTCGTTTCTCGCGGAGATTCGCCGGTTCAAGGAACTGGATTGCGAGGCGACCTGGCAGGAAGTCGTCACCTGTGCGGGCGAGCCGCCGTTCAACCTGCAATTCGATCGAACGAACCTCCGGCCGATCAAAGACGCCTATGCCGACGCGATCAGCCGGTTCTTTCCCGAGGAAGAAGCCCGGCTCGGCAAGGGACGCCCACGGATCGGGTTCGTGGTCACCCGGCTGCACGAGAGGGTCTTCTTGCGGTCGCTTCGAGCCATCGTGGAGCGGATGGATCCGAAACGTTTTGAATCGGTCGTAGTCTGCGACTACAGTGTTCAAGAACTGATTCGTCGGGAACTTCCCTTCGAGCACGTGGGCATCTTGGCGATAGCGGAACCGATCGAGGTGATGGTGGAGGCGATTCGAGAGGCGCGATTCGACGTGCTTTACTATCGTGAAGTGGGCACCGACGCGCCGAACTACTTCTTGCCGTTCTTCCGGTTGGCCCCCGTGCAGTGCACATCGTTCGGAATCCAGGTGACTTCGGGCATTCCGAACATGGATTACTACATGTCCAGCACGTTGGTCGAGTCGGAAGGCGCGCAGGCCCATTATCGCGAGCGGCTCCTCCTGGCCGACACGTTGCTCCCGTACCGTCGTCCGGTTACATGGCCCGAGCCGCTGCGAGGGCGCGACGAGTTCGGTTTTTCTCACCGCGAGCATCTCTATGTCTGCGCGCACCAGTTGGGCAAGTGCCACCCGGACTTCGACGCAGTGATGGCGTCGATTCTGCGTCGCGATCCGGCGGGCCGGATCGTGTTCACGTCGGATCGTTGGGGTTATATCGCCGAGAAGTTGAAGGCCCGATTCGCGCGGACGATTCCCGACGTGGCCGGCCGAATCACGTTCCTCCCCTTCCTGGGGCGGCCGGATTACTTGAGCCTGATGGCGATGGCCGACGTGCTGCTGGATCCACTCTATTTCGGCGGCATGAACACGAGCTACGACGGATTGGCGATGGAGCGACCGATCGTGACCCTTCCCTCGGCGTATCACAGGGGCCGTTACGCCCTGGGGTGCTATCGGAAGATAGGATACACCGAATGCGTCGCCTCCGACGTCGAAGACTACATCGCCAAGGCCGTGTCGTTTGCCACGGACGCGGACCGCCGGCATGAGGCCTGTCGAGAAATCGCACGACGAAAGCACCTGTTGTTCGAAGACGAACGGTCGATAAGTGAACACGAAAGATTATTCCAGGAAATGATCGATCGAGCTGCGTAAATGATGAGCGGTCGCGCGACACAAAGGAACGAGATGTTGCGAGGAGAGGTAGGGGCGATTAACGATCACGGGGCGAGACGGGACGTTTGCCGGAATGTCCCGGAGCCAGCTCGTGGTTGACGGTCCCGGCACGAATGTGCCTCGCATGACAGTGGGAGTTCGTTATGTCTCGAATGAAGGTTCAAGACGCGCTGAAAACGGCCGTCGAACATCACCGGGGGGGGCGATTCCAGATAGCCGCCGGGATGTACCAGCAGATTCTAGAAAGCGATTCGG
>JAFGFF010000146.1 GCA_016931075.1 Pirellulales bacterium | reverse complement strand
CTTCTCTGGGCTTGTCTTCTCTGGGCTTGTCTTCTCTGGGCTTGTCTTCTCTGGGCTTGCGGTTGTCTTGGCGTCGGCGGGATCGACAGCGCTAGCCCTGACCTCCCGGATTCTGGCAGCAGGGGACATGGACCAGGCAGCATCGCTGATCCAGAGGACCGCCGTGCTCAGTGTCAGGATGATCCACCACGCACGGTATTCCCCACCAAGCGCGCCCCCCACCCTAGGACCATGGTTCATCTTGTATCTCCTGTCGGCAGCCCGCGGCTCCTCGGAGCGACGTCTGCCAGGTGCATGCCAGAAAACCCCAAAGCTGCCGAACCCTCGCCACCTCGATGCCAGCCAACCGCACTTCCACCGCCACATTTAAGGCAGGGGATATAGGCGATTATAACGGGACAGGGGGCCTAGGAACCGCGACTAACCACTGGAGGGAGTTCGACCGGAACCTTCCGAATTCTTGAGTCGACAGCCCCTAGCCATCCTGGCTTATCTATCTTTACTTCTGCGGGCCTCTTAAGCCGGCCGAGCGACCGGTGGCCGTTGGGAGGGAACTCACTGGACCGGACGTTCGCCACGGCGTCCAGTCCGCCCCGACGCTGCACTGCGTAACGCGGCAACACAGATTTCCTGCCGGTTGTGCAGCAATTGCCGGGCACGTACCACTTGATAGCCCCAACGGCGGACGCGGTCAAGATGCTCGGGCAAGGCATCCGCCATTTCCCACTCGAATAGCTTCAGTGTCAATAGCAGCCCACGGATCCGTACGTGGGGGTGCGAGACAACCGCCTCGACCACATCGAGTGTGTAGGCCGGGGCAACGTTCATATCGGCCGCCAGCCACCGGATCTTGCGAAACTCGCGGCGCTGGACTTGGACCGCTCGACGGCGCAAATGGCGGAAGTTGGGGTGTGCCAAAACGGCCGGATCCATCTCGGCCGGATCGATTCCCGTCACGAAACAACCCCGGTCCAAAAGCGCCTGGCTTGCCCCGCCTGGCGCGCTGCCAATCTCGGCAACTTGTGCCCCAGCAGCGAGGGGCAATCGCGACCATCGCAACGCCTCCTCCATTTTCAACCACGCACGGCTTACCGCATGTTCGGGCAAAACCAACGGCATCATCCCGCCTGGCCAACGCGACGCTGCCGACCGTGCACGATGCCACCCGATCCACCACTCGTTCGGTTCCACCAGAACGCAGTCCAAGATCCAATCGCCCTGCTTTGCAGGCACTTCCGGATCCTCTTCGTTCGGAGCAAGCTGCTGTGCAATCGGACACACTTGGCGAATCGCGGCTCGGGCGGCCAGCGCCTCGGGCGTCATGCCCGGCTCGTACCCCCGATGACCGGGCACCGCCACATCCCGCGACCAAACATGGATCCGATGTATAGGGTGATCACCCCATAGCCGCCAGGTCTCGGCAGCTAACTCCTCAGGCGTGGCCCCGGTCACCTTGCCCAACGAAAAACCGTGGGACCGTGCGAAAATCGCTCGGAGGCGAAAATCGTCAGGCAACCGATGGCCCTCGGGCAGCTTGAATGTCAGGAAACCGGGTCGAGAGAAGGCCAGTCGGAAATCGGGTCGGCGTCGAGCCAGTTCGTGTTTTAGCGTCTCTTCTGCGCCGACCTGGCAGGTCGCAAAGAGAAACCGCGCCGGTTCGGCCGGGGATGACGGGTTGTCCATAGCTTCTCTCAGTTCCGTGCCGCGAGCAAGTATATCAAGTACATAAGGAGGACTGTCCCGTGGCGTTACCGGCCAGGATAGTGAGGTGAGTAGATGGTGCGCTTTTGGCGGAGGCCAAGATTGCCGGCGACGACGAACGGCTCGCCGCGCTCGGCCAGGTGTTCGACCATCCGGCCACGCCAGGTCCGAAGCGTGGCGGCGTGCTCGGGCGTGCCGGCCAGGTTGTTCGTCTCGTGAGAATCCGCGGTCAGATCGAAGAGCTGTTCCCGCCCGTCGTTGGCGTAGTAGAGGTATTTGGTCCGTCCGTCGGTCAGGCCGGTCCAGTTGCCGCTGCCCGGGTAACACTCGGCGTGCTCCAGATCGATGTACTCGCGCCAATCGTCCGCCTGACCGCGAATGGGCCGCAGCAGGCTTCGGCCGTCGAACTGCTCGTCGTCATACTCCACGCCCGCCACGTCCAGGAACGTCGGCATGATGTCGCGCAGCTCGACCGGCTGGGCAAGCGTCTGGCCTCGCAGGGCCGAGACAAGGCTGTCGGGCCAGCGGACGAGCATGGGAATCCGAGCCGACGGTTCGTAGCCGTAGGTCTTTCGCCACAAATGGTGGTCACCCAGCATGTCGCCGTGGTCGGCCGTGTAGAGGATCAGCGTGTTGTCCAACTCGCCCCGCTTTTCGAGCGCTTCGAGAATCTGGCCGATCTGGTCGTCGATGAACGAGACATTGCCATAATAGCCCTGCCGCGCCTGGCGTGCGCGGTCGGGGCCCAAGTCACCTTGCCAGAGAGCCGTTCGGTAGGGTTTACCCCGTTGGGCGTGACGCTCGCACCACGCCCCCAGGTCGCGCTGGGGCAGGTCGACGTCCACATAGCGATTCCACCAGCGCGGCGGGGCGTCGTAAGGGCTGTGCGGACGGGCGAAGGAAACCTTCAACAGAAACGGCGCGTCGTCCTTGTAGGTCTGAAGGAACTGGATCGCCTGCTGGCCCGTCCAGGCCGTCGG
>JAFGFF010000145.1 GCA_016931075.1 Pirellulales bacterium | reverse complement strand
GCGGCCCCGATCAGGTAGGGCTCGACGCCCATGTTGATCAGTCGCGTGATGGCCGAGCAGGCGTTGTTCGTGTGCAGTGTGCTGAAGACCAGGTGGCCGGTCAGGGCGGCCTGGATGGCCGTTCGGGCCGTCTCCTCGTCACGGATTTCGCCGACCATGATGATGTCGGGGTCCTGACGCAACAGGGTCCGAAGCGCCTTGGGAAACGACAGGCCGATGCGTTCCTGCACCTGGAACTGGTTGATCAGCGGAAGATGGTACTCGATCGGATCCTCGACGGTGCAGATGTTGTTCTCCATCGAGCTGATCGTGTTCAGCGCGGCGTAGAGGGTCGTCGACTTGCCGCTGCCCGTCGGACCGGTGACCAGGACGATCCCGTTGGGCGCTCGGATGTTGGCCTTGAAGGTTTTTAGGATGTCTTCGGCGAAACCCAGGTCTTCGAGGTTGAGCGAGACAGTCCGCGTGTCGAGAACGCGGATGACCGTCTTTTCGCCTCGGGCGCTGGGGAACGTGCTCACGCGGAGGTCGATCTTGCGGCCTTCCAGGGCGACGTGAACGCGCCCGTCCTGGGGCAACCGCCGCTCGGCGATGTCCAGCGAGGCCATAATCTTGATTCGGCTGCTCACGGCCGAAAGAAGATGCTGCGGAACCTCGAGGTATTTGTGCAGGCGGCCGTCGATCCGGTAGCGCACCCGCAGGCACCGCTCGGCCGGCTCAATGTGGATGTCGCTGGCTCCTTCCTTGACGGCGTTGAAGATGACGTAGTTGACCAGCCGGATGACGGGCGACTGGCCGGCGATTTCCTCGACGTCGCCGATGTCCTCGATGGCCTCTTCGATCAGCGTGACGTCGGCCGTGTCCGAGTCCTCGATGATGTCGTCGATGACGAACACCTTCGAGTTGGGCAAGCCCGTGATCATCCGCCGGATGTCCTTGGGCGTCGCGGCGACGATCTGGACTTGCAGGCCCGAAAGGCTCTGGATCTCGTCGATCAGAAAGAGGTTCGACGGCTCGGAAACCGCGATCGTCAGCATGTCGCGGACGACGAACAAGGGCAGAACGAGGTTGTTCTCGATGTACTCGCGGGGGAGCGTGTCGACGACCTTCGGGTCGTAGAGCCGCGCTTCGAGCTTGGCGTAGGGAACGCCGTATTCGGCCGCCAGGCACTCGACGATCTGGTCCTCGGTGCAGTATTCCAGTTCGACGAGCACTTCACCCAGCAGTTTGCCGCCACGGCTGCGTTTCTGATGGGCCAGGGCATCGGCCAGTTGCTCGTCGAGCAGATAGCCCTGTTCGATGAGCAAATCACCCAGACGTCGCGGAGCTTTGGTGGCGTTTTCGGACATGGGTCGGTAGGGTGTGTCCTATTGAAAGCTCTTGACGGCGTCGATGACGCTCGAAAACACTTCGATCTGCTGGTCGAGCCGGGTGATTTCGAGGATCTTCCGGTTGACCGCGTTCGTGGCCGAGATCTTCAGTTGACCGCCACGCTCAACCAGGACTTCTTGCACGTTGAGCATGGCCGTCAGGCCCGCGCTGTCGAGAATCTCGGTGTTGTCCACATCCAGGACGATGTTGTCGCGTTCTAGGGTGGGCAGGTAGTTCTCGAATTGCTCGGCCGCCTCGTTGGCGACCTCCTCGGGCGTGTGGACCACGATCACGTTGCCGAAGATCTCGCTAGGCAAATTCATCATGGTCGTGGGTCCCGGTCTCTTCAGGTGGGCACGGTCTGGCTGTCGAGGGCGGCCTGGATCGTTTCGAGGAGCTTTCGCGGGCTGAAGGGCTTGGCGATCAGGCCGAGCACGCCCCACTGGCTGGCCAGTTCCTCGGCGTCCAGCTCGAATCCTTTGGCGGTGAGCATGAAAACCGGCAGATCGCGGGTGTCGTCGTGCTCGCGGAGCCGGCGGACCAGCCCCAGGCCGTCCAGACGCGGCATCTGACAATCGGTCACGAGGATGTCGGGCTTCTCCTGTTGGATCAGTTGCCAGGCTTCCTCGCCGTCGGAGGCGATCCGGACGTCATAGCCGGCCTTCTTGATCTTGAACTCGGCCGCCCGAAGGATCGGGATTTCGTCGTCGCACAAGAGAACTCGATGTGTCATGGTCGTCTTGCCCTTCATTCTGTCCCGGGATGAAGTCACGAAAGCTGTTTCGCGCCGGGCAGGGTCACGGAGAACGTGCTTCCCTTGCCCAACTCGCTGGTAACGCTCAGCGTCCCGCCGTGAACGTCCTCGACGATATGTTTCGCCAGCGGGAGCCCGAGCCCCGTGCCGCTGGCCATGCTCTGATCTTTTTTCACTCGATAGAACTTCTCGAAAACGCGCTGTGCGTCCTCTTCCGACAGGCCGACGCCCGTGTCCTCGACCTCGAACTGGACGTTCGCGTCGACCATACGGCTGCGGAGCGTGACCTGGCCTTTGTCGGGCGTGTATTTGATGGCGTTGGAGAGCAGGTTGATGGCGGCCTGCAAGAGCATGTCGCGGTCGGCCAGCACCCCGAGATAGAGTTTGCTCAAGTCGCCGACCAGCGTGATCTGCTTGGCTTCGGCTGACGGTCGGACGACGCCCAACGCCTCTTCGAGGATCTCGTTTAGCGGCCGGGCGTGCTTGTCGACCTTGACGACGCCGGCCTCCATTCGCGCCAAGTTGAGCAGGTTCTCGACGAGCCGCGAAAGACGCGTGGCCTGGCTGTCGATCACCTCGAGGAACTCCTCGCGGGTTTCGGGATCCTCGGCCTCGTCGTCGGCCAGCAGCTCGACATACGCCTTGATGCCCGCCAGGGGCGTCTTCATCTCGTGACTGACCGCCGAGACGAACTCGGCGTTGCGTCGCTGCAGGTCCTTCTTCTCGGCAATGTCGCGCAGCACGGCTACCGCGCCGTTGTCCGTTGTCTCGTCCGATTCCTCGGACAAGGACACCAACTTCTTCGCCGTCACGCGGTACCAACCGGTCGCGCCGTCGGCGGTGGGAACTTCGATCTCGTCGGTGCGGCTCTCGACCGCCTTGCGGTGGGTGGTCGTTGTCAACAGGTCGACCAGATTCTCGCAACGGACGAGTTGTTTCAGCGCGCGGCTGCCGGCGCCCTTGGTGTCGATGTCCAGAAGGCTTTCCGCGCTCGGGTTGGCCAGGACGATTTCGTCGAACTGGTCGACCACCATGATCGGGTCGTCGAGACTCGACAGGATCGACTTGATCCGTTCGTGCTCGCTGGCGGCCCGTCGATAGCGGATATCGAGTGCGTCTCGTGAATGCTCCAGTTCCTGAAGCTTCTCGCACAGTTCGGCCAACGACTGGCGCGCACGGGCGGCGGCTTCGGACAAGGGATGGTTCGCGTCCAACGGGGGAACGGCCGAATCGATGGTGCCTTCCTGGAAATCGGTCGGGTTGACCCGGCCGAGCGCCTCGAGGTAGCGTCGCACTGCGTCGTGGCTCTGCTGGAGCCGTCGACGCCACAGGACCATGGCCGTCGCGCACAAGACCAGGCCGACCGACAACGTGGCGATGCGAATCCACCAGACCCCTTGATCCAGCACAAGGCCGGCCGCCCAGGCGACAAGCCAGGCGGCCGACAACGTGACGGCCAAAGCAGGCATCAGGTGGTTGCTCTTCGCGTTGCTCATCGTGCGGAATACTCGTCAGCGTCGTGATTCAGCCACGCATCCAACGGCGACGTCATCCGAGAAAGACGATGCACGGCGACCGGTCGCGCGCCGATGCGCCACCGGACGACGGGAATCGCCTCCCCACAAGGACGACGACGTCGCAACGGGACGTGCGCGTGGCGAAGAAGGACGACGCTATCGCAGCGGCGAAACGGACCGCTGGGCAGCGAACATCTTGTCCAGACGCCGGGCCTGTCGGAAATGCTCCTCGGCCTGTGCTGGCTGCCCCAGCTTCGTCAACGTGCAGCCCATTAAAAAGTAGGCCAGCCCGTTCGACTTGTCCAACGAAAGTGCTTGCTGGAGCACAAGTTGAGAAGATTGGTACTCCCCCTGGCGGTAGTAGGCGGTGCCTAGCACGCGGAGGAGTGCCGCGGATTGAGGAAAGGCGTTCAACGCATCGCGGGCCAGCGCAACGGCGAGGTCCGGACGGTTGTAGCGAAGCAGGATCACCGCGGCGGTGGTCGGGATTTGCGGATCGCCCGGATTTTGCACGGCAGCCGTCTGCAGCAGATCCCACGCGTGTTGCGGCGAGCCAGCGACCAACGCCTGCTCGGCTTGTCGGAAGAGCGGTTCGGCAGGGCTTGGCGCGGCAGGATCGGCTCCTCCGGGATAAGTGTTGCCGGCCGCGTCATACGAATCGGGTCCCCCAGACAGCCTGGCATAACCGGCCTGATCGGTTCCGTTGGCAGGCACGGCGACCTCGTATCCGGCCGTCTGAACGCCACTTTGCCCGGTTGATTCAGCGGCCTGACGGTAATAGGCCTGTGCCTCTTCGTGCCGGCCCAACTGGGACAGCGCGACAGCCATCGCGTGGCAGATCTCGCCGTCGTTAGGATGGTCTTGCAAGGCCGCTTCAAGATGGGCCAGGGCCAGGTCGGCCTGGTGCTGGTCGAGCAGGACAGCGGCCAACAACAGCCGGGCATCGCGGTGGGAAGGCCGGCGGTTCAGGAGCGCTTCGAGCCCCTTGCGGCACGCGGCGACGTCTCCCCGGTCCCAGGCGTCTTCGGCCGCTTGAAGCTCGGCCGCGTCGCGCTGCTGCTCGAAATGTGCGATCGCCTCGGCCCGGCGTGCTTCCCGCTCGGCCGTGACGCTCCCCACGGGCGGTTCCGGCAGACGAAACGTCTGGCAACCGGCGGCGAGGATCGTCAGGCACCCGGCTATCGGCCAGAGGGCGCGGCGAGGCATGATCCGTCTCCTTGGGCATGCGTGGGGCGTGTCAGGTCCTGGTGGGCGCCTGGCATTCCGGGATCCAGCGGGTGCAGCACTACTGGTCGGGCTACGGCGGGACGTTCCATTCGGTCCAGCAGCCAAGGGGCAATCTGATCGCCGTCGAGCGCTTCGGTCGGAGGGCCTAGCAACGGAGCACCCTGAAGACTGTGCTTGCCGTAGGGTTTGCCCAACCAAACGTCGCTCCGGACGTCGATCGCCATCCGGTTGCGCGGATCGAAATGGACGGCCAATTCGGCCAGCCGCAAGGCCTCGGTCTGGTCTCCGTCGGCCCAGGCGGCCTGGGCTCGGCGGACGTACTTCCGCGAAAGAGCAACCTTCGAAACGGGGCACATCTTCTCGGAATAGACCTGATGACGCCGGTGGAACTCACAGGCGGTCTCGTTCCCTTCCTGACACACTTCCGGCTCGTAGACGATCCGAGGCGTGATCAGGACGATCAATTCGCGCCGGACGATTTCATCGTTGCGAGTGCGGAAGAGCGGCCCGACGACCGGCAGGTTGCCAAACAGGGGGATCTGCGTTCCATTGACTTTCTGTTCGTCCTGCAACAGGCCGCCGATCACCACGGTGCATCCGTCACGGACCATGATGTTGGTCGTCACCTGGGTGACTTCCTTGTTGGGCAGGGTGAAGCCTTGTTCGACCTTGACGTCGCCGTCGGAAATTTCGGGGTGAATCTCCATGCGGATGATGCCGTCGGCCGAGATGAAGGGCCGAAGCCGTAGCAGAGTGCCCAGTTCGAGGAACTCGACGGTCTGGGTGGCGGCCGTCTCGGTTTGCGTTGTGCTGACATAGCCGCGCGATTTTCCGATCTGGATCTCGGCGGCGTGCTTGTTGACGACCATCAGTCGTGGTGTGGCGATCACATTCGTGTCGCCGATCTTTTCGACCGCGTCGAGAAACGCGCCCAGGGTCTGGTCGAGGAAGCCGAACTTCAATCCGCCGTCGAATTTGAACGTCGAAAAGTTGGCCGGCACGGTCCCCCAACCCAACCGCACATTCGGATTGTCGCGGAGCAACTGGAAATTGACGCCGAAATCGTCCTTGTCGTCGAGCTGGACGCTCAGGATCATGGCCTCGATGTGGACCTGCATGGGCCGGCGATCGACGTCTCGGACCAGTTGGTCGATCTGGTCGAGCACCGACTCGTAGTCTCGAACCAGGACCGCCTCGGTGCCGGCGTAGTCGTTGCCGCCCGCGTCGGTCGTGTTCGACCCGATGCCCTTTTTCGACTCCGACGTCACGCTCACCTGGCCGACGTCCTTCGTCAGCAACGGGGTGATCAGGGTCTGCAGTTCAAGCGACTTGATGTAGTTCGGGTGGTAGATTCGAGTGCCGATTCGATCGACAGCACGCTCCATCGACTCGAAGTCTTCGGCCGTCCCGACGAAAATGAATGAACCTTCGCGGCGAACGAGGAATCCGGTCGATTTGAGAATCGCACACAGCGCGCTGTCCAGATCGACGTCGCTGAGCGTCGCGGAGACCTTGCCCATGACGTTCTTGCTCGTCACGATGTTCAAGCCTCCCTTAGTTCCCAGCGCGTCGAGCACGCCGCGCAGGTCGGCGTCCTGGATGTTCATCCAGAAGCGGTCTCCGTTCGGGCCGGGCTTCGAGCTGATTTCGTTCTTCGACGTCGCGGGCGCCGGTCGATAGGGCGCGGTCGCCGGCGGAGCATACTCATGAGACCCGGACGCCGGCTGACCGCCATTGCCCAGGAGGGCGTTGGCCATCGCTCGCAGCGCGCCGGTGTTCGACGTGTCCGAGGCCAGGGGTTGGGCAGCCATCAACGGGTACGGCTCAGCGGGGACCAACGTCCGAGGACCTTCCAACGGTGGCGGCACCAGGACGGTGGGCGTTGGAACGGGCGGGGGAGTGATCCCAAGCGACGACGGAGCCGGTTCGGATGGTTGCGCTGGCGAACAATCGTCGCTCGGCCGCGCGTGTGACTCGTGCGGCTCGACCGCCATGCCTACTCCCAGCGCAAGGCCTACCCCGATTGCGATGACCACGCCGAGCCAGAGCAGAGGTGCTGTGCGTATCATGGGTCTTCCGTGACGCCATTAGGCTGTGAAGTTCGAACTTGCCGATTCACGAGCTTCCTGCCCGTGCCACCCAAAATCCAACTGTGATGAGCTACTAGATGAGCTACTAATCGTGTCGAGCGAGCGACTTGATCTCGATCCGTCCGGAAACGGCCGACCGGGGAACTTCCACTCGGTACGGTTTGCCGTTTCGTGTCAATTCAATCCCTTGTGTATCAATGGCCGTCAGCCGGAACTCGATGGCATGGCCACCGTCATCCAGAACGACCGGATCTCCTTCGTGATAAACCCGACCGTTAATCAGGGCGATGCCGCGGCCTTGTCCGACGATGGTGCTCGTCAACGCCAGACCCAATTCCGTCGGAGTGCGAGGCGCCACCGGCTCGGGATTATTGTTTGTTTGGGTTTCATCCTTCCCCTTCTTTTCGATCGCCGCCATCAGGGCTTGCGAATCCTGGAACGGCTCGGTTCGTGCCGGCAACCGGTCGCGTGGACGCGTCCGGAGGTCGTTGTCCATCCATTGGGCCAACTCTTCCCAGGAGCGCTGGACTGGCTTGGGGGATCCCTCCTTCGGGCTGTCGTTCTTCTGCGAAGTTGCCGCCGGGCTTACCGGCGTATCGGCCTTCTTGCTCGAGGCGACGGCCTTCCCCCTCCCTTTCGAGGAACTGCCATCGTCAAACCACCCCCATACCAGGGGCACCCAAAACCATACGGCCACCACGAAGAGCAGCCCCAGGATGGCCGCTTTCTTCGGGTTGGCCTTGATCTCGCGACGAAGTCGTCGTGTCAGTTTAACAGTATCCACGTCTCTCTCGACGGACTCCGAAACGAACAAGGTCGTTCGGGACCATCGCCTCTCTTATCGGTTATTCGGAAAGGTTACCGTGACCGGAATATCCAGGATTATCCATAAAGATGACCAGGTTTACCTCGCACGATATAGTCGCCTGTTTCTTCTCCTCCTTGCCGAGTTGCAAGCGATTTACCCAAACTTCCTCTGGAAGCCCTTCAATCTGGCGAAGAAACTGGAAGATCTCTGAAAATGTCCCGCGGCAACCCACCACAAAGGGAAACTCGGAGATCGTCTCGCGTTGAAGGATTGGCTCGGGGTCAAATCGCGTGATCCGGACACCGGATTCCTGGGCAAGTTGGGTAATTCGGCCCATGACGCCGGAGAGCTGGTCCCGGGTGGGGGCCGCTTCACGCCAGGCATCCGTATACTCACGGGTCTTGGCCAATTGCCGGCGGGTGGAATGCAGACCGACGGCAATCGTATCGGACCGGGCACAAAAACCTTGCATCTGACTCATTTGGTCCCGTGACTGGCCGATGGCCTTCTCGGCCGGCAGGTGGATGAAAAAGACGTAGACCCCCGCGGCCCCGGCCAGCGGGAGCGTCACGTACCAGCTATGGAGTCGCGATTTCTTGGCCATCGTGGATTATCCAGCGTGTTCGTCCGTCGGCGATTCGGTGGTCGTCGTTTGCTTGTCACGGCCTACCGTGGCCCCGACCGGCCCGTTGGGTTGCCCATAGCCTGGCCGAACGGTCACGGTGGCGGTGAACTTCATGTCGCCTTCGCCGTCCTCACTCGCATTATCATCCTCGCTGAGCGAATTGAGTTCCGCCTTGGCCAGGAGCTTGGAGCGTCCCAATTCGCCCAGATAGCGGTGCAGCGCGGCCGCCTGGGTGGTCTTGCCCGACAGCTTGACGATCGTCTCGAGTTTATCCACCTCGTCGCGGAGTTTTTCCAGATCGCGTTGGGCCGGGCTGAGCGCGGCCAGGCGTTTTTCTTCGGCTTCGAGGTTGATGCGGCTGGATAACCCGGCCGACTTCGCATCTTTCGGCATCTCGCGCGAGATGGTCAGTTCGTCGAGCGTAATTTCGTCTGGCAGAGGATTCAGCACGGCCGCCAGAATCTGCGTTCGCGGCCAAGGATGGCGTAGATACGTGCACAGGGCCGCGCTGTCAGCCAACAGGGCGTGGTTGTTCTGGAGTCGGGTAAGCTCATCGCGCTGGCGTTGGGCCATGTCGTACTGCGTCCGCACGACGGTCAGTTGACCGTCGACACTCTGTCGCCGCACATGTTGCGCCACGGCGGTGCCCCCCAACAGAACGCCAAAGCCGATCAACACCACGACACGCCAGAAGTGCGTGTGGCGCCGGGCGTGCTGGTGCCGGTGTTCAGCGGGCAGAAAGTCAACGTCTATCATGGGAGGTGTCCAGCAATTTACCTTTCTCTCAAGGCCAGACCGACGGCAACGTCCCACTGGGTCGTTCGGCCGGGCAGGGCCGGACGCTCATAAACCCGCAACGGATCACCCAGTTCGCAGGGAACGTCGATCTTCTCTTGAAGCCACTCGACTACCGTCGGCGAGGCTTCGCCTCCGCCGAGCACCACGCGCGAAAGAGGCTGCCCGCGGAACGTCACGCTGTGATACCGCGCGCACATGGACACTTCGTTGGCCAGCCGGTCGAGGACCGGGCGGACCGATTCGTTGACACTTCGGGCGACTTCCGGATCACGCATGTCCGAACGGCGGTCGCCGTTGTGACGGCGCAACGCGGTCGCGTCCGACAGACGCATTTTCAAATGGCGCGAGACAGCCTCGTCCAAGTGGCGTCCGCCGAAGTCGATGTTCTTGATGAAAAGCGGATCGGAGCCCCGAGCGATGATGACCGTGGTCGTCGACGCGCCCAGGTTGACGAACATGCCGCGCATTTCCTGATCGGCCTCGCGCCGGAACAATCGCGAATAGCACCGCAGCAACGCGGCCGGCTCGACGTCAATCGCCATGGGGATGAGTTTCGACGCGTCGGCGATGTCCAAGAGCCGGGCGATGGACGGACGCTGGCTGGCCAGCAGGATGACCTCGCGGCGCATCGCGTCTCCCTGGCGGACGTTGTCGGCCTCGACGTAACGCAGTTCCGTCGAGCCTTCCTCAAAGGGCAAACGGGAGGCCGCTTCGGTGTGAACTACACGGCGAAGTTCGTCGCCGGTCGCTTGCGGCACCCGGATGTTCTGGACGAACAGGTCGGCCGAATTGAGGCACATAACGGCCTCGCGCCCGCGGAAGTTCCGGCTGTCCAACGCCTGGGTGACGGCCTCGGCGATTCGGGCGGCCTGAGGGCGCGGATCGGTTGGGGCCGGCGCGGGGACGTCCCACCGCACCGCCTCGTGGACCTCGGTCCGGTCGGCGTTGAGCTGAACCAGTTTTATCGCCCGACTCCCGATATCGACCCCGATCGGGCCGCATCGGCGGGACATCAACCATCGCACCATCGTGGATACTCGTTCCGGTTAGTTCGGAAAGCCTTCAGAACGCCATCAAATCGTGGAGAATCGACCAAAATCCACCTTCTTCCGTGTCGCCCTACTTCGGTTGCTCCTCGTTCTCCTTACTTATCCTTGTCCTTATCCTTATCCTTATC
>JAFGFF010000144.1 GCA_016931075.1 Pirellulales bacterium | reverse complement strand
GAGTGCCGTTCTCCGGCGGCACGGAGCCCGACGGAGGCAGCCCCTTGTCCGGCAGCGGCGTGTTCAGCGGCACCAGCGGCGGCTGAGTCAACCGGGGCGGCGCGGGCGTCGGTACGTTCTTCTCCGGCCACGAGGGAGCGAAGCCGCCTGGCGCGGCAGGAGGGCCGTTTTCCGCCGAGCTGTCACCCGAACGCGGCGGAGCCTTGGTCGGGCCGTGCCATGCGTCATTGGATGACGCGCCGGTTGGGCGAGGGCGGCCGTCGCGCGGCGGGGCCAGCGTCGGGACGTTCTTTCCCAAAGCGCCGGACGGACGGACCGCGACCATCGGCCGTTCGTCTCCGTCGGTCGTTTGGATCAGCAGCGAGACCAGCGTCTCCGGTTCCAACGGCCGATCGACCGCCAGGGCGACGTAGTCGACGATCTCGCGGTTGTATTGGCAGACGGCCTGGATCAACACCTGTTGGGCTTCGTCCGACCGCTCCATAGCCGACAGGACCTTGTCCAGATCGACCTCGCCCGCGGCGTAACGCTGGCTCGCCGCAGTGACGGCCTTTTGGGCAGCCTCGACCGACCGGGCACGGTGCTCGATCGCCCGGAATCGAATCGGCAGGATCGTGGCGATCAATCGGCTGCGGGACGGAATGGGCCGGCCCGCGAACATCTCCTCGAATCGCGTTCGGTAGGGTCCGGCGTGCGGCACGTCGGTCGGCAATGGGAGCGGTCCGAGCACCGACAGGCCCGCCTGCTCGGCAAAGGCGTGCTGGGCCGTGGTCACCGCGACCAGGGCCTCTTCCCGCGCCGCGGCGGCCGCCTCCCGGGCACGCAGCAGGGCCGATTCGTCCCCCGCGCGAACCGTCAGCAACGCAAGTTGCGCGGCTCGTTCACGACACCGGTTCAACGCGGCCACCGCTTCGGAAAGCGTCCAATAGGCCTGAACGACCTTGACCTGCTCGCCCCGGTTGGGATTGACGGTCAGGACATGCGACAGCCGCAAGGGCTCGCCCGGCAGGATGTCCTCGCCCGGCAGGGCCACCGCCTTGGCGACGATCTGCGGCGGCGAGAGGGGCACTTGGAGGTCGGCCGCCGGGGCCACTTGGCCCAAAAGAAGACAACCCAACAGGGAAGAACCTAGAATCATCGCATCACCTCACGGTAGCGAGGGGGAGGGGGCGGGGGTGAATCGGCCAGCCATGGCACGCACCACAAGGCAGGCCCCCATAGCGTGCCATTTTCGCCCGCCGGCGTCAATCCGGGCTGTGACTCACAATAATGAGGCTCTCTAAACGAAGAAAAAGGTATACCTCTCGGCCACGACGGAGCGTGGCCCTTACAAAGCACGGCCTCAGAGCCGTGTGGTCCGATCTGGCAGGAAGGGCTCTATACAGGGTATGATAGGAACTTAGGATTTACAAAAAGAACAACCCACCGAATTGAGGTCGTCGCCGTCACTGTAGGGAACGCCCTCCGTGGCGTTCCGCGGGCCGGGGAAAATAGGCCATACTCGCGGTGCATGGAACGCCACGGAGGGCGTTCCCTACAGAACAAAGTCGGTAACTTATTACTTGACAGTGCCTTAGATTGCCACAAAGACAAGACCTCCCCGCTGGAGGGGGCCATCCGAGACGAGCGAAAGGAACCCCATGGCGACGAAGAGCTACCGTGGCGTGATTCGGGCGGTCATTTTTCTCCTGGTTGGCATGACCGCGGCGGCCGTGGCGGCGGCGGTGTGGGTTTACTGGCCGCTGCCCGACCCGGCCGAGGCCGATCGTGATGCCCTGTTCCAATGGCTCGTGACCCGCGACCTGAGCCAGGAGTCCTACCAAACGCGCCGGGTGCTCGCCCGACGGCTGGACGAAGAGACGCAATCCGACATCGCCTGGGACGACGTGGGCGACCAGATCAGCGAGCCCTACCGCAAGCAGCTTTGGGCGAATATCCCGCTGCTGCTCCAGCCGTGGCTGAGGGACAAGATCGACGCCTACTACGCCACACCCCCGGCCGATCGGCCCGCCTTCCTGGACAATGTCCTCGACACGGTCACCCGCTGGAACGGCCTGAAGCATCTCTGCCCCGAGGGCGACGACTTCAATCTGACGGCGATGCTGCTTACGCAGATCAAGGACATGCAGGCCAAGGCCGACCCGACCGAGCGTGCCCAGATCAACGGCTTCCTCCTGGCCGTCCAAGCCCGCTGGTGGTTCCGCGGCCTGACGGGCCAGCTTCCGAAGCGGAAGCCGTAGATCGCTTCCCGCGAATGTGTCGCACACTCTATTGGTGGCACTGGCGCGAGCGCCAGTGCTGGTGACGAGTACACTGGCGCTTGCGACAGTGCCACTCTATGCCGTCGATCCTTAGAGTTGAGTTTTTTTACTGATCTGTGTTAAGCGTGGCTCTTCGCCACACGGGCCGAAGGGCCAGCCGTTCTCCCAGCCCAGGGCACCGCCCTGGGGACCGGTTTGACGCGGCATCGGATGCATCGGCCCAACGGGCCAACCGTTTTGCTTCCGTCGCAGCCAAAAGGTGGTGAAGTGGACGCCCGTCTCGTCGTCGATGATGAACCCGCCGGCGGGCGCCAGGTAACGTTGAAGGACCGAAAACGGGGGCAACGGGTGCTCCTTCAATGCGGCGTCGATCGACTGGAAGCCGCCGTTACTATCGGCTATCGCCTGGACGTACATCCGGGCCAGGTCGCTGTTGAGAAGGCCGTAGAGGTACCGCATCGTCTCGTCGGGCCGGACGAACTGGACGGCCGACGGCTTGTGGCCGCCCGAGAGCCGGGCGATCTTGCCGGCAACCAGCTTGAAATCCGGCTCGTCGGCCAGCGAGCCGTTCGCCTCGGTCACCGTCCGCAGCACCTGCATGAAGATGCCCTTCCGGTAACTCAGGAGAAGCTGATTGTCGATCACGCCGATGCAGGGGCTGGGGATCATGCTCTTGTATTCGGGCGGGATGTTTTCCACATCCTTAGCGGGAATTTCGACCGTGTAATACGTCTTGCCGCCGAACGACTTCTTCAACCAGGTTCCCTTTCCCTTATCCGCCATAAGCTGATCGAACACCTTGGCGAACTGTATCGGATCTTTCAGCCGAAAGGCAAACAGCATGGCGTGGCTGCCGAAGTCGATCGGTTCTTGAACCGTTTGGATGATCGTCACCCGGCCGTCGAACGAGGGGAGGATATCTTTCTCGACGTCCAGGCCGGTGTCCTTGCGGAACTGTCCGAACGCGACTTCAGAAAAATAGCCTTCGCGTGTGAAGCTGTCGACGATCTTGCCGACCTTCTTCAGGCTCTTCTCGAAGTTCCATTGGATCGAAGAGTAGTCGGCCACGTCCTTGGGCACCCACGAGCCGGGCTTCAAGTCGTGCGGCTCGAAGGCCAGAACGTCGAGCACGCCGGTCCGCGGGTTGTCCAACAAAAGGTGGCCGTTGACGACCAGGTCCATCGGTCCGGAGTCCAGGAGCACGCTGACGCCGAACGCTTTGAGCCCGTCCAACCCCAGCGTCGGCAGCATGGCCAGGGCGACCCGTGCGCCCGTGTTCTCCGGCTGGCTGCGAATGATGGCCTTGGTGATGGCGATCGGGTCGGTATAGATCAACACCTGGGGCGGTTCGCTCAGCCCTTGGGTGCAGCGGCTGACGATCGTCGCGTAGTGCGGATTGTCGGCAAGCGTTTCCTTGGTCTGGCCGTCCCACGCGGCGAGAATTGCCTTGGCCATCTTGACGTTCTGGACAAAACAGATCATCCCTTCTCGCTCGAAACTGACGACGTGCGGCTTTTTGGAGGTCTTGGTGGTGTAGATGACAATTTTCGTCTGGCCGACCGTTTCCTCGCGTTGGTTGAACGACTCGCTCGCCTTGGCGAAATACGCTTTCGCCGTGTCGAGGTGCTTGCTCGCATCGAGGAAGAAGACCGCCTCCGGCTCCGCGCCGTCTGGCATAACCAACGCGAAGGCGATCTGGCCCTGGGGGATCGAGAGAAGCTCGTTGAGCGACGCGCCGAAGTTGTCCGGGGCCGCGTCGACCATGGCTCCGGCCATCCCGTAGAGCTTTTTCAAGAGCGGGTGGAGCTTGGGGTCCTGGCTCATTCGCCCCAGGCCCGTGTTCATGAACCGCTTGGAGAGTTCGCCCACGTTGTTGACCGTGATAAGAAGGCAGGTCTCCTTCGGCACCAGCTTCGCGGCCGTGGGCGGCGTCGCGACGGCCGTGCCCGTGGCCCCAAACGTCACGGCGAATGCAGCAATACAGATCGAGCGGGCCAGGCGTCCTGCAAACATGCGGGAGATTCCTTTCTAAGAGAGACGATCCTTGAGGAGTGGTGCTAGCGTAGTGCGTCAGAAGTGAAATATTCTGTCGAAGGCTCTTCTTGAGTGCCACTGGCTCTGCCAGTGCTCTGAAACACAGACACTTCGGCACTGGCAAAGCCAGTGGCACGCGCAGGATCCTATCCCATCTGGATGACGCACTACACTAGACCAATAGTCGATTTGTTTCTCGCAGCGGCCGGTCAGTCCGATTGTTTTCGCCTCAGCGCGAAGCCGGTGAGGTGGATGCCGGTCTCGTCGTCGATGACGAAACCGCCGCCGGGGGCCAGGTATTTGCGGATGACCGAGAACGGAGGGAAGGGGTGCTCGTCCAGGGCGCCGTCGATCGACTTCAGATAGGGGTTGTTCTCGGCTCCTTGACGAAGAAAGCCGCGTGCCCGGTCGCTGGTCAGCAGACCGTAGAGATATCGCATCGTCTCTTCCGGCCGGTCGAACTGGATCATCGACGGCTTGCGCCCGCCGGACAGACGAGCGATCTTGCCGGCGATCAGCTTGAAGTCGGGCTCGTCGGCCAACGAGCCGTCCTCCTCGGCTACCGTCCGGAGCACGGCCATGAAGATGCCCTGCTGGTTCGAGATGATGAACTGGTTGTCGATCACGCCCATGCAAGGATGAGGCATCCGCTCAAGCTGTTCCGCTTCCAGGGAGAACTCGTTGGGGAAATGCAGGGAGAACTGGTAGTACGTCTTCCCGCCGAACGATTTCTTCTCCTTCCGCCAACCCACTCTGTTTTGTTCGACCTCTTTCTTCTCGTCCATCAGCTTGTCGAAGACCTTGGCGAACCGTTTCGGGTCCTTCAGCCGAAAGGCGACCAAGGTGTGCTGGCTGTTTATCGTAATCGGTTCCTGGACACGCTGGATCATCGTCACGCGGCCGTCGAACGTGGGCAGGATCTCCTTCTCCATGTCCAGGCCCATATCCCGGCGGAACTCCCCCAACGCTACTTCCGAAAAATAGCCCTCGCGAGTGAAGCTGTCGACGATCACGCCGACCTTCTTGAGGCTCTTGTTGAAATCCCATTGGACCGACATGTAGTTGGCCACGTCCTTGGGCACCCACGCGCCGGGCTTCATGTCGTGGGGCTCGAAGGCCAACACGTCGAGCACGCCGGTCCGCGGGTTGTCCAGGAGAATATGGGCGTGCGTGACCGAATCCATCGGTCCGGAGTCCAACAGGGTGCTCATCCCGACGGCGTGCAGCCCGTCCAGCCCCAGCGTCGGCAGCATGGCCATGGCCACCCGCGCGCCCCGGTTGCCGGGCTGATCGCGGATGATCGCTTTGGCAATCGCGATCGGGTCGGCATAGAAAAAGAACTGCGGCGGCTCGCTCAGCCCTTGCGTGCACCGGCTGACGACCGTCGCGTAGCGCGGGTTGTCGGTCAACGTTTCGTCGGCCAAGCCGTCCCAGGCCGTCAGGACCGCCTTGAGCCGGTCCATGTTCTGGGCGATGCAGATCATGCCCTCCCGCTCGAAGTACGCGCCGCGCGGCCTGTTGCGGTCGCCGCGGGTGAAGGCCACCAGCTTCGTTTGACCCACGGTCTCCTCGTGGCGATTGACTTTTTCATTTTGCTGATACAACTCCACGGCCTTGCCCAACAACGTTCGGGCCGCGCCGATCTGTTCGCCCGCGTCGAGGAAAAAGACCATTTCGGTCCTCTTGTCCTCGGGAGTAACCAAGGCGAACGTGACCTCGCCTTGGGGGATGGCCAGCATCTCGTCCAGCGACACGCCGATCTGCTCCTTGACCAGGGCCACAGCCTCGCCGGCGATCCCATAGAGCTTTTTGATCAGCGGTTTCAGCTCGGGGTCCTGGCTCATCCGGCCGATGCCCGTGTTCATGAACCGCTTGGACAGCTCGCCGACGTTGTGGATCGTGACGACCAGGCTTGTCTCCTTCGGCAGGAGCTTGGCCGCCGGAGGCGGCGCGGCGGCAGCCGGGCCGGCAGCCAGGCATACCGCAAGAAGGACTCCCAAACCGATCCGGCGAAAGGAATGTGGGGCGAACATGGACGTGACTCCTGGTGAGAACGGTTTTCTGGAATTGGCGGTAGACGGGCGTTCTGTGTGCCACTGGCTTTGCCAATGCAGGACCCAAGGCACTGGCAAAGCCAGTGGCACACAGAACGAGGCACCACACTAGCAGATCATACTGCCACTGCCCGGCGGTGGCAAACGGACCCCCGCGCGGGCGCACCCTATTCGTTCGTCACCACGGAATATTGGGCCGTATTCCGGAAAAATCCGTAAGAATCCGTAAAAGAATAACTTACCGAATTGAGGTCATTGCTGTCACTGTAGGGAACGCCCTCCGTGGCGTTCCGTGAACCACGAGTTTGGCCCATTTTCCGCAGCCTGCGGAACGCCACGGAGGGCGTTCCCTACAGAACAAAGTTCCCTACAGAACAAAGCGGGAATGACCTCGATTGCGCCGGGTCGCGACCCGGCCTACTCCATGGGACGGGACGCGCCAAGATACCCAAGAACGAGCGGAGGCCCGGTCCCCACGGTGGAGACCGAGCCTCTTGGCCCGTATCGCGGACACTCGGGTCCGCTACGAGCGGGTGGCTGCCGGGCGGTCAGTCCGCCGACTGCCGCTAGGCGACGCCACCTCGCTGGCTGTCACAGAATTGGATCACTCACCACCTCCTTTCAAACTAGGCCCTCCCGCGTCGACCGGTTTGCCAGCTTGAGAGCTCCGGTCGAACAGCGGGCTTTGCTAGCCCGTCGTGCCGCGTTAGCACGACCCTGTACCGTTTCTTCTATAATGATCCCGATGGCAGAAATAGCAATAACCAAGGCGGGGGGCCGCAGCGAAAGGCCTGGATTTCAAGGGGTTTTGCAGCCTGTTGAAATCGGGTACGCAGCGCCATGTCCAGATGTCTGGTCAACGACAGATGGGCACGTCCCGGGACCGCCTCGCCAACATTCCCATCCGCTGCGAAAGTAGCACCACACACACTGTAGGGAACGCCCTCTGTGGCGTTCCTGCGGTTTTCGCGGGATTGTTACCTCAAAACCGGAACGCCACAGAGGGCGTTCCCTACAGAGGTGGTCGATATCGGGAACCCAATATTTCTAACCACTGGCCACGAATCCGCCCGCCCTCACCCGGCGGCTGCGCCGCCACCCTCTCCCAAAGGGAGAGGGGAGCATTTCAGTCGGACGACTTTATCTTATCCGGCTTGGTTTTATCCGGTTTCGTTTCATCCGGCTTCGTTTCTTGCGGCTTTGTTTCGCGCGGGTTCACTTTGTCCGACTCGGTCTTGTCCAGAATCGTCTCGAGGATCTCCCTAGCCTGCGGACTGCCCGGCGGGAGCTGACGAAGCCGCAGACACGCGAGGGCTTTTTGGCGATCATTATTTTGATTGTAGAACCATTCGAGAGTGTCGAGATACTTGGGCAAAGTGGGAGCCATGCGCAGGGCGTGCACCAGGCACTTTTCAGCCTTGGCCGGTTGCTTCAACAGTTGCAGCGCCATGCCCAGGTTGTAGTAGTACTGAGGGTTTCGAGGATCGAGCTTGATGGCGATACGGAACTCCGAGGCGGCTTCGTTCAGACGGTTTTTATCGGTGCCCAGGACCAATCCCAAATTGTAGTGTGGCTCTGGCGCGTCGGGCATGAGCTTGATCAGACGACGGAGCATGACTTCGGCCTCGTCCTGCCGATTCAACTCATCAAAGAGCCGAGCCAGGTTGGACAGCGCTTCACGCTGATTCGGGTTTTGACGCAGCGCCGTGCGGTAACTCGCCTCGGCATTGGCCAAATGGCCTTGGTCCTCGTGGAGAACGGCCATGTTCAGGTGCGATTCCGGCCGATCGGACAGGTACTGTTGGCCTTTCACGTATTCGGCAAGCGCCGCATCAAATGCTTTTCGATCCGCCGCGTTGAAACGCTGGCTCGGCTCCTTGGCCATGATCCTGGCAACTTCAACTCGAACGGATCGGATTGGGTCGCACAACAGGGGGCTTAGCAACTCGAAGGGAGGGAACGACCGGCCAATGACCGGATCGGCGTAGGCGACTTCCATGCCGCGAACGGCTGCTGTCCGAACCAGGGCGTCTTCATGCTCCAGGCCTTGCTGCAACATCGCATACGTGTCAGGCGACCGGTATTGAGCCACCAGAAGCAACGCGCTGGCACGGACCATCGCGCTGATGTCCTGACGTTTCAGCAACTCGATCAGCATGGCCTCGCCCTTGGGGTCGCCCGCCCGGCCGGCGGCGATGGCATAGGCGAAGTGGCGAGGGCCCTTCCGCTTGCCGTACCATTTTTCGACCCAATCAGCCGCCCATTGGGGCGTCTCGCCCTTGGCTTCGTCGTGATGGCATCCGGTGCAGACGTTGGGCACGCCCAAATCGACCGTCAGGTCGGGCCGGGGAATCCGAAGGCTGTGGTCGCGGCGAGGATCGGCAACCATGTACGTCCGCTCCGGCATGTGGCATTCGACGCACTTCGTGCCTGGCTGGGTCGCGTCCGGATGGAAATGGTGTTGCGGCGTGTCGTATTTCGTTTTCAGGTGGCACTGGCAGCAGAGTTTGTTGGTCGGATCGTTGACTTTGGTCGAGAACTTCACCAGCAGCGTGTGCGGGTCGTGGCAGTTGCTGCACCGCACGTTGTTGTGATACATCTTGCTCTGGATGAACGACCCATAGACGTAGTCCTCTTCGAGGATCTGACCGTCGGGGTAGTAGTGAGGCGTGTCCAGCAACGTGGGCACCATATAATCCAGCAAAGGCTCGCCAGGCTTGAAATCGGGATAGATAACACGTCGCAGGCAATGGCACGGCGCGCAGGTCTCGATCTCGACCTTTGAATCGGACGATTTCAAGTTCGGCAGGCCGTAACCGATCTTCCGATCCCAGAACACCCCGGGCGACTCGGCTAACTGGACATGCAGGCTGCCTGGGCCGTGACACGTCTCGCAACTCACGTCAATCTCGCTGAACGTCGTCCGGTAGGTGTCCGACTTGAGTTCGAAGTTTTTTTGCAGGTTCGTCGAGTGGCACTCGGCGCACATGTAGTTCCAGTTTTGGGCCGGCTTGGTCCAATGAAGAATGTCGGTGTGTGGAATGGGCTCCTTGGGATAGAGGTGATACCACTCTTTCTTCTCCGTGTTCCAAGCCAGCGGCAGGCATTGCACGCGACCGTCGGGATACTCGACCAGGTACTGCTGCAACGGGCGGACGCCGAAGACGTACTTCACGTCGAACGTCTGCATTTTGCCCTGGGCGTCGTCGGTCCGGACGCGGAACTTGTCCCCCTCGCGCGTCATCGTCGACGTGACGTCAAAATGGGTAAACGAGGCGTTGTTGAAGTCCCCCAGCACGGTTTCCGGCGTGGCCAGGTCCATCGCCCGATCGTGATCCGAGCCGGCCCAAAGATCGCACTCGTTCGGATGGCATTCCCGGCACGCCTCGCGTCCGACGTAGGTGGCCTTGGCGTCGGCCGGCACCGTGATGGCCCAATCGGCCACCAACAGGCCCAGGCCAACCAACAGTAGCACCGGCACGCCCAAGCCCAATACCCGGACCAACCGTGAAACGAACGTCCGGCGCGAGGAATCCGGAGTGATTCCGGGACGAGTATCAAGAAGACTAGCGTCGTGTGATTCCAAGACTCGAGGAACTCCCGTCAGGGTTCACCTGGAAACCGTATGGTTCTTCAGTCAAAGGATCGTCCGTTTGCACCCGGCCTGCAAACCGGAAGCATGAGACTGTCCTCTTTGGTGAACCCGCCCAAGTCTTGAACGTTGTATCCCTGCTTCGCCAGGATCAGTTCGAAGACACAGCAGGCGTCCCCTTCGTGTCGGCACGCAATCCGGCGGACGGGCTGGCCGACGACTTTCGAGATCACCCGTTCGTCCAATGAACAGACGCTCTGGCAGTCTTCGAACAGGCCGATGAGCGAACAACTTCGCTTTCGCAGCACGACGCTTCCTTTGCCCTGATCGGCTTCCACCTCGACCACGAGACCCTCGTCCGTCAACAGCTCGGCCATCTGGGCCAGGCGTTTCTCGGGCGCGGTTGCCGTAATGCGCCGGGCGTAGGTCTCGGCCAATTCGCTGGCGGCCGCATCGATCACTTGTTCGACCAGTGACTGCCCACCGACGCTCCGGATCGCTCTCCAAAGAATCGGGCCGACCGGGTTCTGTTCCCCTTCCTGCGCATTGAGCAACAGGAAGAGCACGGCGTTGGTCGCCTGGAAGAGGTGGCGAGGACGTCCCCGGCCAATGTGCCGTTCCGTTGTCCGGCGTACAAAGCCGGCAGCTACTAGCTCCGCAAGCTGTTCGGTAACTGCCGTCCGGGTGACCCCAGCAGCGTCGATCAAATCCGCCACCGATTGCGGTTCTCGCCCTACCAGCAAACGGACCAGTCTCATTGCCGGAATACTGACCATGACGTCGGACATGGGCCCATTCCTCTCTCGGCGCGCCCGCCCCGATCGACCCCCTCTAGAAGCGGGTTTCACCTTTTTGTCTGTCACTATTGATAATATCTTGTGTTCCGACAATGTGCAACCGCGATAGGTGGGGGGAGCCACTCCGTAGTGGCGAGATGAGACAGCGTTGGCGTCTTGCCAAAACACTCACCGCTGGCATTGACGCGACGTCAACACCTTCTACATAAGCAATTGCATTTCGGCCTCAGATTGGAGCGTGGAAATGGGCGCTCTGGCCGAGAAAGGCAACGGGATTATCCCAAACCAACTGATGGATCGTTGAAAAAGGGTGACCACGGCGACGCATCGAAGCGACCACTTCCGGCACTGCAAGGGGGTCAGAGGGGCCCCAGTCGGCCGACGAGTTGGCCAACAGCCGATCCGGACCGACCATCTCGACCAGATCGACCAGCCGTCGCGGGTTGGCCTTGGTCACGGGATAGAGCGTCACGCCGGCCCAGTAGCCCTCTTCGAGCGCCAGCCGAATCGTATGCTCCTCGCAGTGGTCGATGCACACCCGGGCCGGGTCGACACGACGGTCGCCTCGCAACAGGTCCAGGATCATCCGCGTTCCCTTGTACTTGTCCTCTAGGTGAGGCGTGTGGAAGACCATCATTTCGCCGCGCGACAAGGCCAGGTCGATCAGCAGCTCGAGCGTCGCGACTTCGTTGCGGGTGCACTTGTGCAGGCCGATCTCGCCGATGCCCAGCACGGTGGGCCGGTCGAGAAACGAGGGCAATTCGGCGATCACTTCGCGTGAAAAACCAACGTCTTCGGCCTCTTTGGCGTTGATGCCCATCCAACTGTAGTGGTCGATCCCGAAGTTGGCGCACCGGCGCGGCTCCCACTCGGTCAACTGCCGGAAATAGTCGTGAAAGCTGTTCACGCCGCTGCGGTCGTAGCCCATCCAGAAGGCCGGCTCGGCCACCGCGCGGCAGCCCATCTTGGCCATCACGGCCAGGTCGTCGGTCGTGCGCGAGGCGATGTGGATGTGGGGATCGATGAAGTCCATGCCGTGGGTTCCTACGCTTCAGGGATTCAGGGCCGCCAGTTCGGCTCGTAGGGGAGGGAGAAAATCAACTGGATCTGTTCGGCCCGATTGGCCTCGGGCGCGCTCAACACGGCCAGGCTCTGCTGGATCTGGGCCCATCGGGCGTCCTCGTCGACCGACCCCTCGGCGCGGTCGATCCGGTCCAACGTGGCCGCCAGGTCGATCAGGGCGGCGCGGAGTGGAAGCCAATCGCGGTTTAACGTCTCGACCGCATTGCTCGGCATGGACATGGCTGTCTCCATGGGGGGGATACGGGACGCAACGGCATACCATAAGACGTCAGGCATGCAGGCCGGGTTCCGATTCCGGCAATTCCAGGGCAGGCGATCGGCCCGGCATTTGGGCAGATTCGGCCCCGGGGTGCCACTGCTGGCTTGCCCAGCAGTGCTTTCCTCCGGCTTCCTCCACCTCCACTTTGCACTGCTGGACAAGCCAGCAGTGGCACCCTTTTCAGCAGCCCCTAGCCCGGAGGTCGGGCAAACTTCCCTAAGTTTGGCCGAATCGGGCCCCGAAATCAAGCGGTGCCAAAGTTTACCGCATAGGCAAAAGGCGCGATTTGTATCAATTATTCCTATTAGGCTGGATTTTACCCCTACGATGGGTCGATCGAGGACGAGGAAAACTGTTCTAGGGAGATACTGCGCTGTGAGTCGAAGCGTGCAAACCACGATCGATTGGCTTGCAACGACCGAAAACGAGGCCGCTGTGCGCGTTCTCGTCGGGGCGCTGGACTCCGACTATCGGGAGATCCGCGATCGGGCGCTGGGGGCGGTCCTCCAACGGCGGGGGTTGGTCGGGCACCGCGAAATCGTCCGCCGGCTTCACCGGTTTGACCAGGCCGCCCAGCAGGCGGTCCGCGACAACGGCCGGCTCATGAGCCAGGCGGTCCGCGACGCCGTGTTGGACGCCGACGCCCAGGTCTGCCGCAACGGATGCCGGGTTGCCCTCTGGTTCCTGGAATACGACCTGATTCCCACCCTGTTGAATGCCCTGGCCGACCGGACCAACCCGAACGCTCCCACGCTTTTGAAGACGCTGCAAGAGCTGGTCTACGCCTTGTACGGCGAGTTGACCGCGCCGGTCGATCCGAGGCGGCGGCGCGATCCGCAGATGATATGCGACCATGTCCTGACCGCGGTGGAATCGTCGGTGGCTCAATATCTTCAGCACAAGCGGGTCGAAATCGTCGAGGCGTTTCTCATCCTGGCTCGACGCGACAACGAGACGTTCCGCAACATCGTCGGCGATCCTTACCATCCGGCCTTCCTCACGGTGTTGGACATCCTGGCGAAATCCCCTCACGAGGGCGTGATTCGCCTGCTGCTGAGTTGCCTGGACGACATGACCGCCTGCTCGGCCGTCCTTTCGGTGATCGGCAATCGTTACGATCTCCCTTTCCTGCGACAAGTCCTGAAAAAGATCGGTTGGGCGCCGTCCCAGAGCGTCGCGCGGAACCTCAGGCGGATCGAATCGATCCCCTGGCTCAATAACCCGGTCCCGATCCTTTCCGAGCTGAACGGACCGGAGCAAGCGGCCGCGATTCAATTCGCCGTCGGTTCGCGTGTTCCCCGGCGTCAGGCGTTCAGTCTGATTCAGTTCCTCTTGCTCTACGGCAAGACGGACAGCCGGCGGGTCGCGTCCGTGGCGCTCGAGGAATTCACCGGCGTCGAAGCCAACGAACTGGCCGTCGCGGCGCTGAGCGACGACGATCCCCTGGTCCAGGCCAACATCGTCCGGCAACTCCGTGCCCGAAGCATCCCCGGCATCCTGAACCAGGTGCTCGACCTGGCCGACAGCCCTCATCCCGAGGTCCAGCAAGCCGTCCGCGAAAGCCTCGACGAGTTCCGGATCGACCGCTATTTGATGATGTTCGACACGTTGGAGCCCGACGTGCGACTGCGCACGGGCAAGCTCGTCCGGAAGCTCGATTCGCAGACCATATCACGGCTTCGCGAGGAATTGGTCTCGGGCCTGCGAACACACCGGCTCCGCGCGCTTCAGGCCATCGACACGATCGGGGCCATGGACGTGATGGAGCGCGAGGTCATCAACGTCCTGAGGCACGACGAGGACCACCTGGTCCGTATCAAAGCGATCGACGTCCTGGCCGAATGGGGAACGCGCGACGCTTTCAAGGCCATCCACCGGGCAATCAAGGACCCCAGCCCGGCGGTCGTCGGGGCGGCCCAACGCGCCGTCGAGGACTGGAAGGACTTGCCTCCCTCGAGCATGACCGGCGACGACGACGGAATGCCGTTCTCCGAGAATCCGATTTTCGAGTTCTAGCAGGAAAGCAGTCGTTTCAATGCACGCAACCACGACCCTTATGGCACTTCTGCTCGGCCAAAACATTCTCGAGGACGCCTCGCGGCGCGTTCGGCAAGGTCCACCCACGTTGAAGACCGAGCAGTGGGTGTTGTTCGGCGTGATCTTTGGCGCGGTATTGGGCATCATGGTCCTATGGTCGTGGTATCTGAACCGGCGAGGGCGTCGGCGGCGTTTCCACAGTCCGGCCCGGTTATTTTGGGGACTGTGCCGTCTGCATCGCCTTGGCTGGCCCGACCGTTGGATCCTTTGGAGCATCGCCCGACATCAGAAGCTGGACGATCCTGCACGTGTCTTTCTCGAACCCGTCTGGCTTGGCCCGAACCGGCTTGCTCCCTCGTTGCGGACACAGGCCGCCCGGCTGGGGCGACTCCGTCAGACCCTCTTCGGAGACCTGGGACCGCCCGAGCCGCTGCCGCCCGAGGCGGCCGTTTCAGAGACTCCGGAGACCACGGTCCCGCCAACACCAGCCGTGCCTCCGGTTTCGGTGATTGCCCCGGTCCCGACTACCCCGACGCTCGACGCACCCCCGTGGCCGTTCCTGCTAAAGGAACAGCCACGGGACGCCGAAGATCACGACTCGAAAACGTAGCTCGATCTAGTTCGGGATCTCGCTCGCGGCAATGCCGAGTGCCGCCGCAACACCGTTGCCGTAGGCCGGGTCGGCCTTCATGCAGTTGGTGATGTGGCGGATCTTGACCTCTTTCGGCGCATCGCCCATCGCCCGCGCCGTGTTCTCGAAAAGTGCCTTTTGCTGTGCGGGATTCATCATCTGGAAGAGCGCGCGTGGCTGGGAGTAGTAGTCATCGTCGTCTTCGCGATGGCTCCAATGATCGGCCGCGCCTTCCAGGGCAAGAGGCGGTTCGCGGAACTCGGGCTGTTCCTGCCACTGGCCGTAGCTGTTCGGCTCGTAGCCCAGAGTGCCTTCGTAGTTGCCGTCAACCCGCATGGCCCCGTCGCGATGGAAGGCCTGTACCGGACAACGTGCCTGATTGACTGGAATCAAATGGTGATTCACGCCCAGCCGATACCGTTGGGCGTCGCCGTAGGAGAAGAGCCGCCCCTGGAGCATTTTGTCGGGCGAGAAACCAATGCCCGGCACGATGTTGGCCGGATTGAACGCCGCCTGTTCGACTTCGGCGAAATAGTTCTCCGGGTTTTTGTTCAGTTCGAGCACGCCGACGTCGATCAGCGGATAGTCCTTGTGAGGCCAGACCTTGGTCAGGTCGAACGGATTGAACGGGAACTTTGCGGCGTCTTTTTCCGGGACGAGTTGGATCTTCATGTTCCACTTGGGAAAGTCGCCTTTTTCGATGCTGTCGAACAGGTCCCGCTGGTGGCTTTCGCGGCACTTTCCGATAATCGCCTCGGCCTCCTGGTCGGTCAGGTTCTTGATCCCCTGCTGCGTCTTCAGATGGAACTTGACCCAGAACCGCTCGTTTTTCGCGTTGATCAGGCTGTAGGTGTGGCTGCCATAGCCGTTCATGTGACGATACGAGAGCGGGATGCCCCGTTCGCTCATGGTGATCGTCACCTGGTGCAACGCCTCGGGCAACGAGGTCCAGAAGTCCCAGTTGTTCCTCGCGCTGCGCAGGTTGGTGCGAGGATCCCGCTTCACGGCATGATTCAGGTCGGGGAATTTCAGCGGATCGCGGAGGAAAAACACGGGCGTGTTGTTGCCCACCAGGTCCCAGTTGCCTTCCTCGGTGTAGAACTTGATCGCGAATCCGCGAATGTCGCGTTCCGCGTCGGCGGCGCCGCGTTCCCCAGCCACCGTGGAGAAGCGGATGAAGAGATCGGTCTTCTTACCCACCGCGGAAAAGATCTTCGCCTTGGTGTAGGCGGTAATGTCGTGCGTCACGGTAAACGTGCCGTAGGCGCCGGAACCCTTCGCGTGCATCCGACGTTCGGGGATCACTTCGCGATCGAAATGGGCCAGCTTCTCGAGGAACCAGACGTCTTGCAACAGCATGGGCCCACGCGGGCCCGCCGTCATGACGTTCTGATTGTCGGCCACCGGGGCGCCGACGTTGTTGGTCAGTTTCTTCTTCGAGTCACTCATGTTCATACCCCCTTGCTTGTTGTTATTCGGAATCCTGATCGCATGTTGTTTGCCTGCGAATTCTCTCTATCCGCTGTTTGAAACAGATTACCAACAATTGAACTCCTACGCGTCAAATGTCAAGTAGGGCGCGGACCCACTTTCCCAAAAGGCCAAGTCGCCAAGTATGCAGAGACGGCAAGAATGGGTGCTTAGTTAGCGTCACCCTGAACGAGACTCAAGACCCCGGATTGCCCAATTGCCCCAACCACGCAGGCCGGGCCGGGTAGGTGCCGTAGAAGCGCTTGATGTAGTGGCGACGCCAACGGGAGGGACAATGTGACTCCCAGCCCCAGCGCTCCATGATCCGACCGGTCAGACGCGGCGCGGTCAGCTCGCAAAGCAAAGCGTCCGACTGTTTGATGCGGGCGATCTCGTCGACCGCCTCGACCGCCCGGCGAAACGTCCGGTAGGACGTCCCGTGGGCCGAGACGATGTATTGTATCGCCAGAAAGTTGGGGAACCGCCACGGCTGCGCGTAGTAGAGCCGGCACCAGTCGCCCCGTCGGTGTCGATGAAAAAGGCCCCCGAGCAAAAGGACCTCGGGGGCCGAAATCAGCTTCGGAAACGGGCGGAGACGGATCCGCACCAACTCGCCGCCGCGTGTTTCGATCACGCCGTAACGACCGCGACGCAACAGGTCGGCGTCCTGCCCAGGATCGGTCACGGTATCGAACACGGCTTCTCCTTCTCGAAGCGACGCTCAACTCACCGCGCGCCGGCCGCGCAGGGCTGCAACTGACAGTCGATCTTCTGGATGTGGTTCACGAGCCAATTGCCCAGGAAGTCGTGCATCTCGATGGCCAGCGTGCTGCTGACGCCCGAGGTGTCCAGCTTCTCGCGCATCTCGCGGAACTTGGCGAGGAATTGGTCGTGGGCTTTTTTGTTTTCGGCAGCCGCCGGACAGTTCATTTGGCTCATGTGCTGCTCTTCGGACGCGAAGTGCTGCAGGGCGTAGTTGGCCAGGAAGTCGAGTGTCTGCTCGATCGAGCCTTTGCCTTCGCCCTGACGCATCGCGTCGGCCAACGCGTTGACCTGGCGGAACAGCTCCTGGTGTTGTTGATCGACCTCGGCAACGCCGGTGGCCAGAGCGGGAGTCCAGAGATAGGCCATGGGAATGGTCCTTTTGAATTACGTGGATTTCGTTCGCATCGCATGGTCCCCCCACACCGAGGGCACCGTCGCTAAAACCATAGGTTGCCTCGCCTACACTGGCAAAGCCGCTCAAGGCGCAGCATCCACTCGGAGGAGGGGGCGTTCCTCGAATGGCTGCTTTGGAGAGTGAAATGAGGTGGGACCCGCTGAACCGGCTGACCCGAATGCCGGCGAAGGACGGTAAATCGCACCGAGTCCCGGCAGTGCAACCCTAGCAGCGTGTCCCGGGTCAGAAGCACGCCCGCTTCAGCGAGGCCAGTGTTCGCAGGGCCGGTTTCGGGTGGCGGCGGAGATCGAACAGCCCGCCGTGGGCGAAGTCGTGCGGGGCGTAGTCGTGCAGTTGGCCCCAGAAGATGCCCCGGACGTACGGCTTGGCCAGGACGACCGGTAGATGGCGGGCCAACCACAACTGCTGGGTGCGGACGTTCCGCTCCGGACCCAGCGGCAGGGCCTTCGATCGGGCAAACGGATCGGAATGCGACCCGCTGGGCACGCACACCGACAGATACAGCGGCATTCCCAAGCCGCTCCAGAGGTCCAGCGTGCGGCTCAGGTCCAGCGGATCGCGGGGCAACGTCCCGCCGGGCTGATAGCCCCAGTTGAGTTCGAGCATCAGGCCCGCCAGCCCCAGGTTGGCCCGGACCAGCGAGTCGGCGAAATAATACGGCGGAAAATCGACGTCTCGCCGGGCGACGTATTCGGACCAGGGCTGGTCGAACGAGACGACCATCGGCGTGTGCGGATCGAGCGCGCGGACCTGTTCGACGACCTGCACGGCCAACTGGACCTGCTCTTCCTCGTGCAGCGAAAGCGTCTCGCCCGTGTTGATCCGGCCGCCGCACTGCCACAAATCGATCTGGCCCTTGTATCGCGTGACCGTGGCTTCGACGAAATCGGAGACCGACGCCTGCAGCGCGGCGAAATCGCCTTCGAACAGGTAGAGCCAGTCGGGGGACGAGCCGGTGGTCAATTGCAGCAACGGCCCCCCGCAGACAGGCAGCCCTTGCTTGCGACACCAGGCGAGTTGCTTGTCAAAAATCTCCCAGTCGCGGCTGCCTTCGCTCGTTTCGATTTCGCGCCAGGCCATCGTCACTCGGGCGGCGTTGAAGGCGTCGACGACCGCCTCGGCCGCGTGCTCGTCGAGTATCGTCACGCCCAGGTCGACGCCCAGGAGTCGAGTCTGGGCGAGGTTCTGACGCCGGCGGACGGTCAGGGCCTGTTCGGCGTAGCACTCGGCCAGCAGGGCCCCGGCGTCCAGCACAAGCCGCAACGCCGTCTCGGCCGCGGCGGTCGACTCTTCCCCGCCGGGCGGTCCCCCCACGGCCAGGATGAATTGGGCCATCGCCTCGTCCAGCTTGGTATGGACGGACTGCGGCACGACCAGGCCGATCGCCTGCCAGTCGGCAAGCTGGTTTCGGGTCTGGGCGATCTTGCCCCGGGCCAGCTCCAGCGGGAGGTAGTACGGCTCGGCCCGTTCCATCAGACTGGCCGTCGAAAGGGTCACTACGCCGTGCCCCTCGACCGGCCAGGGCACGAACATGTTGCCCGAGTCGGAAGCCGACCGCTCGACGATCAACTGGCCGTTGATCCACCGGGCGCGCGTCCGCCAGGGAATCCGCTCGAAGCCGGCCATGTAGGCCAACTCGGCCACTTCCGGGCGGATACGGTCCGGTGGACAGACGAGAAACCGCATCGCGCCCATCTGGCGAAATCCCCCCGGCAAAATCGGTCAGCGACGGAAAAGGTGCCAGGCACCTTTTGTGCGAAGCACCCGGAGGGCCGTTCCGGCAAAAGGTG